>NZ_JBFRDO010000001.1:0-425337 GCF_052113825.1 Paenarthrobacter sp. TAF1
GCTTTGTCCAGGGCGGTGCTGATGATCGTCGCGGACCGGGACGGGACCTGTCCGGTGTGGAGGGCCTCGGCGAGTCTTTGACGACGGGCCGGGATTTCCTGGCCGGTTATTCCGGCCCCGGGCAGGACATCGTTCGCGAGGGCGAGCCGGCGCCGTGCTTCGCCGATCCCGATCCGCAACCGGGCCCGGAGGAACTCCGCCGCGTTCCGGTACCCATCATCCAAAACACTGCCACCACCACCAGCACCAGCACCACCCGCTTTGACGGCGCTTCCGGTGGCTGCTTCACCCGTACCACCACCGGATCCACCGCCGACGCCGCCTTCTGACTCACCGGCGGGCTCGGTCCACCCCGTCCGCCACTCCTGCGCACTCGACGGCGGGGTCTGTCCGGGCTGCGGTGCCGGCGCCGCACGCTGCGCCTCCGTCCGGGTCCGCTCCACAGCCTGCGCCGCGACGACCTGCACGTACTCCAGCTGACGAGACAGATCCTCTACCCGGCCCGCAAAATCAGCAGCCTCCCCAAAGCCAAACAACCGGGCATCGGCAGCGACCGAATCACACAGCTCGACCAACGCCTCGGAAGCATCGTCAAGCAACTGTGCCTGTTCTGACGGACCACCTCCAGAGCCGGACGTGGGTCCGCAGCTGACAGGAAGCCTCTTACTGTTGTGATCGCTCGGGGACAAATCGCTGGAGCCTGATTGCTCGGATTGCGGATTCCCTGAACGGAAGGACACGTCGGACGGTTCGCCCGGCCGACTGAGAACCTGCCCGTTTGTGTCCATGCAACGAGCCTGTCATGGCCCGACGCCGGCGATTAGCCCCCTCACGGGCTATGTGGAAAAGTCCGTGACTACGCCGGTCTTGGAAGCCGAAAATCCACCCATGCAGCTCCTGCTGACAGAGCCTCCAACGGCAACATCCTCATCATGCCGAGAGGGTTTCTGCCAGTACCCGTAACAGCAGTGACTGCTTACACTCAGCCAAAGCGTGTTAGATGGAAACATCCACTAAAGACAGACACGTTGGAGAAACATGCCTACCGCTTCCGCATTTGCCTCACCCTCGGCCACGGGCGACCTGACCCTGACCACCATTGAACGCCGCGAAGTTGGCCCGAACGACGTCCATATTGATATCAAGTTTGCGGGTATCTGCCACTCGGACATCCACACCGTTCGCGGTGACTGGGGTCCCCAGCAGTACCCCTTGGTGCCGGGCCACGAAATCGCCGGCATCGTTACCGAGGTTGGCGCCGAGGTGACCAAACACAAGGTCGGCGACCGCGTCGGCGTCGGCTGCATGGTCAACTCCTGCAAGGAATGCAAGAACTGCCTGGCCGGCGAGGAACAGTATTGCCTGAAGGGCAACGTGGGCACCTATGGCGCGGTGGACCGCGACGGTACCATCACCCAGGGTGGCTACTCCAGCAACGTCGTGGTGAATGAGGACTTCGTGGTGACCATTCCGGAAGGGCTGGACCTCGATGTTGCTGCTCCGTTGCTTTGCGCCGGTATCACCACCTTTTCCCCGCTGCATCACTGGGGCGCGGGTCCGGGCAAGAAGGTAGCGATTGTCGGGCTGGGCGGTCTCGGACACATGGGCGTCAAGATTGCCCACGCCATGGGTGCCGAGGTGACGGTTCTGTCGCAGTCCCTGAAGAAGATGGAAGATGGCCTGCAGTTGGGCGCAGACCACTATTACGCGACCAGTGACCCCGCCACCTTCGAACAGCTCGGCGGTACGTTCGACCTGATCATCAACACGGTCAGCGCTTCGATCGACATCAGCGCCTACCTCCAGTTGTTGACGCTCGACGGGACGCTCGTCAACGTCGGCGCGCCCGCAGAACCGCTCCCGGTGAACGCCTTTGCCTTGATCGGCGGTCGCCGTCGTTTCGCCGGCTCCATGATCGGTGGCATCCGCGAAACGCAGGAGATGTTGAACTTCTGTGCCGAGCACGGCCTTGGTGCGGAGATCGAGGTCATTCCTGCCAGCAAGATCAATGACGCTTACGAACGAGTTCTCGCCTCGGACGTCCGCTACCGCTTCGTCATCGACGCCTCCACCATCGGCTAGTCCGAATGTTTCGAAAGGCCGCGCCCTCAAAAGGGGCGCGGCCTTTCGGCTGCCAGGACGGCACCAAAAAACAGCGACAATGGTTTGGTGACTTTCAGACTGGACACCATTGGCAGGGGACTGGTCTTCGCCGACTCCATCCAGGACCTTGCAGCGGCCCTGTCGCAACAGGGCGAAGGCGGCACTGCGGTTGTGCAGGCACCGCCAGGTACGGGAAAGACCACGCTGGTGCCGCCGCTGCTGGCGAACCTCATTGGTCAGTGGCATTCCGGGCAGCCACGCGTCGTCGTGACCCAACCCCGGAGGGTCGCAGCACGTTCCGCCGCACGGCGGCTCGCTTCCTTGGACGGAACCCGGTTGGGCAGCAAGGTGGGCTACACCGTCCGTGGCGAGTCCAGGACGGGTCCGGACACGATGGTGGAGTTCGTTACTCCCGGGATACTCGTCCGGCGACTCCTCAACGACCCCGGTTTGGAGGGCGTCCAGGCGGTGGTCCTGGACGAGGTCCATGAGCGGGGCCTTGAGTCTGATCTTCTGGTGGGGATGCTCGCCGAGGTCCGCGAACTCCGCGAGGACCTCACACTGGTCGCCATGTCGGCAACCCTTGATGCCCGGCGGTTCGCCGCGTTGTTGGGAACCGGGGACGACGGCGGCGGGCCGGCTCCCGTTATCGACTGCCCTTCCGTAATGCACCCTTTGGACGTTCAGTGGCGTCCGTTCCGGGAACACCGTTTGGACGAACGGGGAGTGGCCCGTACCTTCCTCGATCACGTTGCCCGCACCACGGCGGAGGCCCACGCAGCCGCCGTGGCCGGGAACCCCGACGTGGATGCCTTGGTGTTCCTCCCGGGCGTCCGTGAGGTATCCGACGTCGCTTCCCGCCTACGGGCGGAGGTGTCGGGGAACGTTGAGGTTCTTGAGTTGCACGGCCAAGTGGGTCCTGACGCCCAAGACCGCGCAGTATCCGGGCGGGAGCCGGGAGGCGCAGCACGGATCATCGTGTCCACGTCTCTGGCTGAGTCGTCACTCACCGTTCCGGGAGTCCGGTTGGTCGTCGACTCAGGGCTGTCCCGCGAACCGCGCAGGGATGCCGGCCGCGGCATGTCCGGTCTCGTTACCGTCTCCTGCTCACGTGCATCGGCGGATCAGCGTGCGGGGCGCGCGGCGCGGCAGGGACCGGGTACCGTGGTCCGCTGCTACGACCAACGGGACTTTGCTTCCGCCCCTGCCCATCAAACCCCGGAGATCCTGGCCTCTGACCTGACTGGAGCGGCGTTGGTGCTCTCGTGCTGGGGCGCGCCCCGCGGCAAGGGGCTGGCGTTGTCGGATACCCCGCCCTCTGCCGCCATGGACGACGCTATGGAAGTGCTCAGGGAACTGGGCGCCGTGACGGAAGACGGAACAGCCACCGCCCTGGGCAAAACTCTTTCGCGCGTACCCGCCGATCCGCGTCTGGCCCGGGCCCTGCTGGACGGATCAGCAGTTGTGGGCCGACGCGTCGCGGCCGAGACGGTGGCCATGGTGGCCGGCGATCAGCGTGCTCCCGGGGCGGACTTGACCAAGCTACTGGGCTACCTGCGTTCCGGATCAGATCCCGCAGCGCGGCGTTTCGCCGAAGACGTGAAGCGGATGGAGAGCATCGCGCGGCAGGAGGCGACCGCCGTCGTGCCCTTACCAAATGCCCGCCACATCACGGCGGCTGAGGCGCCCGGCTTCGTGGTGGCGCTGGCGTTCCCGGACCGTATGGCCAAACGCGTTACGGGGAGTGGCCCGGACAGCTATCTGCTGACCTCGGGTACGCGGGCGGGACTGCCGGCCGGGAGTCCGTTGTCAGGGCACGATTGGCTGGCGGTTGCTGAGGTCTCACGCGCGCAGGGCCGCGACGCTGCCGGGACGGGCGCGGTTATTCGCTCGGCCGCGCCGCTTTCGGCGGAACTGGCCGAGGCCGCGGCCCCCCACCTCTTGACCGGGAAGGAGTACGCCACCTTTGACCAAGGTCGCGTGACCGCCCGCCTGGAACGGAGGCTTGGGGCGATTGTGCTGTCCTCAACGCCGGTACGTCCCAGCGTCGCGTCCGGACGAAGGGCAGTAGCAGAGTCCCTGGGCAAGAACGGATTATCCATGCTGCATTGGTCCAGCAACGCCGATGCGTTCCGGCGGCGTTTGGCCCTGCTCCACCGTGAGCTCGGTGATCCTTGGCCAGATGTCACGGAATCAGGCCTGTTGGCCAGGTTGGAAGAATGGTTGGCCCCCGAGTTGGAGGCGATGGCCACTGGCACTGCTGCCAGTGCCGTGAATCTTGCCGATCCGCTGCGCCGCCTCCTTCCATGGCCGGATGCCGGCCGTTTGGACGTTCTTGTTCCCGAACGCCTTGCGGTGCCCAGCGGTTCTCTGGTGCGCCTTGACTATCCGGACGTGGATGACGACGGCGGTCGTCCCGTCGTGGCGGTCAAGTTGCAGGAGTGCTTCGGCTGGGACAGCACGCCCCGGCTGGTGGACGGCAGGGTGCCCGTGCTCTTTCACTTGCTGTCCCCGGCAGGGCGTCCCCTGGCCGTCACGGATGATCTCTCGTCTTTCTGGTCCGGCCCCTACGCGCAGGTCCGGGCAGAGATGCGGGGACGTTATCCCAAGCATCCCTGGCCCGAAGACCCGTGGACCGCACCGGCTACCGCCAGGACCAAGAACCGGATGTAGGGCGGCCTGCTAGGCCGAACGGTCCAGCATGAACTGGATTTCCCCGTCCACGAACGTTCCCAGGACGCGGCTTGCGGCCAGCTCGTCCGGCGCTGCGCTAAGAGGGTCCAGTTCAAGAACAGTGAAGTCCGCCCGCTTGCCCTTGGAAATGGACCCCGAAACATCCCATAGCCCTGCGGCTTTTGCTGCGTGTGAGGTGTAGCCCTCAAGCGCTTGAAGCGCCGTAAGTGCCTGGGCGGGAGCGATGGGGTCCTGCTCCGGGTGGCCCGAACGGCGCCGCAGGCGTGCATCCGCCATGATGGGCAACGGCGGGAAAGGAGCGATTGGCCAATCGGAGCCAATCCCCAGGGCGACACCGGCTTCACGAAGATCCCGGCAGCGCCACGCCCTGTCGGCCCTCTCGGGACCGAGCCTGGTGGACCAGTTGTCGCTATGGTCGGCCAGGGAGTAATGAGTGCAATGGGTCGGTTGCATGCTCGCCACCACCCCCGCATCCTTGAAGCGCGCCACGAGTTCGTCCGGAACGGTTTCGAGGTGCTCGATCCTGTGGACGGTCCGGCGGAGGACATCCGACGGCACAACATCGCGGAGGGACTCCATCGCTTCCAGCACGTGTTGCACTCCGGCGTCACCGATCGCGTGGGTCGCCGTCGGGATTCCGCGGGTGGCGAAGTAGCGGACGGCGGCTGAGTATTCTTCTGGCCGCGGCCAGAAGGGCGCCGTGGATTCGCCGTACAGATCGGGTTCGTAGAGCCAGGCCGTTCCGTTATCCACCGTTCCATCTACGAACAGCTTGATGGCTTCAACGGACCAGCGGCGCCCACCCTTGCCCAAGGTACGGGCGAGTTCCTTCCAGTCGTCCTCTCCGGTGCCAGGCATGCACCACGGCGCAGAGCGCAGCCGGAGCGGCAGCTCACCGTCGGCCTCGAGTGCGTGGAAGAGCGCTGCGGATTCTGCACTGTGGTCCATGATGTGGCCGCCGGTGAGTCCCGACCTCGCAAAATCCCGGAGCAACGCGGCCAGTCTCGTCTTGCGCCGGGCAAAGGACTCCTGGGGGATGTGGCGCTGCACGAGCTCCATGGCGGCGGCTTCGAGCAAGAGGCCGGTAGGAACTCCTTCGGCGTCACAGACCACTTCCGAGGCTTGCTCGAACGCGTACCTGCCACGGACGCCGGCCACCTCCAGGGCGCGGCTGTTGGCCACGGCCGAGTGCCCGTCGAACAACCGGATCAGTGCCGGTTTGCCGCCGCTGACGTCGTCCAGCATGCTGCGGTGCAAGGGCGCCGTGCCGAACGCGTTCGGATTCAGGCCCCAGCCACGCAACCACTCGTCGTCGTGTGCTGCCTGGTCGCGGAGGAGCGTCCGAACTTCATCAAGCGTCGAAGCACCGGAAAGGTCCACACCGACGGTGAGGTCCAGGCCGAATACCGGATGGATGTGGCAGTCAACCAGGCCCGGCGTGAGTGTCGCGCTGCCGAAGTCCACCACGTTTGTGCCCGCCTGTCGCCAGTCGTGGGCGTCAGCGCGGCTCCCGACGGCGGTCACGGTGCCGTCGCTGACCCCGACCGCTTGGACGGGCCCACGCTGTGGGTGCTCGTCCAGGGTGTGGATGGTATCGGCGAGGACGATGAGGTCAGGAGTCATGGGTTTCAAAGCTTCCAATCCGGGCGAAGACATCGGGGCGGGCAGTGCGCAGGCGGCGGGCGATCAGCAGGCCTGCGAGGAAAACGATGGGTGTGACAGACAGGAGAATGGCGTTGGTGACGGCATCGGCAAAGGTCAGCAGTTCGATGTTGACGGCGATCAGCGCCACGACCCCGAAGAGCAGGAAGGCCGATGCAATGCTGACTGGAATGAGCACTCGGTTGGTCACTGCGGCGGGGTTCCGGCGCAGGTAGATGAACGCGGCCACCGAAACAAGCCCCTGCAACGCCACGATCCCCACGATGCCTGGTGTGTTGACCCAAATGAGCAGGTGCTTGTAGGGGTCGGCATTGGCCACGGCACAGATCAGGATGACGACGGCGGCCAGCACCGTCTGGATCTGTCCCGCACGGTGCGGTGACTTGTATTTCGGGTGTGTCCTGCCCAGGAAGGCGGGAAGGATCCCGTCCTTGGCCAGCATGTAGACATAGCGGTTGATGGCGTTGTGGAAGGCCAGCTGGGAGGCATAAACGCTGGTCACGATCAGCACATACATGACGACCTCGGCCCAGGGGCCCACGTACTGGTTAATGGTGGCGAAGAACATCCCGTCGGCGAGTTCACCGGCAGCAGCCACCACGTTCCCGTTGCCGAATGCCTGGATGACCGTCCACACAATGAAGGCGTAGAACACGGACATGAATCCCACGGCGATGTAGGTCGCCCTGGGGACGGACTTGTCCGGATTACGTGCTTCATGCCGGTACAGGACCGTTGATTCGAAGCCCATGAACGCCGCGAAGCAGATAGCGAGAATGGCCAGGACTCCGGGAGTGAAGGCGTTTTCGGGGGAGAAGGAAGCGAAACTGATACCTTCGGCACCTCCGCGGGCCAGGATGCCAACACCCATGATGGCGAGGATCGCGGTCTCAGCGATGAGCAAGACGCCCAGCACCTTGGCGCCGACGTCAATTCCGCGGTAGCCGAGGAACCAAACAGCCGCTATCGCGGCCAGGGCTACCAGCGGCCAAGGGACTTCCAGGCCGAAAAGCGTTCGAAGCATGGCTTGGGTCTGGACCGCGAACAGCCCGTAGACCCCGATTTGCAGACAGTTGTAGGACACGATCGCGAGGATTGCCGAGGCAAGTCCCACCGTCTTGCCCATGGCCAAGGTGATGTAGGTGTAGAAGCCGCCGGCGGCTTTGACGTGCTTGGTCATTGCCATGAAAGCGACGGCGAATACCAACAGCACCGCGCCGGCGACGACGTAGCCCATGGGGGCGCCGATGCCCCCGATTCCAATGGCTACGGGGGCCACGCCGGCCATGACGGTAAGTGGGGCCGCTGCGGAGATCACCAGGAAGGCGATGCCGCCGGTGCCGATGGCGTTCCGTTTGAGCCCGTTTCCAGCATCGGCTGCTGGCGGTCGGGTTTCCAGATCAGACATGGGGATCCTATGGGGTGAAGGGGAAAACTGGGGGAGGGAGACTTAAGCGAAAGCCTTTCGTTTATCGTAAGGTCTTGTGATCCGCAGCACAATACCCATCGGGCAACTTCTGGCTAGAGTCGTAACAACAACCTTGAATGGAGTACCCCGTATGGCACGCCCGCTGGTCCCGCTGATATCCATCGACGCACTCGTCACCGCCGCCCTGGAGTTGGTGGACGAGGCCGGGGACTTCAGCCTGCCCAAACTGGCCAAACGGATCGGCGTCAGCCAGTCCTCCATCTACAACCACGTCAGTGGACGCGAAGAGATCCTTGAACTCATGCGGGGCCGCATCATCTCCGAAAGCACTTACGAACTCGACGCCCGGCAGGATTGGGAGGCCGCCCTTCGCGCGATTGTCCGTAGCTACCGGGATGCCTTTGCCCGGCACCCCAGGCTCGCTCCGCTGCTGGTACTGCAGACGGTGCAGGACCACCAGGTCCTTGGGCTCTACGAGGACCTGGCACTGGCCCTGGAAGCCGCCGGTTTCCGCGGCCGCGACGTGTTGTCCGCGATCTCCACCATCGACAGCTTCGCACTGGGTTTTGCCTTGGATCTGGCAGCCCCGGACGTTGTCTGGGCACCTCCACAGCAGGGCTTCCCGGCCCTCAGCGGCGCCTTGGCCAACGCGGGACCTGCCGATGAGCGGGGCGAAGCGGCCTTCGAATTCGGTTTGGAAATCCTCATCGCGGGCTTGCATACCCGGCTGCGGACCGCGGTTCAGTGAACTTTCTGCAAATGTGGTGGGAGGCGGTGGTCCGTGGTTTCACCCAGACCCACACCACTGCCGTACCCATGCCTGTCCTCGTTGGCATCCTCGCCTGTGCTGTGGTCCTCAGCATCCCGCGCGCGACGTGGCGATGGTTCGGCCTGTACGTCACCTTCGTCCACGAACTGGGCCATGCCTACGCAGCCCTCATGACGGGAAGATTCGTCCATGGACTCCGGATCGGGCTCGATCACTCCGGCCGCCTGGTCAGCAGTGGCCGGAGCGCCTTCGGTGCGGCGTGGTCCGGTTTCTGGGGTTATCCTGCCCCGGCCGTCGTGGGACTGTGCCTGATTGCGGCGGTCAGTGCCGGGCGGTCCGGCGCTGCCATGTCGGTCGGGGCCTTGATCCTCTTGGTTTCTCTGGTCTTCCTGCGCAACCTCACGGGGATACTGGTGGCTCTGGCCAGCGCAGGGATTGCCCAAGTTTTGCTCCTTTTTGCCACTCCCGACGTAGTCAACTACGTCGTGTTGGCCCTGGGCGTAGCCCTGACCGTAGGAGGGGTGCGTGACCTCTTGAAGCTGGCCGGCGTCCACACAAAACGCCGTGAACGCCTCGCTTCGTCAGACGCTTTCATTCTGGGCCGGACCACTGGCGTGCCTGGGTTTGTGTGGCTCTCCGGGTTCACGGTCGTCATTGCCGGCTGCGTGGCGGCGTCAGCGTGGTTGCTGTGGGGGCTGCTCACCGTTTAGCCCGGCATCAGGGACAGCGGGGGACGTGCGACGCCGCGGGCTTTGGTTCAGTGGCTGCAGGCACTTGCCGTGTGGTCGCCTCAGGGTGTCCAATCCTCTTAAAGATTCGGAGCTCTGGATGCGAACCATGAGCGTTCGGGCTCCGCGGCGGGAGAACCTCAGGAGATGCCATGTCTGCAAAGGGCACGCGGGATGCAGGAAAAGCTACAAGCCCCACCGCGAATGAAACCAGGCGCAGTGGGAACGGCGTGGTTTCTGCACACCGAGACCCCGCCAGGATACGCAACGTGGCACTGGTCGGGCATTCGGGCTCCGGCAAATCGATGCTGGTCGAAGCGCTGCTCGCGGCAACGGGAGCCATTACCAGGATGGGCTCCATCAGCGAAGGCACGACTGTCAGCGATGCTGATCCTTCAGCCATCCATCAACAACGCTCGGTAACCCTGTCCGTCGCACCGATCCTCATTGGCGACATCAAGGTCAATCTGATCGACACCCCCGGCTACACCGACTTCACAGGCGAGTTGCGGGCTGGTTTGCGGGCCGCCGACGCGGCCCTTTTTGTTGTGTCCGCCGTGGAGGGAATCGACGGCGCCACCGTCGCGCTGTGGAGCGAATGCGAAAAGATCCGGTTGCCCCGCGCAGTAGTGATCAGCAAACTGGACCATCCCCGCGCAGACTTCAGCGCCGCCGTCGAGCGCTGCCGGGAAGCCTTCGGAGAATCTGTCCTCCCGCTGTACGTTCCGGCAGTGGGTAACGCCGGCCTCATCGGTGTCCTTCACGGCGCAGCGGAGGAGTTGACCCCCACGGCCGATGTGGAATCAGTAAGGGATGCCCTGCTGGAAGGAATCATTGCCGAAAGCGAAGACGAAACCCTCATGGACAGGTACCTGGGCGGTGAAGAACTGCCGTTGCCCGACCTCATCAACGACCTTGAAACCGCCGTGTCACGCGGCAGTTTCTTTCCCGTGTTGCCCACCTCGGCCGAAACGGGCCTTGGGTTGCCGGAACTGATGTCCCTGCTCACCGACGCTATGCCATCGCCCCTTGAACGGACGCCACCTGCAGCCATGACGCTCGACGGTTCATCGCTGAAGACGTTGCACTGCGATCCCGCGGGCCGTCTCGCCGCCGAGGTCGTGCGGACCACCGTGGACCCTTTCCTCGGCCGGGTGTGCCTGCTTCGGGTCTTCTCGGGAACGCTGCGCGAGGATTCGTCCATTCACATCGGCGGCAGGGGACTGGCGGACAGGGGACATGAGGACCACGACGCGGATGAGCGCATCACACACCTGTACTCCCCGGTGGGATCCAGCCTCAAAGCCGTCCCGGAGTGCATCGCGGGTGACATCTGTGCCATCAGTAAACTGGCAAGTTCCGAAACAGGCGACACCGTCTCGGACCGCGAAGCCCCGCTCCTGATCGAGACCTGGAACATGCCCGAACCCTTGATGCCGATCGCCGTGGAGGGCGCATCACGAAGCGACGAAGACGCGTTGGCGAAGAGCATTGGAAAGGTAGCGGCCGCCGATCCAACACTCAGGCTTGAGCGCAACCCGGACACCCATCAGCTCATCTTGTGGTGCATGGGCGAAGCGCACGCCGAGGTGATCATGGACCGCTTGCGAAACCAAGGCGTGAAGCTGCAGACCGTGGATATCATTACTCCCCTTCGGGAGACGTTCGCCAGCAAGGCAACCGGACACGGCCGCCACGTCAAGCAATCAGGCGGCCATGGCCAGTTCGCCATCTGCGACATCGAGGTGGAACCGCTGGCACGCGGCGAGGGGTTTGCGTTCACGGACAAGATCGTTGGCGGGGTCATTCCGGGAACGTTTGTCACGTCCGTGGAAAAGGGGGTCCGGGCCCAAATGCTCAAGGGGGTGTCTGCAGGATTCCCGGTGGTGGACATCAAGGTAACGCTGGTGGGTGGCAAGACCCACAGCGTGGATTCCTCCGATGCCGCCTTCCAGGCAGCAGGCGCCTTGGCGCTGCGGGAGGCTGCCGCCGCCGCGAAAATCCAACTCCTTGAACCTGTCTCCTCCGTGGTGATCAGCGTGCCCGACGAATACGTCGGAGCTGTCATGAGCGACCTCTCCGGGCGACGAGGGCGGGTGAACGGCACCAATGCCACCGACAACGAGGGTACCGAGATCCTTGCGGAAGTGCCGGACCAGGAACTCCTGCGTTACGCCATCGACCTCCGCGCACTCACGGCCGGCACAGGACATTTCCGGAGATCGTACCTTCGCCACGAGCCACTGCCCAAGTAGGTTCAGGCACCCGTTTTCAAGAACGCAGCTACCTCGGGTGCCAGCGAAGCACCTGTTTCAGCGGCGGTCCGCTTCAGGCCCTTGACCGCAAATGAATGGTCACCGCCCTCGCACCACTGGAGCCTCGCCGTCGGGCCGATCCTGGACACCACGCCTTCCAGGATTTCAGGAGTGGCGAAGGTGTCCCGGGTGCCCTGCAGGAACAGCATCGGCACGGTTATTCCGTAAAGGTGTTCATCCCGGAGCTTCTCAGGCTTCCCGGGGGCATGCAGCGGGTACCCAAGGTAGACGAGTCCCTGCGCGGGCATGCCTTCGGCCACCGCCATGGACGCCATGCGCCCCCCGAACGATTTGCCTGCGGCCCATAACGGATTACCGTCCGACAACTCTGCCGCTGCCTCCATCACGGCCCGCCACGTTGCGATGGCAAGTGGCGGACGGTCCGGGAAGCGACGCCCGGCTTCGCGGGAGGGAAAGTTGAAACGGAGTGTAGCCACACCCTCCTGCGCCATGGCCGAGGCGAAGCCCTGCAGGAAGGGATGTTCCATCCCGGCCCCGGCGCCATGGGCCACCACCAAGGTGGCAAAACTGTCCTCAGGCTGGACATGGAGGGCGGAAACACGGGTATCAGCGACGGCGACGGTCAGGTATGTCTCGACGGTGGGCATATGAACATCATTACCTACCGGAGCGGCAGGAGAAGAGCCCATCACGAAACACGCCCTCGGGCATCAGGCACAAGGTGCTGACGCGGCGCACCTTTACGGGGTAGCTTGTGCCCATGGCGAGTGAAGCAACCACTGTAACCGTGCCCGGTCCCAACGGCCCACGTGAGGTCAGGATTTCCAGTCCGGGCCGGGTCATGTGGCCGGACGCGGGGCTTACCAAGCTCGATCTCGCCAACTACCTGATCGATGTCGGCGAGCCGTTTGTCGCCGCCAACGGCAACAGGCCTGTGAGCTTTCAGCGGTACTCAGGAAACATCGATGGAGAGATGTTTTTCTCCAAGAACCCTCCCAAGGGCGCCCCTGAGTACGTTCGCGCCGTCACTGTTACCTACCCGAGCGCGCGGTCACACCCCCAACTGGTCATCGACGAACCTGCGGCAGCGGTGTGGGCAGCCCAGATGAACACAGTGGTTTTCCACCCCTGGGCTTCCCGTGCCAACGATCCCGATAACCCCGACCAGCTACGGATCGATTTGGATCCCCAGCCCGGGACGGATTTCGACGACGCCATCCCGGCTGCGATTGAGCTTCGCTCTGTCCTGGAGGAGGCCGGGCTGACGGCGTTCATTAAGACATCGGGTAACCGTGGTCTGCATGTTTACGCCCCCATCCATCCCAAGCACGAGTTCCTCGAGGTCCGCCACGCCGTGATCGCTGCCGGACGCGAACTTGAGCGCCGCATGCCCGACAAGGTCACCACGGCGTGGTGGAAGGAGGAACGCGGAAAGCGGATCTTCGTGGATTTCAACCAGGCCAACCGGGACCGGACCATCGCTGGCGCCTACAGCCCGCGGGCTGTACCGACAGCGCAGGTGTCCTGCCCTTTGACCTGGGAGGAACTGGAGAATGCGGACCCCGGTAAGTACACCATCACCACTGTTCCCGACCGGTTGAAAAAGGTGGGGGATCCTTGGGCGGCCATGCACGATCATCCAGGTGACATTGACGTCCTGCTCACATGGTGGGAACGCGATGTCGAGAACGGCCAGGGCGAGATGCCTTTCCCGCCGGAGTTTCCCAAAATGCCCGGTGAACCCATGCGGGTACAGCCAAGCCGGGCGCGAAAGCCGGAATAGTACGCCACCGCCGTCGGCCTTGACCGTTATTCGAAGCGGGAAGGATCGCCCGTACCGCGCCGTACCACCTCGGCCACCCCGCTCGAAAAGTCGATCACCGTGGTTGGTTCCGAACCTGTGTCTCCGGCATCGATCACGCCGTCCACCTGGTTGTCCAAACGCTCCTTGATTTCCCAGCCCTGGGTCAACGGTTCTTCCTCATCCGGCAGCAGGAGCGTGCTGGACAGCAGAGGCTCGCCCAATTCGGCGAGAAGTGCCTGCACCACCTTGTGGTCCGGGATGCGGACGCCGACTGTTTTCTTCTTGGGGTGCAGAAGCCGCTTCGGAACCTCCCGGGTGGCCGGAAGGATGAACGTGTAGCTGCCGGGGGTTACAGCTTTGATGCTCCTGAAGATGTCGTTGTCCAGCATGACGAACTGGCCCATCTGGGCGAAGTCCTTGCAGACCAGAGTGAAGTGGTGTTTGCCGTCCAGATGCCGGATGGTGCGTATCCGGTCCAGCGCTTCCCTGTTTCCGATCTGGGCGCCCAAGGCATAGCAGGAGTCGGTGGGGTAGGCGATCAAGCCGCCGTCCCGCAGCATATTCACCACTTGGCCGATGGCGCGTGGTTGAGGGTCTTCCGGGTGCACATCAAAGAATCTGGCCATGCAAAGAGCCTACGACAAAGCTACGACAACACGTCCTTGTTGGAGAATTTCGCATACGCCAAGGCGCCGCACACCACTATGTAGCCGGACTGCAGCAGCGCGTTCGCACCAAACGATGTCCAGTCGATGGGCTGCCTGAGCAGATCAGCGAAGTCCAGCCAGTGGTGGCTGAAAAGCCACGGATGCAGCCACTCCAGCTGTGGCAGGTTGTCGAGGACCTGCGACACGACGGACAGGACAATCGTGGCTGCCATGGCACCAACAGGCGCATCGGTGAAGGTCGAGATCAAAAGGCCGATCGCCCCCAACCCCATCAGGAACACCGTGATGTAGGCAGCGATCAGCAGCGACCGCAGTGCGGAATCGCCCACGCTGACGGTGTCGCCGGACAGCAGGGTGACCGGCCCTACGGGAAAGAGGACGACGCCGGCCAGGGTGCCTGACGCTGCCACAGTTGCCGTCGCGGCACAACAGAAGGCGACCGTTCCCGCGTACTTGACCAACAGCAGGCGAATGCGCCCCGCAGGTGCCAACAGCAGGTACCGCAAGGTTCCGAGGTTCGCTTCCCCTGCGATCGTGTCTCCTGCCACCACACCTATGGTGAGGGGAAGGAACAATGGCACGCATACCACCAGCGCCGTGACCGCCACGAAGAGCCCGTTCTGGGTGATCCTGTCCAGGAACAGCGGGCCGCGGCCAGGAGTTGCGGGCCTCGACGACAACCTCACCGCGACTGCAATCAGGATGGGCACGGCGGCCAACGCGACCAGCATGGCCCACGTGCGGAGCCTGCGGAAGAGTACCGACAGTTCAGAGGCAAGGAGTGCCCACCCTGCCCCGGACCGCCCGGTGGCAGATGGAATACCAGCAGCGGTTTCAGCCGGCAACGTCAAACCCCTCTCCAGTAAGGGACACGAACCGTTCTTCCAGGCTTGCGTGCCCAACAGTGAATCCGCGGACGCGCACGCCTCCTGCAACCAGTGCGGCCACAATCGTCTCCGGGGCCATGCCGTTGAGTCCGGTGCCCATGAGCGTGTCGTCGCCCCTGCCTGTCGCATCACTTGGGACCACACCAAGGCGGGACAGGACGCCTGCGGCCACACCGACGTCGGGCGTGTGGATCAGGACGTGCGACTCCCCGGAGGAGCGCAGCTCATCCAGTGGCCCTTGGGCCACCAGTTTTCCCGCGCTCATAATGCCTGCGTGCGTACACATCTGCTCGACCTCGGCCAACAGGTGGCTCGAGACAAAGACCGTCGTGCCACCTGCGGCAAGGGAACGAACCAGGGCGCGCACTTCGCGCGTCCCTTGGGGGTCAAGTCCGTTGGTCGGTTCATCGAGGACAAGCAGTTCACGGGGACGCAGCATCGCGTTGGCCAGGCCGAGGCGCTGTTCCATGCCTAGTGAGTAGGCGCGGACCTTCTTTCCGGCAGCATGGCCGAGCCCCACACAGTCCAGGGCCTCGTGGGCACGTTGCCGCCTGGTCGATGAGGGTGCGTGGCGGTCGGCCGAGTCCAGGCGCATCAGGTTTGCCTCGCCGGTGAGGAACGGATAGAAACCGGGGCCCTCAACCAAGGCGCCCACGTGCGGCAACACGGAGGTCAAGGATTGTGGCATCTCCTTGCCCAAAACGCTGATGTCGCCGCTGTTCGCCGTGGCGAGGCCAAGCAGCAACCTGATGGTGGTGGTCTTTCCCGAGCCGTTAGGCCCCAGGAAGCCGTAGACCGCCCCCTGGGGAACGGCCAGATCAATGCCGTCGACGGCGGCGCGGCGGCCGAAGCGCTTCACCAGTCCACGTGTTTCGATGGCAAGATTGTCGCCGGTGCCTGGATGGCTTGCCAGGACGGCAGGGCCGGTCAGCGGGCTGGTCGCTGGGTCGGTCACGGGGCAGGGACGTTTAACTGTTGGGCGACTGCCTGAAGCCGCTCCAACGGCACCATGCCCGCATAGACGCGGCCGTCGTCGAGAATCAGCACGCTGATCACCGATGTCGTCAGTGCGCGGCCGCCCGGAACAGCTTGGAGCGCTTGCGTGAGTTCCGGGCTGGCGGTGAGTCCGGCCGGAGCGGTTCCCGCCGGAAGGGAGATCACGGCGTCCCAGCCGGCGCCTGTAACCGTTGCACCATGATGTGGCTGGGGCGGTTGCGGCTGGGTCGTTGGGCCGGAGGGCTCAGGCAGTGGCATGGAAGGAACGGGTGCTGCGGGGATCGTCTTTTCGCTGACCGATGCGCCCTGCGGCGGTACGAATTCAAACAGCGAGGCGTCCGGGGCAGTCAGGTCCAGCTGCGTGTACTCCAGTGAATAGGCGGGCCCGGCCTGCCCTTTGGCCCTCAGTTCGATACCGAGGGGGAGGCCGGTTTCGGCATCCACATCAATCGCCACAGCGTCCACCAAGGTGCCCGCCGTGCGGGGTTTCAGGAGGAGTTTGTAGGCGCTGCGCCCGGCCACCGAGGACGAATTCCCGACGCTTACTTCAGTGCTGGCGTCAATGGCTGTCAGGAAGCGCGACGCTAAAGCCTCGGGAGTGTGGATGGTGGGGCGCGGTGATTCTGGTACCCGGGACTCGGTGGGTGCTCCCACCGACGGACGGGGGATGCTCACATGCGTAGCACTGTTGTCCGAGGAGTCATAGAACCACGCGTCCTCGCCGTTCAGTACAAGATCGCGCTCGGCCATCCGGTCCAGGATCTGTACGCGTGCTTTGGAAGGACCATCAATGTAGACCCTCGCAGTGTGCGAGCCTGTCAGGAACTCCAAGGCGGAGGCGGTTCCGGGCGCAACCCCGGGGCCGGCCGTTGGAACTTCGGGAAGTCCCAGTTCGGCGGTTTGTTCCAGTGTGCCGGACAGCTCCCGGACCTGGGTGCGCGCGATCATGGCCAGGATCTCGTCTGCGGTTTTGGGTGGCAGGGAGCCGCTTGCGCCCGCTTGGACTGCACCAAACAGCACGGCCATGCCCATGGCAAGGCTTATCAGGAGCGCCGGCAGCCACCGCCGCCTGGCCCGGGTCATTGCTACCGGCCACCGCACATCAAAGGCATGAGTCCAGATTACTCCCGTTGGCCGTCGGGATCACTCGTGGTTCGTTACTGCTGGATCAGTTGCCGCGCAAGTTTGACTGCGCCGAAAACGGGGGCTTGGGGGAGTATCCGGACCAGCGACGGATCCTCCAAGGACACTTTGCGCGCTACAGCCGCAGCGAGTTGGTCCTGGTTGACCAGCAAAGCGCCGGCCATCACCAAGGGAAGATCCAATCCGAGTTCGCCCAGTACTTGCCTGGCCAAGGACGCCAGGGAGTGGGCGGCCTCGGCCTGGATCCGCAGCGCCGCAGGGTCGCCGTCCTGCGCCATCTCAAGGACGAGCGGGGCCAGTCCAGCCCAATGGTCGGGTTCCGGCTTTGCATAGAAGAAGTCCATGAGCTGCAGGGCGTCCACACTGGCCGTGGCTGCCATCAGCGATTGGACCAGCGGGCCGGGTTCAAGTCCGGCGTAGTACTCCCGTAAGGCCTCGCGAACGGCGTCCCGGACTACCGAGTATCCACCACCCTCGTCGCCGAGGAGATAGCCGTATCCTCCACTGCGGGCTTCCCGCCCCTCACGGTTCCTGCCCCAGGCCACAGAGCCGGTTCCGGCCACCAGGACCACGCCTGCTTCGAGACCGGCCGCGGCGAGGATGATGCGTGTGTCATGGACCACCTCGATTTTGGCACCGGGAAAATGTTCCGAGAGGAGGGCCGACAGAACGGCCCGGCTCGCAGGGGTGTCGGCGCCGGCCGCTCCCGCACAGACTGCTGCGACACTACCGCCCACACGTGCCGCAATCCGCCGCAGCACTGCGTCCGCGCCCTGGTGCCCCACGGAAGACAGGTTTGCACGTGCTTCGGTGATCTCCAGGCGGGCATCATTGTCCGCCCCGGAGAAGCGGGTGTCGTCGGCGAGAACCGCGTGGGTTTTCGAACCGCCGATGTGGAGCCCGAGGACAACCGGGGCAGCGTTTGTGGCGCTGTTGCTCCCGGACTGCTGCATTTCCTCCAAGTGACATCCCTTCGTCTCACGCCAAGTTTGGCACTCCGCCTAGATTGGCATAGACCAATCCCCTTGTCTACAGGTAGTTTGTCCGTATGTCCGCTGATACAGCTCCGGCAACACCCAAGTACTACATGGTCAAGACCGAAATCCTTGCCCGCATCACGGGGTTGAAGCCCGGTACCCTCATTCCCACCGAGAGGGCTCTTGCGCAGACGTATGCAACGTCCCGCACTACGGTGCGCCTGGCCATCAGTGAGCTTGTTGCCGAGGGGAAGCTGGGGAGGATCCAGGGGCATGGCACTTTTGTCGCACCCCCCAAGGTGACCCATGTGCGGCAGTTGACCTCATTTTCCGACGACGCCCGGATGCAGGGACTGAAACCTGGTTCGACGCTGGTGGCCCTGAATGTCACCAAGGCCAGCCAGGAGGTCGCTGCGCACCTCGGGCTCGCGGAGGGTGGCTTGGTAACCAGACTGGAACGCATCAGGCTGATCGATGGTGCACCACTGGCCCATGAGGTCGCATGGCTTCCGGGAAGGCTTCCACGGTTCAAGGCCAGCCTTGCCAAGGCGGGTTCGCTGTATGCCGCTCTCCGGGACACTTACGGGATAAGCATTGCCGAGGTCGAGGATACGGTGGAAACTGCGTTGGCCGGCCCGGGTGACGCCCGGATATTGGGGATTGAAATGGGGGCCCCTCTTCTGGTGGTCAACAGGCTGGCGCGCGACGGGATAGGGGCGCCCGTTGAGTGGACTCACAGTACCTTCCGCGGTGACCGGTTCAGGTTTGTCTCGCGCGTGAAATCAGGGGAATAGCGTGGCCAACTCGACTTCCGGCGAGTCCGTCATCCGTCGGGTTGTCCGGCTTGTCGGCGCGTTCGACGACTCCCATCGGACCATGAGCGTCGCCACGCTGGCCCGCCGCTCGGGGCTGCCCGTAACCACCACCTACCGCTTGGTGGACGAGATGCTTGCCGAGGGCCTTCTTGAACGGGAAGCCAATGCCGAGGTCCGCATTGGCACGAGGTTGTGGGAGCTTGTGTCCAGAAGCTCCCGGATGGTTGGCCTGCGTGAGGCCGCGCTGCCCTTCATGGAAGACGTGCAGTCTGTGGTCCGGCATTCAACAACGCTGGGAATTTTGGAGTCCGATGAAGTCCTTTACATCGAGCGGATTGGTTTCAGGGATTCGATGGTGGACATCACCAAGGTGGCCGGACGTCTGCCCGTGCACGGCACATCCTCCGGGCTTGTCCTGCTGGCGTATTCCTCAGCCGCCTATCAGGAGCTCTTCCTCTCCCGGACGCTTGAAAAGTTCACTGACGCCACGCTGACCGATCCAGCCGAACTGCGCCGCCACCTGGCAGCGATCCGCCAGCGGGGATTCGCGTCCATGCCTGGGATCATCGTGCCGGAGTCGAGTGGGATCGCCGTGCCTGTCTTCGACCGCACCAACGCCGTCGTGGCGGCCTTGAGTGTGGTGGTGCCCAGGAATGAAGAAAACGCCGCCGTCCGTGTGCCCGTTTTAATGACGGCAGCAAGGGGTATTTCGCGTGCCCTCGGTTGGCGCGGCGAACTCAAGGGCGCTCTTCGCCAAAGCAACGGAAGCATCTGATTCCCGTTCATCGGTAACGCTGTGGCTCTACTCACAGGGCCGCTGGCAAAGTGGAGGACACAGCAGGGCACTGCGGACAGGACCACCGTCCGGAGCCATCCAAGAGGACTCAGACCCTCACGGCATTTCGCCCAAGTTCACGATCAGCCCCTTGAGGCTCTCTTCCGTGCTGCCCTGCGCCGCAGTGATGTTTGAACGCCGCAATGCCGCGGCAGGAGGAGTTTGATCATGGATTCAGAAAGACGCGGAAAGCCGGCCGATGCGGCCCGGCGCGTGGCCGGGAAAGTGGCCGTGGTTACCGGCGGCAGGGGCGACCTGGGGAGCGCGACTGCCCGGCTGTTGGCGGACCATGGAGCCTTGGTGGCGTCGTTGGACCGCGCCGGGGCACCGTCCGGAGGCGGCCGCCCGGGCATCACCGAATACGACGTCGATGTCACCGATGAGTCCAGCGTCGCATCAGCGATCGGGAGACTCAGCAAAGAACTCGGCACCCCGGACATCCTGGTCAACGCAGCCGGAATCATCGGTGCCGCCGGAGCAAGCCACACCGCCTCCATGGATGACTTCAATGCCATCTTTGACGTCAACGTCAAGGGGGTTTGGCTCATGACCAAATACATCGTTCCGGGGATGATCGAAAAGCAGTCCGGGAGCATCATCAACTTTTCGTCCATTCATGGACTAACAGGTGGAAGCAACGTGCCCCTCTACCACGCAACGAAGGGTGCCGTCAGGCTCCTCAGCAAGTCCGACGCCGCTACCTACGGGATTCACGGTGTCCGCGTGAACTCGATACACCCCGGTTCCATGAACACCAGGATGAGCCGCCGTTCAGCGGAACAGTCCGCGATCGGGGCAGAGGCCTACTACCGGCAATTGGTCGGCAACAGCCCCCTCCCCAGGCAGGGGGAACCGGACGAAATCGCCTACGGCGTTCTTTACCTTGCCTGCGATGAGTCCCGCTTCACCACGGGATCCGAGCTGGTGATCGACGGCGGCTACACCGCTGTCTGAGCCCAAGCATCCGCAACTGAACCACAATTCCCCTCTGAAAGGCATTCTTCGTGAAATTTCTCAACGGCACACAGGCCGGTACCTACGACGTCGTCGTCGTCGGCTCTGGCGCAGGGGCACTGACAGCAGCGGCCACCGCCGCACGGGCGGGCAAGTCCGTCGTCGTGCTCGAAAAGACCGAACTTCTCGGCGGAACCACTGCCGTCTCGGGCGGCATGCTCTGGGTGGCTGACAACCACCATGCCCGCCAAGCGGGCCTGGACGACTCCAAGGAAGCGGCCGCCCGGTACATCCGGGCCGTGGCGCGTGGACGCAGCCGCGAAGAGCTCCTTGACGCTGCCCTTGATTTTGGAGACACCATGCTCCGTTTTGCCGAGGACGAATGCGGGCTCCGCTTCATCTTCCTGGATAACTTTCCGGACTACCGCCAGGACCTACCCGGTTCCGTTGAAGGCGGGCGCACTGTTGAACCTGAACTATTCAATATCCGGGAGGCGCTCGGCGACCTCGCCCGCCACGTCCGCTCCGATGGCAGGGCACCATTCACTATGCAGGAGTATGAGAACTGGGGCGCCTTCACCAAATTTCCGTGGGCTCAACTCAACCAGCGCCAGGACCAAGGGCTCGTGGCCAAGGGGCACGCCTTGATTGGCATGCTGCTCGCAAGCCTGGTCCGGGACGGCGCTGCGCTGGTGGTTGGCGCCCGTGGTCAACGATTGCTGCTCGACGGCGGCCGGGTCGCGGGCGTCGAACTCGAATCGGGAGAAACGTTCCTTGCCAACGATGGTGTCGTACTGGCTACCGGCGGATTCGAATGGGACAAGGCCCTGGCCGATTCGTTGCTGGCCTCGCGCCTCTACATTATGTGCTCACCGCCCTCCAACACAGGCGACGGGCTCAGGATGGCACAACGCATCGGGGCACAGACCCGCGGAACCCGCGAAGCCTGGTGGGCCCCCATGTCAATAACGGGAGACACCCGGGACGGGGCACCCGTGGGCACACTGCTGAGGTTCGAACGGCAAGGGCCCGGCTCGCTCATGGTCAACCGGCACGGACGCCGCTTCGCCAACGAGTCACAGAACTACAACGACCTTGCGCGCTGCCTTCAGTCCTGGGATTCGCCCAACAACCAGACCTTGAATACACCGGCACATGTGGTCTTCGACCACGCCTACTTGGAGCGCTACGGCGTCCTTGCACACCGGGCCGGCCAGCCCACGCCCGAATACCTCGTGGAAGCACCCACGCTGGAGGGACTGGCCGCAAAGATCGGTGTTCCTGCCGGGGAACTGAGGGCTACGGTCAGCCGCTTCAACGAATTCGCCGTCAAAGGCGAGGACCCGGACTTCGGCCGGGGTGAAAGCGCCTACGACAAGTACTGGGGCGACGACGACTGCCCTTGGCCCAACCCATCGCTCGGCCCGCTGGTGACCGGCCCGTTTTACGCGATGGAAGTGGTCAATGGTGCCTTTGGGAGCAATGGAGGCATAGCCACGGACGGACGGGCACGCGTCCTGGACGTCGACGGACAACCCATTCCGGGCCTTTTCGCTGCCGGTAACACCACCGAAAATGCCTACGCCGCTGGGTACCCGGGTGCCGGTGCCACCCTGGGTCCCATCATGACCATGGGGTACCTGGCGGGCCGGACCATTGCGGGCCAGCCGGCCGAATACGCGGGTGAAAGCGTCATGACAGGGGTGGAAGCATGATCCGCCATGCAGTGCTGTTCAAGTTCAAGCCGGATTTTCCCACAGCCGACAAAGCCGCGTGGATGGCGGGACTGGATGCCATGGACGGCAACATTCCCGGCCTCCTGAAACTGACCCACGGCGCTGACATCTTGCAGCAGGAACGCTCCTTCGACTACGCGATCGTTGCCGACTTCGCCGCGGCGGAAGACATTGAGGTCTACAACACACACCCGCTGCACGAGCCCCTCAAGAAGTATTCGTTTCCCAACAGCGAACACATCATCGCCGTCGATTTCCACCTCTGAATCAACGCCTGGACGCCGTTCAAAGGAGAACAGCCATGCATACAACTGCCACGCAGCCAACGACGCTGCGCAAAACCCCCGGAAAAGCCGCTTTGGCCTCGTTTCTGGGAAGCACCCTCGAGTACTACGACTTTTTCATCTACGGCTCAGCCGCTGCACTGGTCTTCGGCCCGCTGTTCTTCCCTTCCGATGATCCCGCAGTTGGCCTGATCGGGGCTTTCGCCACGTTTGGCGTGGCCTACGTGGCACGGCCGGTCGGCGGCCTGGTCATGGGACATTTCGGTGACAAGCTGGGCCGGAAGAAGATCCTGCTCATCACCCTGGCCGTGATGGGACTGTCGTCCCTTGGCATCGGGTTCCTGCCGGGTTACAGCCAGATCGGCGTCTGGGCTCCGGTTCTCCTGGTCATTGGCCGCCTGGCACAGGGTTTCTCCGCAGGGGCAGAATCGGCAGGCGCGTCCACCTTGACCCTGGAGCACTCACCGGAAGGGCGACGTGGTTTCTTTACCAGCTTCGTCATGACCGGCTATGCCTCCGGCATGGTGCTCGCGACGATTGTCTTTATTCCTGTGTCCGCTCTGCCCACTGAGGCACTGATGAGTTGGGGTTGGCGCATCCCTTTCTGGTTGTCCATTGTGGTGTTGGGCATCGCCTACTGGGTGCGTACGCACCTGGATGAGACTCCGATCTTTGAAGAAGCAAAGGACCGCAAGGCTGTGGCTCCTTTGCCGTTACGGGAAGTCCTGCGTTTCCAATCTGCGGATGTGGTGAGGGTGATTGGCATGTCCATCATGTCAGTGATGCAGACGATCTTCACGGTCTTCGGTTTGTCCTACGCCACCGGTGCAGCAGGGTTCGACAAGGCACCCATCCTCACGGTGAATGCGGTAGCCATTGGCCTGTCCATGTTCGTGATGCCCCTGACTGCGAAACTCTCCGACAGGTTGGGACGCAGGCCGCTGCTGCTGACTGCGGCCATCGGCTGCTCGGTGACGATCTTCGCCTACTTCGCGGCTTTGTCCACGGGCAACATCTTCCTGGTCTTCGCCGCAGCGTTCATCAACATGACGTTGCTCTACTCCTGCTTCAACGGGATCTGGCCTGCCTACTTTGCCGAACTGTTCGCGGCCCCGGTCCGGTATTCCGGCATGGCTTTGGGGAACCAGTTGGGTTTGGTGGTGGCTGGTTTTGCTCCCCTCATCGCAGGACTGCTCCTGGGCAAGGGCCACGACGGTTGGCTTCCCGTAGCGGGATTCGCGGTACTGTGCATGGCCATCGCCGGAGTTTCCGCCTTCTTCTCCCGGGAAACGGCCAGGACTCCCATAGGAGAGTTGGGGGAGCCCTACTGGCGGGGAACTGCTGTCAGGAAGCCGTGACCGTCACCGTGTCCTGGAGGGAACGCCGGACGAACTCCGAGCTGGGTTCCGCATAAGCTGCGAGGATCCGTTTGAACAACTCGGCACCTTCGGCCCCGGGCCAGTCGGCGGGCAGGAATGCCTGCGGCAGCCCGGGGTCGAGGTAGGGAATGATGCGCCACCGGTCGATGCACCGGACGTAGGCAGCGAAGGCGGAGGCGCCGGGTTCGACTTCCGGTGCGGCATCAATGACCGCTGCTGCGTGTTCACGGATGAAATCCCTATGGAGTTCAGCAACTGCTTCCAAGTCCCACCATTTGGACGCCGCTTCCCGGAGGCTGCCACCCACCATGGGTGTACCGGCCACGAAGATTGTGGTTACGTTGCGCAGCCCCAGGTCCGACAGTATTTCCTCCACTTCCACCCGGAGGGAATCCGGGCAGATCCACAGGCCGGCGGCCACTGTCCCGCAGCCGATCCAGTGCAATCTGCGCCGCAGCTGGTGCCGTTTCTCACGTTCGGTCTCAGGGATCGAAAACGAAATCAGGCACCAGGGATCCGTGGGCGACATGGTCCGCGGGTTGTAGATCCGCCGATCGCCCCGGGCAAGCATGGTGGCCGCACCTTCTGTCAGGGTGAAGCCTGGAATGCCCTCCCGGTTCTCCTGCACGAGCACGTCCTTCTTCCGCAAGCGGCCCAATGCCGTCCGCGTGACTGTTCCCGATGTCCCCAGGGCGTCCATGAGCAACACAATGTCCTTGGTGGACATCCATCCGCCCGCGTCGCGCAAGTACAGGCCGATGACGGTGCGCAGCAATGAGGTTGTGCTGCCTGGACGGGAGTCCATGTCATCGAGGACGGCGCTCATACCCGGCTCACCGCAATTCGGCGAGGGCGTCGCGGATAGCTGCCACTCCCAGCTCAACCTCGGCGTAGCTGGTGCTGAGCGGGGAGAGGCCGATGCGGAGGCCGTGCGGGGGGCGGAAGTCGGGGATGACTCCCTTTTCCCACAGCTTGGCTGTGACGTCGGCGAAGAGCGGGTGGTCCACGGTGATGTGAGAACCGCGTTCTGCCGGGTCCCGGGGGCTGACAATCTCTGCTCCGAGCGGGACCAGGAGTTCCTCGGACAACGCGATGGCGTACTCCGTGAGTTTGATGGACTTCTCCCGTATGGCGTCCATTCCCACGGTGGCGATAAGTTCGACCATGTCCTTGAGGGGTTGCATGGCCAGGACCGGGGGTGTGCCGGTTATGAAGCGGCGGATGCCCTGCGCCGGACGGTAGGCCTCGGTCATGCCGAAGGGGTTGTCGGCGCCCATCCAGCCCCAGATGGGCTGCTGCAGGCGGTCCTGCTGCGAGGAGTTGACGTAAGCGAAGGCAGGGGAGCCGGGTCCGCCGTTGAGGTACTTGTAGGTGCAGCCGACGGCAAGGTCCACGCCCCACGCATCCAGTTCCATGGGTACGGAGCCCACAGAGTGGCAGAGGTCCCAGAGCATGAGGGCGCCGGCTTGGTGCACCTTGGCGGTGATTCCCTTAGCGTCCGCCAGGAACCCTGAGCGGTAGGCGACATGGCTGAGGACCACGACGGCGGTCCGCTCACCGAGGAGCCCGTCGAGGTCCGCGGCGCGGACGCCGCTGGCGGGGTTGGCCGCGATCCATTTGATCGTTGCCCCGCGTTCCTTGGCGATCCCTTCGATGATGAAGCGGTCAGTAGGAAAGTTGTCACGGTCGATGATGATCTCGTCGCGGCCTGGCTGAGCGTCGACAGCGGCGCGGATCATCTTGTAGAGCATGACGGAGGTGGAGTCACCCACCATGGTCTGGCCCGGGGCCGCTCCGAGGGTCACTTCGCCGATGCGGTCGCCCACAGCGGTGGGCTCGTCCATCCATTGTTCGTCCCAGCCGCGGATGAGGCGGCTGCCCCAGGCGTCGTGGACGAAGGAGGCGAGGTTCGCCGCTGTTGCCTTCAGGGGGCGTCCGAGCGAGTTGCCGTCCAGGTACGAGGTGAGCTGATCGGCGTCGGGGGCGTAAAAGGCCTCACGCTGGGCGGCGAGGGGATCAGCGGCGTCCAGTTCGGCCGACGTCTGCAGTGGGCTTTGGGTCTGCTGTGGGGTGGTCATGGCTTCTCCTGCGGAAGGTCTGGGCGGCGCTGCCCGGGGGTGGTGTGCTTAGTTGCCGATTTCGGTGCGGACGGCGTAGAGCTCGGGGAAGAACGTCAGGTCCAGGGCGCGTTTGAGGAAGTCCACGCCGGAGGATCCGCCGGTACCGACCTTGAAGCCGATGGTGCGTTGGACGGTCCGGAGGTGACGGAAGCGCCAGGCCTGGAAGTTGTCTTCGATGTCCACAAGGTCCTCGCAGGCTTCGTAGAGTCCCCACTGAGTGTCATCCGATTCGTAGATCTTCTGGAAGATGGGAACCAGATCCTTGCGGAAGATCCACGGCTCGCTCGTGTCACGGTTCAGGATGTCCGCCGGGATGTCATAGCCGGCACGGGAAAGGACCCCGAGGAACGCGTCGTACAGCGTGGGCTCCTCCAGGAGGGTGCTCAGCAGGGCGTGGGCTTCGGGTTCGCTTTCAAAGACGCGCAGCATCCCGCGGTTCTTGTTGCCCAGCAGGAACTCGACCCCGCGATATTGGTAGGACTGGAAGCCTGAGGAGCTGCCCAGGAACCCGCGGAACTGGGCGTACTCGCGCGGCGTAAGGGTGCCCAGGACGGACCACTGCTCCGTCATCGTGCGCTGGATTGCCTTCACGCGGGCGATGCATTTGAGCGCTTTGCCGAGGTTGTCAGCGTCGAAAAGCCGCCTGGCCTCCAACAACTCGTGCAGCACCAGCTTCAGCCAGAGTTCGCTGGTCTGGTGCTGGATGATGAACAGCAATTCGTCGTGGTGTTCCGGCTTGCTGAGCGGGTGCTGGGAACTAAGCAAACGATCAAGGTCCAGATACCCGCCGTAGGACATGGCGTGCCTGAAATCGGTGCGGACGGTGTCCTCGATGTCGCGGACGCTCTGGGCGGAGTGGACTGGGGGCTTTTCCATGATTCGAGATTATCACTTCCATGACGCACGTCAAGAGATTGATTATCGGCTCGCTGCATCCGAACAAACCCCGTTCCCGTAGGCTGGCTTCCATCTATTGGGGAGGGGACGATTGTGGATTCCATGGGGGACGCCGTGAGGCCCGTGTCCATCTACCTTGACGTCGACGGCGTGGTGAACCCCTTCAGTCCGATGGGAACCACGGACTGGGGCGGCGAATGGAGCATCGCCGACGCCGGCATCCTGGAGGTTGCCTTTGCGCCTGAAGCCGTGGCCGAGCTCAACGACCTCGCTGAACATCCCTCCGCCAGGTTCGTGTGGCTGACGACGTGGGAGCGCCTCGCGCCGGAGTTCCTGTGCCCCGCTATTGGCCTGAACGGCCAGGACTGGCCGGTACTTTCAAGCCAAGGCTGGGATGAGGGGCCGGAATGGTGGAAGCTGGTAGCCCTGCAGAAGGACCTGGCAGCGACCGGGAGTGAACGTATTATCTGGCTTGACGACCAGCTCAGCCAGGAGTCGGATGCCCGCTCGTGGGCCGAATACCAGCAGGATCGTGTGCTTTGCATCTCACCGGATCCCCGCAAAGGGTTGAGCCGGGGCGAACTCGCGGCCGTGCGCAGGTACCTGGGGTGAACCGGGGATCCCATACGTTTGGCTGCTCAGTGGATGGCACGTAGGATTCTTAAGGTTTCAAGCCCGCCAGAGTGAATCCCGCAAGCAGGGTCAGTTGAACAATTGCTGAACTATGCTGTGGATGGCAGGTATGGGGAAGTGAAACTGCTGAACGTCGACTCTGCAGATTGGGCAACAGGTGGATATCACCTTCATGGTCGCGCTGGTAATAGCGTTGGCCCTATTCTTTGACTTCACCAACGGGTTTCACGACACAGCCAATGCGATGGCCACGCCTATCGCTACGGGGGCGATCAAGCCCAAGACGGCCGTTGCCTTGGCCGCGGTACTCAACCTTGTGGGCGCATTCCTGTCCACTGAAGTGGCCAAGACCATTTCCGGTGGCCTGATCCGCGAAGGCTCCGACGGCATCCACATCACTCCTGACATTATCTTTGCCGGGCTGATGGGTGCCGTCCTCTGGAACATGATCACCTGGCTCAAGGGCCTGCCGTCGAGTTCCTCGCATGCGCTTTTCGGCGGTCTGATCGGCGCCGCGGTTGTGGGCATCGGATTCCACTCCATCAACTTCGAAACCGTTCTGCAGAAGGTCATCCTTCCTGCGCTCTTCGCGCCGCTGATCGCTGGCGTGGTGGCGTACATCTGTACCCGCCTGGCCTACGCGCTCACCTCGCGGCATGATCCCGAAACCGGCGACAAGCTCACGCAAAAGCGAGGCGGCTTCCGCACGGGCCAGATCTTCACGTCCAGCCTGGTGGCCCTCGCGCACGGTACCAACGACGCGCAGAAAACCATGGGCATCATCACGCTGGTCCTGATCGCCGGGGGCACCCAGACACCTGGCAGCGGACCGCAGTTCTGGGTCATCGCCGCCTGCGCCTTTGCCATTGCCATCGGAACCTACGCCGGTGGCTGGCGCATCATCCGCACCATGGGGTCCGGTTTGACCGAGGTCAAGCCCGCCCAGGGTTTCTCAGCTGAAACCAGCACAGCCTCCGCAATCCTTGCTTCCTCGCACCTGGGTTTCGCCCTGTCCACCACGCAGGTTGCTTCCGGCTCCGTCATCGGTTCCGGCCTGGGCCGCAAAGGCACCTCCGTCCGCTGGGGCACCGCAGGCAAGATCGCCTTGGGATGGCTGTTTACCCTCCCGGCATCGGCGATCGTTGGTGCCCTGACCGCCCTGCTTGTTGGGGTCGGCGTCGTGGGTGTCGTGATCGCCGCAGTAGCCGGAACGGCAGCCATCGTCTTCATGTTCGTTGTATCCCGGAAATCGCACGTTGGGCACCACAACGCCGTCGAGGTTGAAGAGGCCGGCCACGCCGTCCGGTTCCGCAAGAAGAAGAAGTCCCGAAAGAACACCCCGAGCAAGGACGTGCAGCGATGAAATGGTTGGAACTGCTGCAGGTAGCCGGCGTTACCCTCCTTGCCGCCGTGACGCTCGTGGTCCTGTACTCCCTGGGCGTGCGGCTTACTGCCATTGCCGGCGACGCCCAGCAGAAGTCCCCGGTCCTGATGCGGTCCCTGGCCTACATTTGCTTTGGCTTCTGCGGGGTGGCCGTCCTGTTCGGCATCTACCTGATTGTTCCGTACTTCGGAAAGTAGCAACTGCGGGTAGCAACTACTCTGGCAGCTTCGTCCATTCGGGAGAATAATCGGCAGTGTAGCCATGAATATGACTGCGTGGTCGTGGTCCGGCAGATATGGGGCTGTCATGAAGTGCCAATCCCGAAGCCGCCCGGCAGGACTTGCCCTGGTCCCGGTCCTGCTGCTGGTCCTTTCAGCCTGCTTGCCGCCGTCCTCTGAAGGCCTTTCCCCGCAGCCGGGGTCCGGGGCGCAAACGACCGCAACCTCCGGACAGGCCAGTCCAACGGCCGGCGATCCGACGGCGGCACAACCTGCCGGCCCTGCCGGTCCCGCAGCGCCGCAGGCAGACGCGCCAGTCGTGCGATGGATTCCCATAGGGCCAGTCGGGCCCAACGATCCCACCTCCGGTCAGCGATACCTCCTTCTGCAGCAATTCCAGTGCGACGCCCTGGACCGCAGCATCGAAGGGGCGGAGGACGCGGCCGTTTGGGTGGCCGGTGCCGCTGTCTGCCGCGCCGTGCTAAGCGGCAGCCGGGGGGACTGGGAAAGGGCGTCCAACGCGGTTTCGGCCATGCCGCGGATTCCACAGAGTCAGTGCCTGGAGTTCAGGGTTGCAGCCATGTCGGCCTCTTTGGTGGCCCAACGTCGCAGCAACCCTGATGCTGCCTTCAAGGTCGAACCCGGGCTGGGCGAGGCATGTCCGCGCCAGTTGCTGGGCTTGACGGTAGTGGACGAACAGCTCAGGCCGGTTCCGGGGACGCCCCGGGCCTCCGGCCCAAGTTCCGGCGGCACCATTGTCCGCCTCGACGGCTACTACGTCCGCGTTGGCGAGGTCATGTTCGACGGCGTTCCGGCAGACGTCGAATTCGTGGGGGACAGGGAAGACTACGGGACGCTCTACCTGCGGATGCCGCCCGCCCAAGGGCGGAAGTCAGTCCGGATATCGGTCACGGACACCGTGGACATCGCCGGTTCAGTGACGTTCTTCTACGACGACGCTGGAGTTACCCCGAGCCCTAAGGCAACCGGAGGAGGTCCATCTACCACCACCGGGACCCCCACGGTGTCCGTTGAAGCAACCCCCACGGCCTCACCGTGAGCGAAGAAACGGCGGCTCCAGACCGAAGCAACACCCGATGGCAACGGACCCTCGAGGTGCTCTCGGTCGTCGGTCCGCCGTTGACGGTTGTCACGGCGTTGCTGGTCTATTTCGGATGGGCACGCACCGATGCCCAGGCGAAAGCGATGGGCTTGGATGTCAGCCTGTTCGGCTACACGGTCCAGGACTTCATGCTGCGGAGTATCCAGTCGTTGTTCCAGCCCCTGGCGTGGTTGGTGGTCATCGCTTTGTTGTGGTTGATGCTGGACCGGGCAGTGGCACGCCTCCTCGAATTTCCCGGGCAGCGGAGGCGGGTGCAGTTGACCGCCACGGTAATTCTTTTCCTAGCTTTCGCCTATGCCGCCGTGATGTGGCTTGCGGTGACGGCGCGCCCTGAACAGACTGTCCTCTATGCGCCGTTCCTCATCGCGGCGGGGCTCGTTGTCGGCGCTTGGGGCCTGCGGGTCCGACGCCGGGCTGCCGGGCTTTCAGCGCAGGCCCCGCGCGCCGGCAAGGGCGCCCTCGAAGGGTGGCTGGTATTTGTCCTGGTGACGCTCCTGCTGTTCTGGGGAACCTCCGACTACGCCCAGGCGCTGGGGCGGGGCGCCGCGGTCGACTACCAGGAGCGCTCCCACCTGCTGCCCACCGCCGTCGTTTACAGCAAGGAACGGTTGGCCGTTACTGTGCCTAACGTCAAGGAGGAGTCGGCCGGCTCGGAGGCGGCACCCCTGTACCGTTACACCGGCCTGCGCTTGCTGGTGGTCAGCGGCGGACGGATCTTCCTGCTGAACGACGGATGGTCGCTGGATCGCGGCAGGGTGGTGGTCCTGCCGGATAACGGGAGTGTCCGCGTGGAGTATGGGAACCCTGCTTCGGACTGACTAGTCTGGGGCCATGTCGACGTTCCAGTACTACGTAGCTTCCACCATCGACGGCTTCATCGCTTCGCCTGACGACGACCTCGGCTGGCTCCTGCAGTTCGACAGCGTCGACGAAGTCAACGAGGGCATTGGCTTGTTCATGGCCGGCGTTGGTTGCATCGCCATGGGCGGAGACACCTACAGGTGGCTCATTGAGCACGAACCCGGCACGTGGCCGTATCCGGATATCCCGTGCTGGGTCTTCACCCACCACGAGTACTCCGCACCCGCGGGATCGGATATCACCTTCGTTCGGGGCGAGGTCAGCGAATTCGCTCCCGACCTGGTCAAGGCCGCCGACGGCAAGAACGTCTGGTTGGTCGGTGGAGGTGACTTGGTGGCCCAATTTGCCAACGCCGGACTGCTCGACGAAATGATTGTCACCATCGTGCCTGTGATACTGGGCGCCGGAAAGCCGCTGTTGCCGTTGAAGGGCCCGACGGCGCCACTCGAGTTGGTCTCGTCGAGGACGCTTGGTGGGGCTGCGGTGGAATTGCGCTACCGGCTGCAGCAATCCGCACGGTAATGGCGGGTTTCCGGCCCGAGCGGAATCAGTGGCGGTTGTCCCGGATCATGTTGGTGATGCGGGCTGTTGAGAGCCTCCGGCCTTTCTCGTCAGTGATGACGATTTCATGCGTGGCCAAAGTGCCGCCGAGGTGGATCGCGGTGCACGTGCCGGTGACGGTACCCGTTGCCACTGAACGGTGATGGGTTGCGCCCACTTCAATGCCGACGGCGTGGCGTCCCCTTCCGGCGTGCAACGATGCCGCAAAGGAGCCAAGGGTCTCCGCCAGCACAACGTGGGCTCCACCATGGAGAATGCCTGCTACCTGGGTGTTTCCCTCCACAGGCATGGTGGCCACCATCCGTTCCGCACTCATCTCCGTGAAACGGATACCCATTTTCACCACCAGGGTTCCCACGCCGTGCGCGGAAAGCCAATCGTGGAATTCTTCGGGCACCCCGGCCTCATTGAGTTGGTCGACAAAGCTGTTCGGCGTGAAATTGTCCATCATGCCAACTAGGCTGGCACCTGTGAGTGAAACAACCAAACCGGACCAGGTTCCAACGGCCCAAGCTGCTGCCATTGCAACAGCACCCGCCCCTTCTGCCACTACTTCCAGCGTCTCCGCGGGGGAGGGCCGGCCAAGGTTGCTGGTCCTGGATGGCCACTCCATGGCGTTTAGGGCTTTCTACGCCCTTCCTGCCGAGAATTTCTCCACGGCCCGGGGTCAGTACACCAACGCGGTGCACGGTTTTACGTCCATGCTGATCAACTTGATCAAGGACCAGAAGCCCACGCATGTGGCTGTCGCTTTCGACGTTTCCGACGACACGACGTTCCGCAAGGCGGAGTACAGCGAGTACAAGGGCGGCCGAAACGCCACTCCGGCTGAGTTCGCCGGCCAGATAGGCCTCATTGCGCGGGTGATGGAGGCATGGGGCATCAAAACCATCGCCATGCCCGGATACGAGGCTGACGATGTCCTTGCGACGCTGGCCTCGCAGGCTGATGCTGCCGGTTTCGAGGTGCTGCTGGTTTCCGGTGACCGGGACGCCTTCCAGCTCATCAACGACAACGTTTTTGTGCTTTATCCGAAGCAGGGTGTCAGCAACATTCCCAAGATGGACGCGGCCGCCATCGAGGAGAAGTACTTCGTTAAGCCCGGTTTGTACTCCGACCTCGCCGCACTTGTCGGCGAATCCGCCGACAACCTGCCCGGCGTTCCAGGCGTTGGCCCCAAGACTGCGGCCAAGTGGATCAACCTCTATGGCGGCCTGGAAGGCATCCTGGAGAACCTTGATTCCATTGGAGGCAAGGTGGGCGGCGCGCTCAAGGAGAACCTGGAAAACGTCAAGCGCAACCGCAGGCTGAACCAGTTGCTTACGGACCTGGAGCTGCCCATCACTTTGGAGGATCTCCACGAACCGCGTCCTGACCGGCAGGCCATCGAAGAGCTTTTTGAAGAGCTCGAATTCCGGACCCTCCGCACGCGCCTTTTCGACCTCTATGGTGACGACACAGCAGGGGCTGCTCCGGACACCATCGATGCCCCCGAGTTCGACTCACTCACGGATGCTTCCGGGCTGGAAGCCTTTTTCACCGCCGGATCCGGCATGCGTTCGGCCCTCGCCGTGCAGCTGGTCCCCGGCCGGGTGGGCGAGGACGCCAGTGCCTTGGCCGTCGTCCGCGCCAACGGTGCAGCCTTCATTGAACTGACGGGCCTGGACGCCGAGGCCGAGGGAGCGTTGGCCCGCTGGCTGCGTGACCCCGAAGAAGCCAAAGTGCTGCACGAGTTCAAGGCGGCACTTAAGGCCCTGCACAACCGTGGCCTCGGCCTGGAAGGGGTCGTGGATGACACGTCCATCTCCGGGTACCTCATCCAGCCCGACCGCCGCAGCTACGACCTCGCCGAACTCGCACAGGTCCATCTCAAAATCTCCCTGGCCACGGCCGCTTCCCAGTCCGGACAGCTGGAACTCGACCTCTCCGGTGATACGGACCAGGCTGCCGCTGCCGCGCTCGTCCAGCATGCCGCCGTCGTGCACGCGCTCAGCAAGCAATTCGAAAAGGAGCTTGCAGACCGCAAAGCCGACGCCCTGCTGACCACGCTGGAGCTTCCAGTGGCGCGCGTCCTGGCCCAAATGGAACTGACGGGCATCTTCGTCTCCACGGACCGTATGGATGAACAGCTGGCGGACCTCACCAAGGTGATCCAGACCGCCCAGGAACAGGCGTTTGCGGCTATCGGGCATGAGGTGAACCTCGGTTCGCCCAAGCAGCTGCAGACAGTCCTGTTCGAGGAACTGGGCCTGCCCAAGACCAAGAAGATCAAGTCCGGCTACACCACGGACGCTGCCTCGCTCAAGGCTCTGCTTGAAAAGACCGGCCACGAGTTCCTGGTCCAGCTCATGGCGCACCGAGAGTCGTCCAAGCTGGCACAGATGGTGGAGACGCTGAAGAAGTCCGTCGCTGACGATGGGCGAATCCACACCACCTACGCGCAGAACATCGCCGCCACCGGCCGTATCTCGTCCAACAACCCGAATCTGCAGAACATCCCGGTCCGCAGCGAAGAGGGGCGCCGGGTCCGCGGTATTTTCGTGGTGAGCGAAGGTTACGAGTGCTTGCTGTCCGCTGACTATTCGCAGATCGAAATGCGGATCATGGCCCACCTTTCGGGCGATGAGGCACTGATCCAGGCGTACCGGGACGGCGAAGACCTTCACCGCTTTGTGGGCTCCCGGATCTTCAACGTCGCGCCGGCAGAAGTCACCAGCGCCATGCGCTCCAAGGTCAAGGCAATGTCGTACGGGCTGGCCTACGGCCTCACCTCCTTCGGCCTGTCCAAGCAATTGGAGATTTCCGTCGATGAGGCCCGGACGCTCATGAAGGACTACTTTGACCGCTTCGGTGGTGTCCGGGACTACCTGAGGGGCGTCGTGGACCAGGCCAGGACCGACGGCTACACCGCCACCATCGAAGGCCGCCGCCGCTACCTGCCGGATCTGACCAGCACCAACCGCCAGGCCAGGGAAGCAGCAGAGCGGATCGCCTTGAACTCGCCGATCCAGGGCTCCGCTGCCGACCTCATCAAGCGGGCCATGCTGGGGGTATCGGCCGAGCTCGCCAGCCAGGGCCTGAAGTCCCGCATGCTGCTGCAGGTCCACGACGAACTCGTCCTGGAAGTAGCGCCGGGGGAGCGCGAAGCCGTGGAGAAACTGGTCATCGAACAGATGGGCTCTGCCGCGGACCTGTCAGTTCCGCTCGATGTCCAGATCGGCGTCGGATCAAGCTGGTACGAGGCCGGACACTAGCTTTCGAGTAACCGCTTGAGGGCGCGCCGCCGTGGTGGTGGCGCGCCCTCAGGCGTCTGGCTAGGCTCGAAGGCGTGGCTGATCCCAATGAAAGAAACTCCGAAAAGTACTCTGTCCAACGATTCCCTGTTGTCGCCGACAAGACTGACGAAGGCTACAGCCGTTGCACCACCTGGGTGCAGGCCGTCTCGCACGGCTTCCACCAGGAGCGGCGGGACGACGAATACCTGGCCAAAACCCTGGCTGCCTACCGGACCGACAAGCGCGAGCTGACCGGTGTCTATGTCAACGCGGACGTTCCCGAGCATTCGCTCGGCGCGGATGTCCCGGTGGCCACCTATGCCACCATGCGCAAGTCCCTCAACATCGGCTACGGGCGCCAGCTGGAGTCCAACCTGATTACTGCCGTAACCGTCCGTGGAACCCACAGGCGCAACGGAATCCTCCGCGGCATGATCACTGCCGACCTGCAAGGCGCCAAGGACGACGGCCTCGCCATGGCGGCGCTCACGGCCTCCGAAGGTTCCATTTACGGACGATTCGGCTTTGGTGTGGCCACTTTTGAACGCAGCATCAAAGTCGACACCGGTCCGCGATTCCGGCTCAAGGGACAGCCTGAAGGCGTGGTCGAAGTCGCCGATCCTTCAGTCCTCCTGGACGTTGCGCCCGAGGTCTTTGAGCGGGTCCAGCGGCTTTCTCCGGGTTCGGTCGACAGGCAGGAGTACTACCGCTTGGTGGCATCCGGTTCAATCGGCCATGACGGCAAGCCCGATGCCTCCGTGCGTTGCGCCTTGCATTACGACCCCTCCGGAACATTGGATGGCTACGTTTCCTACCGCTTCAAGGGCTGGGACCACAAGCCGTACACCATGGAAATCGTGGACCTCGTTGCCGCAACCAACGCCGGCTACCGCGACTTGTGGCGCTTCCTGGGCAGCATCGACCTCATCGACGAAGTCACGTGGGCCGAGGCCCCCGTGGATGATCCGCTGGCATGGGCGCTCGAGGACCAGAGGTGCATTGAGGCTTCCGAAGTCCGTGACATGCTGTGGCTCAGGATCCTGGATACCCAGACCGCTTTGGAGGCCCGGAAGTACCCTGCAGCCGGCCGCCTGGTTATTGAGGTCACCGACTCCTTGGGCTTGGCGGGCGGCACCTGGCTTCTGGAATCCGACGGCGGTGCTGCCGCCGTCGTCAAGGATGCTTCGGGTGAGACGCCGGACCTCAGCATGGACGCCGCAGGCCTCGCCTCCATTTACCTGGGTGCGGTATCGCCGGTGACGCTGGCAGCCGCCGGCCGCATCCGCGAGAACACCCCGGGCGCCGCGTTCCTGGCCCAGCAGTTGTTCACAGTGGAACGTTCCGCTCACTGTCTGACACACTTCTAGGCAGTACCACTTCACTACAACCACATAGTTACAACGTCAGTAAGGACATCCATGGGGGATTCCAAGCGGCGGCCATTGGCTGGCCGGCGATCAGTGCTGCTTGGAATGGCAGGTTTGGCAACTGCTGTCCTGGCAGGATGTGCAGACAGCGGGACCGGGTCCTTGCCGGCCGCTCCTGAAAAGGATGCGGCAACGGAGCAATTGCGGCCAACCGGTCCCGCTACGCCGCCTCCGTCCGTCTCTGCCAAGTCGAGCGAACAGGCTGCAGCCGCCCTCGCGCAGCCGACCATGAAGACCCCGGCGGTGCCGGACAAACTAAAAATCCTTGCTGAGTTTGCAGGCAGGCAGCCAAAGGAATGGGGACTGCACGTCACCGGAGTCGTCAACGACTCTCCGGCCAAGCAAGTGGCTTTGACGTTCGATGCGTGCGGCGGGCCGGGGGGTTCAGGGTGCGACCATGAACTGCTGCAGACCCTGCGCAAGCTCCACGTACCCGCCACACTCTTCGTCAACAGCCGCTGGATCCAGGCCAATCCCGGACTTTCCGCGGAGCTGGCAGCGGACCCGCTGTTCGAACTGGCCAACCACGGGACATCACACCTTCCGTTGTCGGTCAGCGGCAAGTCAGCCTATGGGATCACCGGAACGGCCACAGCGTCCGCGGCGTACGACGAACTCATGGGCAACCAGGCAATCATGCAGGACACGTTCGGGAAGTCCCCGCGGTTCTTCCGTCCGGGAACGGCCTTTTACGACGACGTCACGGCCGCCATGACGCGCAGGCTCGGCATGCTGCCGGTCAACTTTACTGTCAACGGCGACGGCGGCGCGACCTTTCCGGCGGCCACCGTCGCCACCGAGGTGGGCCGGGTCGGGCCCGGAGACATTGTCATTTCGCACTTCAACAAGCCGGCGGGAGCAACGGCGGAAGGCTATGGGCGCGCCTTGCCGCGGTTGCTGGACAAGGGTATTTCCTTCGCGCGGCTCGGGGATGTCTTGAAGCCATAACACCGCTTTTGACCCTGCTTTGCCAATACGACTAGAATAAACGGGCGTGTACTACGTGCATGCATCCATTTTGTACTAATCCACAAATCAGGATGACCCGGCGCTTTGCCGTGTTCTGCCGTCCGGACCCGGGCGGCAGCGGTTTGCCTGACCGACTAACTATCCACAACGGAGCCCCTACTACATGACCATCACCTCCACCGAGAAGCCCGGTACCCCCGTAGTCGCCATTAACGACATCGGTACCGCTGAGGACTTCCTCGCAGCTGTCGACGCCACCATCAAGTACTTCAACGACGGAGACCTCGTCGAAGGTACCGTCGTCAAGGTCGACCGCGACGAAGTTCTGCTCGACATCGGTTACAAGACCGAAGGTGTCATCCCTTCCCGCGAGCTTTCCATCAAGCACGATGTTGATCCCGGTGACGTTGTCGCCGTTGGCGATCAGGTCGAAGCTTTGGTTCTCACCAAGGAAGACAAAGAAGGCCGTCTGATCCTCTCCAAGAAGCGTGCTCAGTACGAGCGTGCCTGGGGCGACATCGAGAAGGTCAAGGAAGAAGACGGCGTCGTTACCGGTACCGTCATCGAGGTTGTCAAGGGTGGCCTCATCCTGGACATCGGCCTGCGCGGCTTCCTGCCCGCATCCCTCGTCGAGATGCGTCGCGTCCGCGACCTCGCTCCGTACATCGGTCAGCAGATCGAAGCCAAGATCATCGAGCTCGACAAGAACCGCAACAACGTTGTTCTGTCCCGCCGTGCATGGCTCGAGCAGACCCAGTCCGAGGTTCGCTCCACGTTCCTCAACAAGCTGGAAAAGGGCCAGGTTCGTCCGGGCGTTGTTTCCTCCATCGTCAACTTCGGTGCATTCGTGGACCTGGGCGGCGTAGACGGCCTCGTTCACGTTTCCGAGCTGTCCTGGAAGCACATCGACCACCCGTCCGAGGTTGTCGAGGTTGGCCAGGAAGTCACCGTCGAGGTCCTCGAAGTGGATCTGGACCGCGAGCGTGTCTCCCTGTCGCTCAAGGCTACGCAGGAAGATCCGTGGCAGACCTTCGCCCGCACCCACGCCCTCGGCCAGGTTGTTCCGGGTAAGGTCACCAAGCTGGTTCCGTTCGGTGCGTTCGTTCGCGTCGAAGACGGCATCGAAGGCCTCGTCCACATCTCCGAGCTGGCTGTCCGCCACGTGGAGCTCGCCGAGCAGGTTGTCTCCGTTGGCGACGAACTGTTCGTCAAGGTCATCGACATCGACCTCGAGCGTCGTCGCATCTCCCTCTCCCTCAAGCAGGCCAACGAGGGCGTGGACGCTGACAGCACCGAGTTCGATCCCGCTCTGTACGGCATGGCCGCTGAGTACGACGAAGAGGGCAACTACAAGTACCCTGAGGGCTTCGACCCCGAGTCGAACGAATGGCTCGAAGGCTACGAGACCCAGCGCGCCGCTTGGGAGCAGCAGTACGCTGACGCCCAGACCCGTTGGGAAGCCCACAAGAAGCAGGTTGCCCAGCACGCTGCCGACGACGCTGCTGCTGCAACGTCCGGTGAGAGCGATTCCGGCACCACCAGCTACTCCTCGGAGCCGGCTGCTGCTGAGTCCAACGCTGGCACCCTGGCGTCCGACGAAGCACTCGCCGCACTGCGCGAGAAGCTGACCGGCAACTAATTCCGCCGCCCTCACGGGATGTGCTGAATAGCCAAAGAAGGACCCCTGCCTCCGGGCAGGGGTCCTTCTGTTTTGCGGTCAATCTGTTGGCGCATTCTTAGGCCGGAACGTCAATCCATTCGGTACCCTCGGGACGGAGGAGTGAGCTGCCTGCGGTCAGTGCCGCCACCCGGGCGTGGGCATCGCCAATCTCAGTGGCTGAGTCCTCCAGCGCTATGCGCAGGACCGCATGCCGTGCTTCATACGAGGTTTCAGCCATGACATATCCGGCATTCCGGAGTTCGTTCTCCAAACGCCCGGCTTCGGCATGGGCGACCTCTACGGCGCAGAGCCGCAGACGCCGTCGCTGAACCAGGGGAGCCAGGTCCAGGGCCGTCGAGACCGATTCCGAATAGGCACGGACCAGCCCGCCCGCCCCCAGCAGAATTCCGCCGAAATAGCGTACGACGACGGCAGCGACGTCGCTGAGGTCGGTCACCCCGGGCTGCGACTCACGTTTGATAAGGGCTTCGAGCATCGGTATGCCCGCGGTACCGGAGGGTTCGCCGTCGTCGTTCGATCGCTGGATCATCCGGTCCGGTCCGATGACGAACGCCGAGCAGTGGTGGCGGGCGTCGTGGAACTCGCGCCGCAGCCCGGCCACCAACGCGCGCGCGGAATCCTCATCCGGCACCCTGCGGAGCACGGTGATGAAACGCGACCGCCGGATTTCCAGTTCGTGGCGGAAGTCGGGCCCTGCCCGGAGCGTCGTGTACCGGGTCGCACGGCTTTCTTCCTCAATTTCCACCGCTTCAGTCTAGTGTTGAGGGGTGCTGAAAATCGGACTGACGGGCGGCATCGCCTCAGGCAAATCGTTGGTGGCATCCAGGCTCCGGGAGCTGGGGGCACTGCTCATAGACGCGGATGTTATCGCCCGGCAAGTAGTGGAACCCGGGACACCGGGGCTGGAACAGGTTGTTGAAGCCTTCGGTCCTGGCATCCTGGATCACGACGGCGGGCTCGACCGGCCGAAGCTGGGTTCCATCGTGTTCCGGGAACCGGCTCAGCGCGAAATCCTGAACGCCATCGTCCACCCGCTCGTCCGCAAGTCCGCGGCCGCCATCATGAACAGCGCCGGTGCGGGTGGCATCGTGGTGCAGGACATTCCTCTGCTGGTGGAAACCGGACAAGGCAGCACCTTTCATCTGGTGTTGGTAGTGGATGCGCCTGATGAGCTGCGTGTCCAACGGATGGTGGAGCTTCGAGGCATGACGCCGGAGGACGCGCGTTCCCGCATGGCCGCGCAGGCCTCCAGGGCGGAGCGCCAAGCTGCAGCCGACGTCATCCTGGACAATTCCGGCAGTCGGGAGGATCTACTTGTCGCGGTTGATGCACTGTGGGAGCGGCGTCTGGTGCCTTTTGCGGAAAACATCAAGCGTGGTGTCCGCGCGCCCCGGACCGATGGCCCCGTCCTTGTTGCCCCGAATGGGGAATGGGCACGGCAGGCCGAACGGCTGGCAGCCCGCGTCGCCCTGGCTGCTCCGGATGCGATTCTGGCGGTTGACCATATCGGCTCAACCTCTGTGCCGGGCCTGGCCGCGAAGGACGTCATCGACCTTCAACTGACAGTGCGCGATCTCGAGACGGCCGACCGGATCTCGCCCCTGCTTGGCGCAGCCGGATTCCCAGCAGTGCAGCACGTTCGCGGGGACACTCCGAAGCCCTCCCACCCTTCTCCGGAATCCTGGCAAAAGCGCTTCCATGCCAACGCCGATCCCGGCAGGGCTGTGAACCTTCACGTTCGGAAGGCTGGATCGCCCGGCTGGTATTACGCCCTGTTGTTCCGGGACTGGCTGCGCGCCGACCCTGCAGCCCGCGCTGAGTATGAGGCCCACAAACGCGGCCTGGCCGGGGCCCATGCGGGGGACAAGGACAGTGCAGCCTATGCAGAAGCCAAAGAGCCTTGGTTCACTGACGTGGCGTGGCCGCAGATGGAGGAGTGGGCCAAACGCACCGGCTGGGCACCGCCGTCGTATTCATCTTCCGCTGAGCGCAAACGCGGACAGTAGCTGTCCGGGGTCGGGGGTAGATTTGATGTATGAGCCTTGCCCAGGAAATCAACCGTGTCGTCGCACCCTTTGAAGTTGTCAGTGACTATAAGCCCGCAGGCGACCAGCCATCCGCCATCGCAGAGTTGACCGAACGCATCAACAACGGTGAGAAGGACGTAGTCCTCCTTGGTGCCACGGGTACGGGCAAGAGCGCCACCACGGCATGGCTCATCGAGCAGGTCCAGCGGCCTACCTTGGTGATGGTGCAGAACAAGACCCTGGCGGCGCAGCTGGCCAACGAGTTCCGGGAGCTCCTGCCGAACAACGCGGTTGAGTACTTCGTTTCGTATTACGACTACTACCAGCCGGAAGCGTATGTGGCCCAGACGGACACCTTCATCGAGAAGGACTCGTCCATCAACGAGGAAGTCGAACGGCTGCGCCACTCTGCCACCAACGCATTGCTGACCCGCCGCGATGTCATCGTGGTGGCAACCGTTTCCTGCATCTACGGCTTGGGCACGCCCGAAGAGTACATCGCCGGGATGGTGACACTCCGGAAGGGAGCGGAAATGAACCGCGACCATCTCCTGCGGAAGTTTGTCTCCATGCAGTACGCCCGCAACGACATGGACTTTCACCGGGGAACCTTCCGGGTCCGTGGCGATACCGTGGAAATCATTCCCATGTACGAGGAACTCGCCATCAGGATTGAGTTCTTCGGCGATGAGATCGAGAACATCCAGACGCTCCATCCGCTGACTGGCGAGGTCATCCGGGAGGAGGAAGAGATGTACGTCTTCCCGGCCTCGCACTACGTGGCCGGTCCCGAACGGATGGCGCGGGCCATCAAGCGGATTGAAGACGAACTGGCGGACCGCCTGAAGGTCCTCGAAGCCCAGAACAAGCTGGTGGAAGCCCAGCGACTCCGCATGCGGACCACCTATGACCTTGAAATGATGCAGCAGATGGGGTTCTGCAACGGCATCGAGAACTACTCGGTGCACATCGACGGCCGCGAGCCCGGCACGGCACCTCACTGCCTCCTGGACTACTTCCCGGATGACTTCCTGCTGGTGGTCGATGAATCGCACGTGACCATTCCGCAGATCGGCGCCATGTACGAAGGCGACATGTCCCGGAAGCGAAACCTCGTGGACTTCGGCTTCCGGTTGCCCTCTGCCATGGATAACCGGCCCCTGAAATGGGACGAATTCCTTGAGCGCATCGGCCAGACGGTCTACCTCTCGGCCACTCCCGGAAAGTACGAGCTCGGCAAGGCCGATGGCTATGTGCAGCAGATTATCCGACCCACGGGCCTCATCGACCCCGAGGTGGTGGTCAAACCCACCAAGGGCCAGATCGACGACCTGCTGGGGGAGATCCGAATCCGCACGGAGAAGAACGAGCGCGTTCTTGTGACCACCTTGACCAAGCGGATGGCCGAGGACCTCACCGATTACCTTGTGGGACACGGCATCAAGGTGGAGTACCTGCACTCGGACGTCGACACCTTGAGGCGTGTGGAGCTGCTCCGGGAACTGCGCATGGGTGTCTTCGATGTCCTGGTGGGCATCAACCTGCTCCGGGAAGGCCTTGACCTTCCGGAGGTCTCCTTGGTGAGTATCCTCGACGCCGATAAGGAAGGCTTCCTGCGTTCCTCCACGTCGCTGATCCAGACCATCGGCCGTGCCGCCCGTAACGTGTCGGGCCAGGTCCACATGTACGCCGACCGGATCACGGACTCCATGGCGCACGCGATTGATGAGACCAACCGGCGCCGCGCCATCCAGGTCAAGTACAATACTGAGCACGGCATCGACCCGCAGCCCTTGCGCAAAAAAATCGCTGACATCACCGACCAGTTGGCCAAGGAAGACGCAGACACCCAGGAGCTGCTCAACAACAACCGGCTGGCCAAGGGCGGCAAACGCGGTAAGACGTCCGCGAAGGGTGCCGCAACTGTCCGGCAGGACGGCCTTGCAGCAGCGCCAGCGGAGGATTTGGTGGGCCTCATCGAACAGCTCACGGAACAAATGCATGGTGCAGCCGCCGAACTCCAGTTCGAGGTCGCGGCAAGGATCCGTGACGAAGTCAAGGAGTTGAAGCGCGAATTACGGCAGATGCAGTCCGCCGGTCACGCCTAGGGTAAGGTTTAAGCCACGTAGGGGAGTATCCCAAGCGCTAGGTTCGTCAGCACGCAAGGCATGGTTGCCTCGCCGGGCCTAGCGGGTCGCCATGTCAGAGCATCAAACGCTCCAAGGCGGCCGGAGAGACTTACACCGTTTTCCCGTACCCTGCGAAAGGCCCTTTAATGGAGCTCCCTGTCTGGTTCGAGGTCGGCTCGTTTGTCGTCCTCGGAATTATCCTCGCTGTCGACCTGCTGTTGGTCGTCAAGCGCCCCCACGAACCCTCGATGAAGGAAGCCGGCCTGTGGGTCGCTTTCTACGTGGCCTTGGCCATGGTGTTCGCCGGAGCCATGTTCTACTTCACGGGCCCCGAGTACGGAAGCCAGTTCATTGCGGGCTGGGTGACTGAATACAGCCTCAGCATCGACAACCTGTTCGTGTTCATCATCATCATGGCCCGGTTCGCTGTGCCCCGTAAGTACCAGCAGGAAGTGCTGATGGTGGGCATCATCATCGCCTTGGTGCTCCGAGGTATCTTCATCGCCCTGGGCGCCGTGGTGATCGAACAGTTCAGTTGGGTGTTCTACATCTTCGGCGCTTTCCTTCTGTGGACCGCATGGAAGCAAGCCAAGGACTCCGGTGAGGATGAGGAAGAAGGGGCCGAGAACCCCTTGATTGCCCGCCTTCGCAGGGTGCTTCCCATGTCCGAGAAGTTCGACGGCGGCAAGTTGCGGACCACTGTCAACGGCAAGAAGGTCTTCACCCCCATGCTGATCGTCTTCGTGACCATCGGCCTGACCGACCTCTTGTTCGCCGTGGACTCCATCCCCGCGATCTTCGGCCTGACCCAAAGTGCCTTCATCGTTTTCACAGCCAACATTTTCGCGTTGATGGGCCTTCGTCAGCTCTACTTCCTGTTGGGCGGACTCATGACCCGCTTGGTCTATCTGAAGCACGCCTTGTCGGTAATCCTGGCGTTCATCGGCGTCAAGCTTGTCCTGCACGCCATGCATGTCAACGAACTTCCCTTCATCAACGGCGGCCACCACATCGAGTGGGCTCCGGAGATCCCCACGTACGTGTCGCTGGCGGTCATCGTCGGTACCATCGTCGTGGCCGTAGTGGCCAGCCTTCTCAGCCCCGCAGCACGCCAGGCCAAGATTGATGCCCGGCTTGAGGAAGACGCACGAAAGAGCTTGAGCGAAGCAGAGTAACTTCATCGAAAGTTGTAGTCTCATGGGGTGACTACCTCCCCAACTACGGCGCTGGACCCACAACGGGTTCAGCGCCGTAGTGTTTTCCTGCTCAGTGCGTCCCAGCTCCTCAGCGGAGTTGGCAATGGAGCGACGCTTTCCATTGGCTCCCTGCTGGCTGTTGATCTGTCCGGCTCCGAGGCATGGGCAGGTTCCATCACTACCGTGTTGACCCTGGCGGCCGCCATTGCCGCCCTTCCGCTGGCGCGGCTGGCCGAAGCACGTGGACGCCGGGTGGGTCTGGTCACCGGCTTGGTAGCTGCCATGATCGGGGCACTCCTGTTCATAGTCGCCGTGATGGCCAGGTCATTCCCCGTCCTGATACTGGGGGCAGCCTTCCTGGGCCTGGGCACTGCGGCAAACCTCCAGGCGCGGTTTGCTGCCGTAGACCTCGCCGAGCCCGAACATCGCGGCAGGTCCCTGTCCACAGTGGTCTGGGCCATCACCATCGGAGCGGTTGCCGGGCCGAACCTCATCCAGCCAGGTGCCTTGGTGGGACAGGCTCTTGGGTTGCCGCCCATTGCGGGCCCCTTTGTCTTTTCCGCGGCAGGGCTCTTGCTGGCGGCGCTGCTTCTGTTCCTCGGGCTCAGGCCGGATCCCTTGTTGCTTGCCCGGCGGCTGGCATCAAGCGCCCACGATTCGGGCGGTACCGGGAGCATCCCCGTCAGGGGCACTGTCAGGTCCGGCCTACGGGCCGTTCGTTCCTCCCCGCAGGCCCTTCTGGCACTGGCCGCTGTTATCGCCGCCCACGGGGTCATGGTGGCGGTCATGTCCATGACGCCTCTTCACCTCCAGCAGCTGGTGGACGGATCCCATGCCGGCCACCACGGGGGAACCACGGACAGTACGGATGCTCTGGTGATTATCGGGGTCACCATTTCGCTTCATATTGCCGGCATGTTCGCCTTGTCGCCGGTGTGGGGATGGCTGACGGACAAGGCCGGCCGGCTGCAGACCATTGCCATCGGGCACGGCCTGCTGCTGGTGGCCGTGTTCATCGCCGGCTTCGGGCAGCACGAACCCACGCTTGTCACTGCAGGATTGATCCTTCTGGGCCTGGGTTGGTCCGCAGCCACCATCGCTGGTTCGACGATGCTGGCTGAGAGCGTCAGTCAGGATGAGCGGGTCACCGTCCAAGGAGTCTCGGACACCTTGATGGGCGCTGCGGGGGCAATCGGGGGTGCCACCTCCGGCCTTCTCCTCGCGTGGATTGGCTACCAGGGCCTCAACGTGGCGTCCAGCTTAGTGGCTGCAGCAGTCCTTGCCCTGACTCTGGCCATGGCTCTTCGGCGCCGCCCGGGCGTGAGCAGCCGCTGAAGCTCAGCCAAGCGGTCAGCGTGCGCCACGGACCATGCCCAAAAGCCGTTTGAAGATGCCTTCACCATCTTCCGCGATACCGTCGTGGTGGAAATCGGACGTAACCCATGCCTGGAGCCCGCGAACGGCCGCAGCGGTTTCAAGTGACAAATCGTGGTCCACGTAGATGTCATCCTTGTACACTGCCGCAGCCACGGGAACCGGGTTCGCGGCCAAGGCGGCGGTGTCGTACAGCGGCTTCCAGTCTTTGTGGGCGGCAAGGATTTCCGCTACTTCGCGCAGGGGTGCGAGGGAGGGGTCCTGTTCGAAATACCAGGGATAAACCATTTCCCCGGTGAGCAGCGGCTGTTCGGCGCCCGGCTCGAACTCCGGATAATCCTCCAGGACCCGCCACGCCGCCCAGTTGGTTGCCTCGCCCTGGCCATAGATTGATTCATGCAGCACAGCGTAAAGGGGGTTGGCAGCCCTGCTGACCAGGCTTCGTACTTGCTCGAGGAACACTTCTGAGAGTCGCTCCCCGTCCAAGGTGTCGATGAACGCATCCTCCAGCAGATAGTGGAGCGAATCCACGCGGGTGTTGCCTCCCAGGAACGATCCGACCATTTGGAACCGTTCCGGGGTCAACCGCTCACCGCTTGCCAGGAACTCGGGAGTCTTTTCCAAGTGCCGGACGATCCGGGTGACCCGTTCACGGTCTTCCGGGTACCAACCGAAGTATTCGGCGTTCCGTGCAGCAACGCGCTTGAAGGTCGCCTGGTAGACCCGGTCAGCGGGTCCTTCCAAGGGAGCCAGGCCTCCGGTGATCAGGACCTCGCGCAAACCCTCCGGCGCGAAGGACAGATAGGTCAAGGCACAGAACCCGCCGAAGGATTGGCCCATGACGGTCCAAGGACCCGAGCCAAGGACGCCACGGATAAATTCTGCATCGGCAACAATCGAATCGGCCCGGAAGTGCGTCAGGTACTCAGCCTGGGCAGCAGCGTCGCCACGAAGCTCCAGCGTTTGCCGTTCAACGGGCGTGGAAAGACCGGTGCCGCGTTGGTCGAGCATCAGGATGCGGAAATCCCGCGCGGCTGCCTTCATCCAGCCGGCCAGGGAGGTTACCCGGTTCCCGCGTCCACCCGGACCTCCCTGCAGGAACAGCAGCCACGGCAGCTTGGACGCTTCGTCCGCGGTATGCGCCGTGGAGGAGTACTCCCGGGCAAAGACAGTGATCGTTTCACTGGTGGCTTCGTTGGCACCGGGGGAATGCACCAGGGGGACGGTGAAGTAGTGTTCAACCGTGCGTACGCCACGGAATTCGTGGCGGTTCAGGACGGTGTGTTCCGGCATTGAGGAGTGCGTTTCAGCCACGGGCAAACGATTCCTCTGACTGTCCGGCCTTCGTGCCGAAAGCTTCCAGGGCCTCTCCAGTGAGGCGGAAAGTGGACCATTCCTCCATGGGGAACGCGCCGAGTTTTTTATAGAAATTGATGGATGGTTCGTTCCAGTTCAGGACGCTCCATTCCACACGGGCGTAACCACGTTCGACGGCGGTCGCTGCCAAGTACTGAAGAAGCGCCTTCCCATGGCCCTCACCACGGGCGTCGGGTTCGACGTAAAGGTCCTCCAGGTAGATGCCGTGGACGCCTTCCCAGGTGGAGTAGTTCAAGAACCACAGCGCGAACCCCTGCACGGTGCCGGCAGCGTTTTCCGCGATCGTCGCAAAGACCCGCGGGTTCTCGCCAAACAGCACCTCCGTGAGCCTCTCCGGGGTGTTCTTGACGGCGTCCGGCTCCTTTTCATAGATCGCCAGATCGTGGATCATGCGCAGGATCGCGGGGACATCGTCAACAGCGGCTTGGCGGATAACACTCATGCATTCGAGCTTACTAAAGGAAGCCCGCCTTACTGGCTCCACGCCACAGGGGATGTTCCATACCGCACAGGCGGCCGGCGATACTGCAGTTGCACGCCGTCCACCAACAGCGGCGGCCCCACGAACCGCAGCTGGCCATACGCACTCGGGGTCTCCCGATACGCAGGTTGGGGCAGCCGGGCGGCCTTTACGTCAGCTTGACGGGCCGGCAACCTGAACAGTTCCTCGGCGGTGCGTGCCAGCGACAAAGCCGCCATTCCTCCTGCCCCTGTCCTCAACCTCTCTGCCAACAGGGCCAGTACGGCAGCCGCCACTCCGTAGCCTGTTGCGTGGTCCAGGGCCTGCACCGGCAGCGCACCTGGCTTCCACCCGTCGTCGTCCAGGTGCCCGTATTCTTCGGCGATGCCGCAGGCCGCCTGTACCAGGCTGTCGAAACCGCGCCGTTGTCTCCACGGCCCCGCGCTTCCCCAAGCCGACAGGGTCGCCACCACGAGGTCCGGCTTCCCGGCCAACAGGGTTTCAGCTCCCAGGCCAAATCTGTCCAGGCCGCCGTTGCGGTAACCCGTCACGACGACGTCCGCGGTGGAGATCAGGTCTTTGACGGGCTCCAGTCCGGCAGCGTTCCCCAGGTCGGCCACGGCAGATCGCTTATCGAAACCGCCATCCACGAAAGCCTCCTCCAATTCCGGGAGGCCCGGAGGATCGATCCGCAGGACATCGGCTCCGAGCGCTCCGAGGAGCCGGGTCGCCGTCGGGCCTGCAATGACGCGGGTCAGGTCCAGAACCCGCAGGCCGGTGAGTGGCCGTTCAGGGTCCTTGGATGGCTTCCACGCGGCTGAGGCAGAAGAAACTGGTGAGGTGGTTGACGACATCTGCAGGGCGGTTGATGGGAGAAATCGGATCCACGGTTCATCAGAGAGCGCGCGGTGCATGGCGGAGGAGGCCCATTCGCCACGGCGTCGGACCGCCGTAGCCACGCCCCGGTTGGCGTTGATGGCATCCTCGGCGTCCAGGGAGGTCATGGTCAGGAGTGCGTCGTCCACGTCCTGGGCGCTGTTCGCGCCCAACGCTTCCATCAGCCGCGCTGCGTGGTGAGGGTAGTTCGCGTGAAGGCGGATCCAGCCGTCGGAGGTCCGCCGGAAGCCCGACGCCGGTGCGAAGCCCTGGGGTTTGGCGCCCGCGATCCGCAGGTGCGTCAGCGAATCGAACGAAGCAGCCACCGGCCCAGATGACGCTGAGTACCTGCCCGCACAGCCTGTCAGGGCTTCCAGGGCAGTGGCTGCTGCCAACACTGAACCCAATGCAAGGCCCTCGACATCCAGCGCACCTTCCCACCAGCTTCTCAAACCCGGCGGGATCATCGGGGTCACGGGGGTTACCGAGCGCAAGGCCTCCAGGCTGCGCAGGCTGCTGGTCAGGTCGGGGACGGGTTCCATGGCTTCTTCGGGCTAGAGCCTGTTGACGTCGGTCACGCGGACTACGGCTGTGCCACTCTCATCGGACGCCGCCAGATCCACTTCGGCCGAGATACCCCAGTCATGGTTTCCCGCGGGGTCGTCGAAAATCTGTCGGACCTTCCACAGGCCCGGCTCCTCCGTGATAATCAGCAAACCGGGTCCACGCGCGTCCGGGCCGGTCCCGATGTCATCGTGTTCGTCGAAGTAGTCGTCCAGAACTTCTTCCCACCGCCCGGCGTCCCAGCCGGCGTCGGCGTCGAGTTCTCCCAAGGCACTGGAATCCTCGTCTGCGAAAAGTTCAACCCTGCGGAACATCTCATTCCGGACCATCACCCGGAAGGCCCGGATGTTCGAGGTCAACAGTGGCGGCGGGGGAGGAGGCGCATCGTGCGGTGTCGGAGCCAGCCCGGAGGTCAGTTCCTCCCATTCGTCCAGCAGGCTCGAGTCAACCTGACGAACGAGTTCTCCGAGCCAGGCAATGAGGTCTTCAAGATCCTCGCGCAGCAAGTCCTGGGGAACGGTCTGCCGGAGTGCCCGGAAACCGTCCGCAAGGTATCGCAGGACGATGCCCTCCGAGCGTGCCAGGCCGTAGAACTGCACGAACTCGCCAAAGTTCATGGCGCGCTCATACATGTCCCGGATGATCGATTTTGGTGCGAGTTCGAAGTCGCCAACCCACGGCGCAGCTTTTCGATAGACCTCGAACGCCTCACCAAGAATCCCGGCCAACGGCATGGGATAGGTCACTTCGTCCAGCATGGCCATGCGCTGCTCATATTCGATGCCGTCCGCCTTCATGGCGGCAACAGCTTCCCCGCGGGCCTTCTTCTGCTGTGCGGAAAGAATCTGGCGCGGCTTCTCCAAGGTCGACTCAATGACTGAAACGACGTCCAGTGCGTAGGAAGGCGACTCCGGATCAAGCAGTTCCAAGGCTGCCAGAGCGAAGGGGGACAGCGGCTGGTTGAGGGCGAAGTTGGCTTGGAGGTGAACCGTCAGCCGAACCGACCGTCCTTCAGCTTCCTGCTCGTCCTCGGGGATTCGTTCAACAACCCCGGCAGCCAACAGCTCCCGGTAGATCCCCAGTGCTTTCTTCATCAGCCGAAGTTGGGCAGGGCGGCTCTCGTGGTTCTCGCTGAGCAACCGCCGGGTGGCTTGGAAGGGGTCGCCCGGACGCTCCATCAGGTTGAGCAGCATCGCGTGCGTAACGGTGAAACTGGACGTCAGCGGCTCAGGAATGGACTCGACGAGCTTCTTGAACGTGGGTTCGCCCCAGGACACGAATCCTTCCGGGGGCTTCTTCTTGACGACTTGCCGGAGCTTCTTCTGGTCATCACCGAACTTGGCAGTGGCCTTGGCCATGGCCTTGGTGTTCTCCACCACGTGATCCGGCGCCTGCACCACAACGGTGCCTGCGGTGTCGTAACCGGCGCGGCCGGCACGACCGGCAATCTGGTGGAACTCCCTCGAGTTAAGAGACCTGGTGCGTACGCCGTCGTACTTGCTCAAGGCCGTCAAGAGCACCGTCCTGATCGGAACGTTGATGCCCACGCCCAGGGTGTCCGTGCCACAGATGACCTTAAGCAGCCCGGCCTGGGCAAGCTGTTCCACCAAACGGCGGTATTTGGGCAGCATGCCCGCGTGGTGGACTCCGATGCCGTGGCGCACCAGCCGGTTGAGTGTCTTTCCAAAGCCTGCCGCGAACCGGAAGCCTGCGATCAGTTCGGCGATGCGATCCTTCTCGGCCCTGCTGCACATGTTGATGCTCATGAGGTTCTGGGCACGTTCGATGGCTTCGGCCTGGCTGAAGTGCACTACGTACACGGGAACCTGCTTGGTGGAGAGCAGCTCTTCCAGGCTCTCGTGGACCGGGGTCAGCTGGTAGTAGTAGTGCAGCGGAATAGGCCGCTCCGCGGAACTTACCGTTGTCGTAGTCCGGCCGGTCAGTTCCGTGAGGCCTGTTTCGAAGCGGGAGACGTCTCCAAGGGTGGCAGACATGAGGAGGAACTGGGCCTGGGGGAGTTCCAGGAGCGGCACTTGCCACGCCCAGCCGCGCTGGGGATCGGAGTAGAAGTGGAATTCGTCCATGACCACCGAGCCGAGTTCGGCCGCTGACCCTTCGCGGAGGGCTATGTTGGCCAGGATTTCCGCTGTGCAGCAGATGATGGGTGCATCCTGGTTGACGCCGGAATCGCCGGTGATCATTCCCACGTTTTCCGCACCGAAGATGTCGCACAAGGCAAAGAACTTCTCCGATACCAGTGCCTTGATGGGCGCCGTGTAGTAGCTGCGCTGGCCACGGGCCATGGCTTCGAAGTGGGCGGCGATGGCCACCAGGGACTTACCGGAACCTGTGGGCGTAGCAAGAATGACGTTGGCGCCGGAGGCGAGTTCCATGATCGCTTCATCCTGGGCCGGGTACAACTGCAGGCCACGGCTTTCAGTCCACTCGACAAACCGCGTGTAGATGTCATCCGGGTCCAGGGGACCTGTGGCGGTGGAACCAGGAAGCTGCTCAAGAAGTTTCATTGGTTTCCAGCTTAGTGCCCGGACAGTTTAGGCTCAGCCCAGCAGTGTTGCCCGGCTCCAGGAGGCTTTTATGAAGTGGAATCCATCCAAGTACGCCGAGTTCGGCAATCATCGGGACCGTCCGTTTCATGACCTGGTGGCGAGAATCCAAGCCGCTAAGCCCGGCCACGTGGTGGACCTGGGCTGCGGCCCTGGCAACATGACTGCCACTTTGGCGGACCGCTGGCCCGCGGCACACGTTGTTGGGATTGACTCGTCGCAGGAAATGCTGGCCAAAGCCGCGTCATTGACGGGTCATTACAGTGGGCTGTCCTTCAACCAGGGCGAAATTGCTGAGTGGATGCCGGACAACGATGTCGACGTCGTGGTGACGAACGCTGCCCTCCAGTGGGTCCCCGGGCACCAGGAGATGCTCGCCGCCTGGCTCGAAGCGCTAAGGCCAGGCGCTTGGTTTGCCCTGCAGGTCCCGGGCAACTTTTCGTCGCCCTCCCACGCATTGATGCGTGAACTTGCCGGTTCGCCGCGATGGCGGACGCGACTGGATGGGGTCCTGCGGCACGATGACGCGGTGGGCACTCCCGCGGACTACTTGGGCATAATGCTCGACGCCGGATGCTCGGCTGACGCATGGGAGACCACGTACCAGCAGGTACTTACGGGGGAGGATCCGGTGCTGGAATGGGTACGGGGCACAGGACTGCGACCCGTCCTTTCGGCCCTGCCCGCGCCCGAAGCCGACGCCTTCGAAAAGGAATACGCAGCCATGCTGCGCCAGGCCTACCCGTCGACGGCCCACGGTACGGTGTTTCCGTTCCGCCGTATTTTTGCGGTGGCGAGGAAGCACGCGTGAGCCGACATACATTTATGACCGGCCAGAGGAACACGCACCCCCATGTCTTGTCCCATGGTGGTGGCGCTGGTCTAATTCTCGGCATGGACCAAGGATGCAATCCGGATCTGCCGCCGACGGTAGCGCACGTGCCTGCCAGGAGCTCATCATGACGCCCGCAGGGGATTTCCCCGGGAGCTGGCGACCCAACGCCGGCAGTGCTGTGGCGCTCTTTGAACAGTTGAGGCTCCGCATCATCGAACTCGCAGATTCAGGCGTTCTCGCCGTGGGGTCGAAACTGCCGCCCGTCCGGAACCTGGCAGGTGTACTGGACGTGGCACCCCATACAGTCGCCCGGGCATATAAGGAGCTCGAAGCAGCCGGCGTTGTCGCTACCCGTGGACGCAACGGGACAGTAGTGTGTGCCCGCGATGACCGTTGGGGGGCACTGGCCGAAGTTGCCGCCCAGTACGCAGCTGCTGCCAAGGCCCAAGGCGCTTCCTTCGCCGAGGCAGTGCAGCTTTTCGCTGCCGCTTACGACGCCGATTGATACCGATCGGTAGCATGTGAGGCACGACATGGAAATTCGAAGAAGTTTTCGATTAGCATTGGTGGGTGCCCAAAGCCTTAGCTGAAGATACAGCCATCGATTCCCTGAACAGCGCTTCCGTCGTTTCTGCTAACAAGCCAGTCAAGCCGGATCTGTCCCGCCTGGTGGTCAAGGGAGCCCGGGAACACAATCTGCGCAACGTGGATCTCGACCTCCCACGCGACGCCATGATCGTCTTCACCGGACTCTCTGGTTCCGGTAAGTCCTCCCTGGCTTTCGACACCATCTTCGCCGAAGGCCAGCGCCGGTACGTCGAATCATTGTCGGCGTATGCACGCCAGTTCCTTGGTCAGGTCGACAAGCCCGACGTTGACTTCATCGAAGGTCTCTCGCCTGCGGTGTCCATCGACCAGAAGTCCACCAGTAAGAACCCGCGTTCCACTGTGGGCACCATCACCGAAATCTACGACTACATGCGCTTGCTGTGGGCGCGCGTTGGCCGCCCGCACTGCCCGGTCTGCGGTGAGCCGATTACGCGGCAAACACCCCAGCAAATCGTCGACCAACTCCTGGAGTTGGAAACCGGCACCCGCTTCCAGGTCCTCGCTCCGGTCGTCCGCGGCCGGAAGGGTGAATTCGTTGACCTCTTCAAGGAGCTGACGGCCAAGGGTTACTCCCGGGCCCGGGTTGACGGCGAACTGGTCCAGTTGAACGATCCGCCCAAGTTGGGCAAGCAGTACAAACACACCATCGAAGTCGTTGTTGACCGCCTGGTGGTGAAGGAAGAGATCAGCCAACGGCTCACGGATTCCGTGGAGACTGCACTGGGCCTGGCCGAAGGCCGTGTGCTGGTTGAATTCGTGGACCTGGACGCTGAAGATCCCGCACGTATCCGTGCCTACTCCGAGAATCTGGCGTGCCCCAACGAGCACCCTCTGGCCATCGACGAGATCGAGCCGCGATCCTTCTCCTTCAACAACCCGTTCGGTGCCTGCTCTGCCTGCAGCGGCATCGGCACCAAGTTGGAAGTCGATGAGGAACTGATCGTTCCCAACCCGGAACTTTCGCTGGGCGAAGGCGCGATTGCTCCGTGGTCCCTGGGTACAGCTACCACGGAGTACTGGAACCGCCTCCTTGAAGGCCTCGCACACGAACTCGGCTTCTCCATGAAGACCCCGTGGGAGAAGCTCCCCAAGGATGTCCGGAACACGGTACTTCACGGCAAGGACCACAAGGTCGTAGTCCAGTACAAGAACCGTTTCGGACGTGAGCGCAAGTACAGCACCGGCTTCGAAGGAGCCATCCAGTACGTTCACCGGAAGCACGGTGAAACGGACTCTGACTGGGCCCGCGACCGGTACGAAGAGTACATGCGCCAAATTCCTTGCCCCGAGTGCAACGGAGCCCGCCTGAACCCGGCATCGCTGTCCGTACTGATCAACGGGAAGTCCATCGCCGAGGTGGCCGCGCTCCCGATGCGGGAATGCGCAGAGTTCCTCGGAAGCCTGACGCTGACCAACCGGGAAGCCCAGATCGCCAACCAGGTTCTCAAGGAGATCCAGGCCCGCCTGACGTTCCTTCTGGACGTTGGCCTGGAGTACCTCAATCTCGAGCGCCCTTCCGGCACGCTGTCCGGCGGCGAGGCCCAGCGCATCCGGCTGGCCACGCAAATTGGCTCGGGCCTGGTCGGCGTCCTGTACGTCCTGGACGAGCCCTCCATCGGCTTGCACCAGCGCGATAACCGACGCCTTATCGAGACCCTCACACGGCTTCGGGACCTGGGCAATACGCTCATTGTGGTCGAACACGATGAAGACACCATCCACGAGGCCGACTGGGTGGTGGACATCGGACCCGGCGCCGGCGAGCACGGTGGCCAGGTCGTCCACTCCGGTACCTACAAGGAACTCCTCGAAAACACGCAGTCCCTCACCGGTGACTATCTCGCCGGGCGCCGGAAGATCGATATTCCTGCCAAGCGCCGCAAGTACGACAAGAAGCGGGAGCTTAAGGTTGTTGGCGCCAGGGAGAACAACCTCAACAACGTTGACGCTACGTTCCCCCTCGGTCTGTTCACTGCGGTCACGGGTGTCAGTGGTTCGGGCAAGTCCACCTTGGTCAACGAGATCCTGTACAAGGTCCTCGCCAATAAGCTCAACGGAGCCAAGCAGGTAGCCGGACGCCACCGCTCCGTGGCCGGCCTGGAGCACTTGGACAAGGTAGTGCACGTCGACCAGAGCCCCATTGGCCGTACGCCGCGCTCCAACCCCGCCACCTACACGGGCGTGTTCGACAACATCCGCAAGCTGTTTGCGGAGACCACCGAAGCCAAGGTGCGCGGGTACCAGCCCGGTCGTTTCTCCTTCAACGTCAAGGGTGGCCGCTGCGAAGCCTGTTCCGGCGACGGCACGCTGAAGATCGAAATGAACTTCCTGCCTGACGTCTACGTTCCGTGCGAGGTCTGCCATGGGGCCCGGTACAACCGCGAGACGCTGGAGGTCCACTACAAGGGCAAGACCATCGCGGATGTCCTCAACATGCCCATTGAAGAAGGTGCGGAGTTCTTCGCCGCCTTCACTCCAATCGCACGGCATTTGAACACCCTTGTGGACGTTGGACTTGGCTACGTCCGGCTCGGCCAGCCTGCCACGACACTTTCCGGCGGCGAGGCCCAGCGCGTGAAGCTGGCTGCGGAGCTCCAGAAGCGTTCCAACGGCCGCAGCATCTACGTGCTGGACGAGCCCACCACGGGATTGCATTTCGAAGACATCAGGAAATTGCTGATGGTCCTCCAGGGCCTTGTGGACAAGGGCAACACCGTCATTACCATCGAGCACAACCTGGACGTCATCAAGTCGGCGGACTGGATCGTGGACCTTGGCCCCAATGGTGGTTCCGGCGGCGGACGAATCGTCGCGACCGGAACCCCGGAGCAAGTAGCGAAATCCACAGAGAGCCACACTGCCACCTTCCTGGCTGAGATTCTGGGTTAGAAGTATTCCGGTAGCGGCATGCGAGTTTCAGGCATGCCGCCACTCGTGAGAAACTAACCCGGTGACTCAAACAAAGGTGCCCGTAATATTCGATCTGGACGGCACCCTTGTCGATCCTGCCGGCGGTATCACCGGAGGCATTTCGCTCGCCCTCCAGGAAATGGGCCTTCCTGTTCCGGAACAGGCCGTACTGAATTCCATGGTGGGTCCCAAGCTCAGTGATTCCCTTCTGCATTTGGCTGGCGTTCCCGGCGAATTGGTGGATGAGACCATTCACCGTTATCGGCGTCACTACAAGGAAACCGGTATTGGTCAAAGCCGGCTTTATCCGGGAGTCTTCGACCTCCTGGAGTTCTTTGCCGAAAGCGGCCGCCCCGTAGCGGTAGCCACGCAAAAGCCACAGTCCATTGCGCGGCTCGTCCTCGACCACCACCGGATCGCGGACTTCTTTGTTTCAATCCGTGGTGCTGCTGATGACGAGTCCGCGAAGGCAAACACGGCACCGGGGAAGGTCGCGATCGTCGGGGCAGCCCTTGCCGATCTGCATTCCCAACCAGCGGTCATGGTGGGGGACAGGCATCAGGACGTCGCCGGGGCGATGGCCAACGGATTGGACTGCATCGGCGTCAGCTGGGGTTTCGCACCTGACGGCGAACTTGAAGAAGCGGGCGCCGTGGCTGTTGTCAGCACGGCCCTTGAACTGCGTACGCGAATTGAAGAACTTGATGCTGTCCGTGCGGCGGCCCTTAGCGAGGTACAAAACGATGGCAGTCTTTGATGCGATCCGGTGGACAACCCGCGGACTGATCTCGTCCACATGCCGGCCAACAGTCATCGGACTTGAAAATGTCCCCAAAAGCGGACCTTTCATCGTGGCACCAAACCACCTTTCCTTTCTGGACAGCGTGATCGTCCAGGCCTTGATGCCGCGGCCCGTTGCGTTCTTTGCCAAGGCCGAGTACTTCACCACCAAAGGTGTCAAGGGCGCCGTGATGAAGTCGTTCTTTGAAGCCGTGGGTTCAATTCCCGTGGAGCGCGGGGAGCAGGCGGCCAGTGTGCAGGCACTCAAGACCCTCCTGGACATCCTCGAAGCCGGGAAGGGCATCGGCATCTACCCCGAGGGCACCCGCTCCCGGGACGGGATCCTTTACCGCGGCCGAACAGGAGTAGGCTGGCTGGCCTTGACCACGGGCGCCCCGGTGATACCCGTTGGCCTCATCGGCACGGAAAAGCTGCAACCTGCGGACAAGAACGCCGTCCGACCGCAGCACTTCACCATGAAGGTCGGCGAACCGCTCTATTTCGAGAAGACGGGCCCTGACCATTCCCTCCCGGCCCGCCGGGAGGTCACTGACAAGATCATGGACGCGATTGCACTGCTCAGCGGGCAGGAACGTTCTGGCAGCTACAACCAGAGCAAGTCGGTAGACTAGGCTTCCGGCGCGCTGCACTGGCGTTTAGCAGCCAGTCCGGTTCACTAGACTGGACGTGTGGCAGATCCATCAACTTACCGACCCCGGACCGGTGAAATCCCCACTACCCCGGGTGTCTACCGCTTCCGTGACCCCCATGGCCGGGTCATCTACGTGGGCAAAGCGAAGAACCTCCGTTCAAGGCTGAATTCTTACTTTGCCAACCCTGCGGGGCTGCTCCCCAAGACCCATGCGATGGTCCATGCAGCCAGCAGTGTTGAATGGACCGTGGTGGGCAGCGAGCTGGAATCCCTGCAACTTGAGTACACCTGGATCAAGGAATTCAAGCCTCGGTTCAATGTTGTTTTCCGCGACGACAAGACCTATCCCTACCTGGCCGTGACCATGGGGGAGAAATTCCCCCGGGTACAGGTCATGCGTGGCGAACGCAGGAAGGGCACCCGCTATTTCGGTCCCTATACGGCGGGGGCCATCAGGGAAACCATGGATACGCTCCTCAGGGTTTTCCCGGTCCGAAGCTGCAGCCCTGGAGTCTTCAAGCGGGCCGAAGCCAGCGGGCGGCCCTGCCTGCTGGGGTATATCGACAAATGCTCCGCGCCCTGCGTGGGCCGTGTGACTCCTGACGAGCATCGGGGGCTGGCCGAGGATTTTTGTTCCTTCATGGGCGGCGAGGCCAAGCGCTTCATCAGCCGTTTGGAAAAAGACATGGCAGCAGCCGTGGCGGAACTCGATTACGAGCGTGCTGCCGGGCTCCGTGATGACATCATTGCTTTGCGCAAGGTCTTCGAGCGCAACGCCGTGGTCCTTGCAGAGGATACTGATGCCGACGTCTTCGCACTGCACGATGACGAACTGGAAGCATCGGTCCAGGTGTTCCACGTCCGTGGAGGCCGGGTCCGCGGCCAGCGCGGCTGGGTGGTGGAGAAGGTGGAAGATGCCACCACCCCGGAACTGATTGAACATCTTCTCCAGCAGGTTTACGGCGAAGACAGCGAGGTTCAAGGCAGGATCCCCCGGGAAGTCCTGGTTCCGGAGAACCCCAGCAACCATGCCGAACTGACTGAATGGCTTGGCGGACTCCGTGGCGCCAAAGTGGACATCCGGGTTCCGCAGCGCGGGGACAAGGCCGCATTGATGTCCACGGTCCGTGAGAATGCCGAACAAGCCCTCAAACTCCACAAGACGCGGCGCGCGGGAGACATCACCGTCCGGTCCCTCGCGCTCCAGGAACTCCAGGAAGCCCTGGACATTCCGGTTCCCTTGCTGCGCATCGAGTGTTTCGATATTTCCCATGTCCAGGGCACCAACGTAGTGGCTTCCATGGTGGTGGTCGAAGACGGGCTTCCCAAGAAGGCCGACTACCGCAAGTTCTCCATCACGGGCGCGGCCGCTGCCGATGACACCGCGGCGATGCACGACGTCCTCACGCGGCGGTTCAAGCACTACCTGACGGACAAGGCCGCCCAGGTACCGGTCGTTTCGGGCGAGATCGTCAACCCCACCCGGTCCGTGTCCAGCGGCATGACCGACCCAACGACGTCGGATGCCACGATCCCGGCGCCCAAGGCCAAGTTTGCCTACCCGCCCAACCTCGTGGTGGTCGACGGCGGTCAGCCGCAGGTGAACGCAGCCGCGCGAGCCCTCGCCGAACTTGGCATCGACGACGTCTACGTCGTGGGACTCGCCAAGAGACTGGAAGAGGTCTGGCTTCCCGACAGCGACTTCCCGGTCATCCTGCCGCGGACTTCCCAAGGGCTGTACCTCCTTCAGCGTATCCGCGATGAAGCGCACAGGTTCGCCATCACCTTCCACCGGCAAAAACGCGGCAAGGCAATGACTGTGTCGGTACTGGACGGAGTGCCTGGCCTCGGTGAGGCCAAGCGGAAGGCCCTCGTGTCGCACTTTGGGTCGCTTAAGAAAATCAAGGCAGCCTCGGTCGAGGAACTGACGTCCGCCAAGGGCATCGGTCCAGCCCTGGCCGCCGCAGTGGTCCAGCACTTGGGTTCCACTGCCGCGGATGGGGAGACCGCTCCCGCAGTGAACATGACAACCGGCGAAATCATCGAATCTTAGCTAGGGTAAGAACTTGGCCGCTGCGGCAATTTCCGGCGCTGCGGTCAAGGGGTGCTCCGCCGTGTCCGGCGGGTGGCACAGGCAGCTATGACACTTCCGAGGAAACGGGGACAACTGATGGATGAGGCAATGGCTGGGTCCGGCACGGAGCAGGACGGCCTGACGCCAGTCAAGCCACCGGAGGCGGAGCTCCTGGTCGTCACCGGCATGTCGGGAGCGGGGCGCAGCACTGCGTCCGATGCCCTTGAGGACCACGGCTGGTATGTGGTGGACAACCTGCCTCCCCAGATGCTGGGCACCTTGGCTGAGATTGTCTCGCATGCTCCCAAGTCCATTCCCAAACTGGCAGTCGTGGTGGATGTCCGAAGCAAGGATCTCTTCACGGACATCCAAACGGCCCTGGGTGCGTTGAGCGCCAGCGGGATTACTTTCCGCGTGCTGTTCCTCGATGCCAATGATGATGTCCTCGTCCGCCGCTTCGAGCAGGGCCGGCGTCCGCACCCGCTGCAAGGCGGAGGCCGGATCCTCGACGGGATCGGCATCGAGCGGGAGGTCCTGCGCGAACTGCGCGAACACGCCGATGTAGTGCTGGACACCTCGGAGTTCAACGTCCACGGCCTGGCTACCGCCATCACCGAGCTCTTCAGCGACACGGGACCTGTGACTCTGCGGCTCAATGTCATGAGCTTCGGCTTCAAATACGGACTGCCTGTCGACGCAAACTTCGTGGCCGACGCCCGCTTTATCCCCAATCCCCACTGGGTGCCGCAACTCCGTCCCCACACCGGCCTGGACGAGGACGTAAGTGACTACGTGCTCGGCGCAGAGGGCGTGCAGGAATTCGTGGATCGTTACGTCCGGGCCCTGGAGCCTGTTCTGGACGGCTACCGCCAGGAGAACAAGCACTATGCAACCCTTGCCGTTGGCTGCACAGGAGGAAAGCATCGTTCGGTGGCTGTCGCCGTCGAGCTTTCCAAGCGCCTGGCCCAGTTTCCCCGCGTGACCGTAACCACCACCCACCGCGACCTGGGACGTGAGTAGTGGGTGTCCTGACGGGCCCGCTGCCCCTCATACCGCCCAAGGGAGTCCCCGGCAGCCAGCAGAAGAAGAGCCCGTCCGTGGTGGCTCTCGGCGGTGGGCACGGCCTGGCAGCGTCACTTTCGGCCCTCCGGCTGCTTACCTCGGAGCTGACTGCCATTGTCACGGTGGCAGACGACGGCGGATCGTCCGGGCGTCTGCGTGAGGAGTACGGCGTCCTCCCGCCGGGGGATCTGCGGATGGCGCTGAGCGCCCTCTGTGACGACACCGACTGGGGCCGCACCTGGCGTGATGTCATGCAGCATCGTTTCGACGCCGGAGGCAAGGCCAAGGGCGGCTCGTTGGACAACCACGCCATGGGCAACCTCCTCATCGTCACGCTGTGGGAGCTTCTGGGGGATACGGTTGCCGGCCTCAAATGGGCCGGTGCCCTTCTGGGCGCCCGCGGCCAGGTGCTTCCTATGTCCAGCATTCCGTTGACCATCGAGGGCAAGGCACGCACGGAACTTCCCGACGGGAGCCACCAACTGCAGACTGTGCGCGGGCAAGCGAAGTGCGCTGTCGCGGGCAAACTGGAAGAGGTCAAGCTGTTTCCCGAGGATGCCCCGGCATGCACGGAAGCCCTTACGGCAATAGAGCTCGCAGACTGGGTGATCCTTGGACCTGGCTCCTGGTACACCTCCGTGCTGCCCCACTTGCTGCTTCCCGAGCTGCGCCAAGCGCTCGGTGACACCGCCGCCAAGCGTTGCTTGACCATGAATCTGGACGTGGAGACCAAAGAGACCTCCGGCATGACCGCCGCAGACCACCTGGACGTCCTTCGGCGCTACGCCCCGGAGTTCAGTGTGGACGTCGTGCTTGCCGACCCGGCTGCCATCCAGGACCTCAAGGCCTTTGAAAAGGCCGCCGGGATGATCGGAGCCGAAGTGGTGTTGGGTAGAGTAGGGGCGTCGAGGCGCCGCCCAGTCCATGACCCATTGCTGCTGGCAGCGGCTTACCACGATATTTTCGGGAACAGTTAGGAATACGCGATGGCACTTACTGCGTCGGTCAAGGACGAACTGTCCCGGCTGGACATCAAGAAATCTTCGGTCCGCAAGGCAGAGGTCTCTGCAATGTTGCGCTTCGCTGGTGGCTTGCACATCATCTCCGGCCGGATCGTCATCGAGGCAGAAGTCGACCTCGCCTCGACCGCCCGGCGCCTGCGCGCCGCGATCGCCGAGGTCTACGGACATCAGAGCGAGATCATCGTGGTATCCGGGGGAGGCCTGCGCCGCGGGAGCCGCTATGTGGTCCGCGTCGTACGCGACGGAGAGGCTTTGGCACGTCAGACAGGCCTCCTGGATGGCCGTGGACGGCCGGTGCGCGGGCTGCCGTCGGTAGTGGTCAACGGTTCTGCCGCGGACGCTGAAGCCGTGTGGCGCGGAGCATTCCTTGCCCATGGTTCCCTCACCGAGCCAGGGCGGTCCTCGTCCCTGGAGGTGACATGCCCGGGTCCTGAATCCGCGCTTGCGCTGGTGGGCGCTGCCCGCCGTCTGGGCATCCAGGCCAAGGCACGCGAGGTCCGCGGCGTGGACAGGGTGGTCATCCGCGACGGAGACACCATCGCTGCCCTGCTGACCAGGATGGGTGCCCATGACGCGCTCATGGTCTGGGAGGAACGCCGGATGCGGAAGGAAGTCAGGGCTACCGCCAACAGGCTGGCGAACTTTGATGACGCCAACCTGCGCCGCTCGGCCCAGGCTGCAGTGGCGGCCGGTGCCAGGGTGGACCGGGCCCTTGAGATTCTGGGCGACGACGTCCCGGACCACCTCAAGTACGCGGGGGAGCTGCGCGTGGCCCACAAGCAGGCCAGCCTGGATGAACTGGGCCGGCTTGCAGACCCGCCCATGACCAAGGACGCCATTGCCGGGCGCATCCGCCGTCTTCTCGCCATGGCCGATAAGCGTGCTTTGGACCTCGGAATTCCCGGGACTGAGGCAAATGTGACTCCCGAAATGATGGACGAGTAGTAAGCACCCATAGAATCGGGAAAGTGTGGAGGAAATACTGCGAGGCAACTGCTGGTTGACCCCGGTGGAGGCAAGAGCAGTTATCTTCCCCAAGGATTTCCGGCTGGTCCGCCGGTCGGATGAACATAACGAGAGTTACCAAACCGGACGTTAGTCCATTACATTGGAGGATTTCGTGACAGAGTACGTTCTGCCCGAGCTCGGCTACGACTACGCAGCACTTGAGCCGCACATTTCGGCAAAGATCATGGAGCTGCACCACAGCAAGCACCACGCTGCCTACGTTGCAGGCGCCAACAACGCCCTTGCCCAGCTGGCCGAGGCCCGCGACAAGGGTGACTTCGCCAACATCAACCGTCTCTCCAAGGACCTCGCGTTCCACACCGGCGGCCACATCAACCACTCCGTGTTCTGGAACAACATCTCCCCGGACGGCGGCGACAAGCCCGAGGGCGAGCTGGCCGCAGCCATCGATGACGCCTTCGGCTCCTTCGACGCTTTCCGCGCCCAGTTCACAGCAGCCGCTCTGGGCCTGCAGGGCTCCGGCTGGGCCTTCCTGGCCTACGAGCCCATCGGTGGGAACCTCCTCATCGAGCAGCTCTACGACCAGCAGGGCAACGTAGCTGTTGGCACCACCCCGCTGCTGATGCTCGACATGTGGGAGCACGCGTTCTACCTGGACTACGTCAACGTCAAGGCTGACTACGTCAAGGCCTTCTGGAACATCGTCAACTGGGCCGATGTCGCCAAGCGCTTCGAAGCAGCACGCACCAACGCCACGGGCCTCATCGTCCTGTAGCTGGTGAGCTCCGGTTCACGCCGATGTAACAAAAGTCACTTTTGGCGTGAATTGAAGCGAAATGCTGAAAAGCCTGCCTCCGCAGTTGCGGGGGCAGGCTCAATTAAACGTAAGATGGATCACGGAAGGCGGTTAGCCTTCAGCAACGTGGCTGGTCGCCCTCCGATCTGATAATCACCTCTGCCCAACGACGTGCGGGGTCTGTTAGTTGGAAATATTTGATCCGACTCACTAGGCGTGCTTGCAAGAGCACCAAGGAGATTGACACATAGTGACCACCCGTATTGGTATCAACGGCTTCGGCCGCATCGGCCGTAACTACTTCCGCGCAGCACTGGCCCAGGGCGCAGACCTTGAGATCGTCGCAGTCAACGACCTCACCAGCCCTGAAACCCTCGCCCACCTCCTGAAGTATGACTCCGTCGGTGGACGCCTCGCCCAGACCGTGGAAGTTGTCGATGGAAACCTGGTAGTCGACGGCAAGTCCATCAAGGTGCTTGCCGAGCGCGACCCCGCGAACCTCCCTTGGGGCGATCTCGGCGTCGACATCGTGATCGAATCCACCGGCTTCTTCACCAAGGCCGCAGCAGCGCAGAAGCACATTGATGCCGGGGCCAAGAAGGTCCTCATCTCCGCACCTGCCAGCGACGAAGACATCACCATTGTCATGGGCGTCAACGACGAGCTTTACGACCCCGCGGCGCACAACATCATCTCCAACGCCTCCTGCACCACCAACTGCCTCGGCCCGCTGGCCAAGGTCGTAAACGACGCGTTCGGCATCGAGCGTGGCCTCATGACTACGGTCCACGCCTACACGGCTGACCAGAACCTGCAGGACGGCCCGCACGGCGATCTTCGCCGCGCACGCGCCGCAGCCATCAACATGGTTCCCACCTCAACAGGTGCAGCCAAGGCAATTGGCCTGGTCCTGCCGGAGCTCAAGGGCAAGCTCGACGGCTACGCCATCCGCGTACCGGTCCCCACCGGCTCGGCCACGGACCTCACGGTCACCGTTTCCCGCGAAGTCACGGTTGAGGAAGTCAACGCAGCCGTCAAGGCAGCAGCCGAGTCCGAGCAGTGGGCCGGCATCCTGTCCTACACGGATGCGCCGATCGTTTCGTCGGACATCGTCGGGGACCCGGCGTCGTCCATCTTCGACTCCGGCCTGACCAAGGTCATCGGCAACCAGGTCAAGGTTGTTTCCTGGTATGACAACGAGTGGGGATACTCCAACCGCCTCGTAGACCTCACGGAGCTCGTTGCATCCAAGCTGGGCTAGGGTAGACACATGACATCTCACACCCTCAACGAACTCATCGCTGAAGGTGTCCGCGGGCGGTACATTCTGGTCAGAAGTGACCTGAATGTGCCGCTCGACGGCTCTACAGTGACCGACGACGGCCGCATCAAGGCCTCCCTCCCGGTCCTCAAGAAGCTCTCGGACGCCGGTGCCCGTGTGCTCGTGACAGCCCACCTCGGACGCCCCAAGGGCGCGCCTGAAGCCAAGTTCTCATTGAAGCCCGCAGTGGAGCGCCTTGCCGAACTCGCTGACTTCAAGGTCCAGCTTGCTGCGGATACAGTCGGTGACTCCGCCAAGGAGCATGCCGCTGCGCTGCAGGACGGCGACGTGCTTGTCCTGGAGAACGTCCGCTTTGACGCCCGCGAAACCAGCAAAGACGACGCCGAACGCGGCGCCTTCGCTGATGAGCTGGTTGCCCTGACGGGCAGCAATGGAGCGTACGTGGACGACGCATTCGGTGCAGTCCACCGCAAGCACGCCAGTGTCTACGACGTCGCCACACGGCTTCCGTCGTATCTCGGTGATCTTGTCCATACCGAGGTGGAAGTTCTGCGGAAACTGACCACTGACACCCAGCGCCCGTATGTCGTGGTTCTTGGCGGGTCCAAGGTCTCCGACAAACTGGCCGTCATCGACAACCTGCTGGGCAAGGCCGACACCATCCTTGTGGGTGGCGGCATGCTGTTCACCTTCCTTGCAGCAGCAGGGCATAAGGTTGCCGGCAGCCTCCTTGAAGAAGACCAGATTCCGGTTGTCCAGGATTACCTCAAGCGTGCTGCCGATGCAGGCACCTCCTTCGTCATTCCAACTGACGTTGTTGTGGCCAGCCGTTTCGCAGCGGATGCTGAGCATGAGGTCGTCAAAGCAGATGCCATCGAGGAGAGCACCTTTGGCGCTTCCGGCATCGGCCTGGATATCGGACCTGAATCAGCGTCGGCTTTCGCTGCCCAGATTGAGGGCGCCAAGACCGTCTTCTGGAACGGCCCCATGGGCGTTTTCGAATTCGAAGCGTTCGCCAATGGCACCCGGGCCATCGCCCAGGCGCTGACGGACACCGTGGCCTTCACTGTGGTGGGTGGCGGCGATTCTGCTGCCGCAGTCCGTACCCTCGGGTTCGAGGATTCGCAGTTCGGCCACATCTCCACAGGTGGCGGCGCCAGCCTTGAATACCTTGAAGGCAAGGAACTTCCCGGCCTGAGCGTCCTGGACCGCTAAGCAACAAACCGGCCGGCAGGACGCCACTGCGTCCTGCCGGCCGTTCCACATCCCAACGCATTCTTTTGGAGTACATGTGACTACCTCCGCCAACGGCAACTTCGTCCGTAAGCCCTTCATCGCCGGTAACTGGAAGATGAACATGGACCACGTGCAAGGCATCACCTTGCTGCAGAAGCTCGCGTGGACCCTCTCCGACGCCAAGCACGACTACAACCGCGTTGAGGTCGCCGTGTTCCCCCCCTTCACTGATCTGCGCGGAGTCCAAACCCTCGTCCAGGGCGACGAGCTCGACATCGTCTATGGCGGCCAGGATCTTTCGCAGTTCGACTCGGGAGCCTACACGGGCGACATTTCCGGCCAGTTCCTTAACAAGCTGGGATGTTCCTATGTTTTGGTGGGTCACAGCGAGCGACGGACCATCCACAACGAATCGGACGAGGTCCTCAACGCCAAGGTCAAGGCAGCCTTCCGCCATGAGGTCACTCCCGTCCTCTGCGTGGGCGAAGGCCTCGAAATCCGCCAGGCAGGCACCCACGTTGAGCACACTCTCGCGCAGCTGCGTGCGGGGGTTGATGGACTGACTGACGAACAAGCCGCGGATCTCGTCGTGGCTTATGAGCCTGTCTGGGCCATCGGTACCGGTGAGGTAGCGGGCCCGGAGGACGCGCAGGAAATGTGCGCAGCCATCCGCGCAGAACTCGCAGTGCTTTTTAATGACGCTGTCGCGGCCAAGACCCGCTTGCTCTACGGAGGCTCCGTCAAGGCCAACAACGCCGCCGCCATTATGGCTGGAAGCGACGTTGATGGACTGCTTGTGGGTGGCGCCAGCCTGGACCCCGCAGAATTTGCTAACATTGTCAGGTTCGAGAGCCACCTCGTCACGGACTAGTCCGGCTCCCGTTTTCCGCTTCTTCGAAAGGCCGTCGTGGACGTTCTTCAAGTCATTTTGCAGATTCTGCTGGCTATCACCAGCCTTCTGCTGACGCTGCTTATCCTCCTGCACAAGGGACGTGGCGGCGGTTTGTCCGACATGTTCGGTGGCGGAATGAGTTCGGGGTTGAGCTCCTCCGGTGTTGCCGAGCGCAACCTGAACCGCTTCACCATCATTCTTGGCGTCACTTGGGGCGTTGTCATCATCGGGTTGGGGCTCATTATGCGCTTCACCTCGGGCGGCGACTCCTAGCAGCCACCGGGTGGGGAGGTTCCTTGACGGGAGCCTCCCCATTTTTGTGTCCGGATCGGCACGCAACTACCAGTGCCGCCGTCGGGCCCCTCGCATTAGACTGGCCCTGTTGGCTGTAAAGCTTCCAGGGCCGTGACGGCCGACCACCGAGTCGCTAGGGGTTCGAAATGGTTCATGGCACGCCAGGTTATCGGGGCACCCGCGTGGGTGTGGCCCAGGGGTCTGAACCCAGAAATCACAGCGACCACGGACAAGGCGAGCAACTGCCGCGTATTCGGGTTCCCTACTGGTGTGCCAAGGGACACGAAACGCGGCTTGTTTTTCTTAAGCTTCCAGACGAGCAGATCCCGAAGACCTGGGACTGCCCCAAGTGCGGAATGCCCGCGTCACGTGATCCTGAGAGTCCAGCCAATCCACGACCGGAAGACGAACTCTTCAAATCCCATCTGGACTACGTTAAAGAAAGACGCTCCAGCCAGGACGCTGAAATTGTCCTGGCCGGAGCGTTGGAAAGACTACGCGCCCGCGGGATCCTTTCGGACCAACTGCTGGGGGACACGTGAGGCTGCGTTCTCGTCAATGAGCCAGAGAGTCCTGGTGCGTCCTGCCGGCCCCGCTGCGGGAACCTGGACCGGATTGGCACCGGCCAAAGCCAAGCCCACGGCGCCGGCCTTGTCCTCACCCGCCACCACCATCCAGATTTCCTGAGCGGTATTGATCGCTGGCAACGTCAAAGAAATACGCGACGGCGGGGGCTTGGGCGAGTTTTCGACGCCAACCACGGCGCGGCTCTTCTCGCGGATGCCCGCCTGCTCGGGGAAGAGCGAGGCAATGTGCGCATCCGGTCCTACACCGAGCAGCAGGACATCGAAACGCGGCAGGTTTCCAGGCTGTTCAGCCCTGTCGTCCGACATGTCCGCGGCGTGCTCCGCCTCCGCAGCTGCCTTGAGCTCGGCTTCGTAGGCCGTTGCAGCTTCATCCGCCGTAGCGAATTGATCTGTTGAGCCGGGCTCATGCACCCTGGCCGGGTCCACCTGGAGGTGGGACAAGAGCGCCTGATGGGCCTGGCGGGTGTTCCTGTCGTCGCTGTCAGCGGCAACGAACCGTTCATCCCCCCACCAGAAGTTGACCCTCGACCAGTCCACGGCCGGAGCCGCGGCGGAGTCGGCAACGGCCTTCAGGGTACCGATGCCCACCGTGCCACCGGTGAGCACCACTGTGGCCTCGCCGTGCTTGTCCTGGACATCCACTAGTTTGGTGATGAGTCGCGCCGCGATGGCGGCCATCAACACCTTTGAATCCGGGTGGATGCTTACTCTTGGCTCAGCGTGCACTGGTTTGGACTCTCCTCTGGCTGGTAAGTGGCAGTCCCATCGTAATCACTTCTCCGAAGACTTCGTCCGGATCCAGCCGCCGGAGTTCCTCAGCGAGGCAATCCTTGAGGCTTCGCCGGGGAAGCGTGATACGCTGCGCCGGCTGTCCCGGCTGCGTCAGCTCCGCGACGGACAGGCCCGGACGGAAAAGCTGCACGTCACCACTGGCGCGGGTGAGACGAACGCGGCGAATGCCGGTGCCCGCGGGGTCCGCCACAATCGTGACAGGCGCCTGCAGGGCCAAGCTCAGCCATGCCGCCAAGAGCAAGGTGCTGGGGGAGTCCGAGGCACCCTCCACAGCGACGGCGGAGACAGGGTCACCATCCACTTGATCGAAGACTGCAGCGAGCTGCATGCGCCAATTGGTCAGGCGCGTCCACGCGAGGTCGGTATCGCCGGCCTTGTACGTAGCACGGATGTTCTCCAATGCCAGGCGGGGATCGGGCTCGTTGGCGGAGTCGGTGATGCGGCGGTGCGCAATCCGGCCTATCGAGGTTTCACAGGCGCTCTCCGGGGCTCCGTGCGGCCACCAGGCCACGATCGGAGCGTCCGGCAGGAGGAGAGCCGAAACCAGGGATTCGCTCTCGTGGGCCATGTGCCCGTGGCCGCGCAGGACGATGACTTCCGACGCGCCGGCGTCTCCACCGACGCGGATCTGGGCGTCCAGACGATCGGGGCCTTCAGACCCGGCGTCGGCGAGCACAATGATGCGGCAGGGGTGTTCCCGGCTGGCTTCATTGGCCGCTTCGATGGCTTCTTCTTCCTGCCCGGACTTGGTCACGACAACCAGCGTCAGGACCCGGCCCAAGGCAATCACGCCGCCCTGTTCGCGCAGCGACATGATCTTCTTGGAGATCTTGGAAGTAGTGGTATCGGGAAGATCTACGATCATGGCCTTCTCCAGGTTCGTCCGTCACGGGCCAGCAGGGCATCGGCCGATGCCGGTCCCCAGCTGCCGGGTGCGTAGGGTTGCGGTTGCTCATCAAGCCCGGCCCAGTAGTCCTCGAACGGATCCAGGATCTTCCAGGATAGTTCCACTTCCTGATGGCGCGGGAAGAGCGGCGGCTCGCCGAGCAGCACGTCCAGGATCAGACGCTCGTACGCTTCGGGGCTGGACTCTGTGAACGAGTGCCCGTAGCCGAAGTCCATGGTGACATCGCGGACTTCCATCTGCGTGCCCGGCACCTTGGAGCCGAAGCGGATCGTGGCGCCCTCGTCGGGTTGGACACGGATAACTACGGCGTTCTGGCCGAAGTCGTCCTCGCCGTGGTCACGGAAGAGCAGGTTGGGTGCCCTCTTGAAGACCACTGCGATTTCGGTGACTCGGCGGCCCAGGCGCTTTCCGGCGCGCAGGTAGAACGGAACCCCGTTCCACCGGCGGGTATTGATATCCACGCGGATCGCGGCGTACGTCTCGGTTTTCGAATCTGCCGGGATGCCGTCCTCGTCCAGGTAACCGAGGACTTTCTCGCCGCCTTGCCAACCGCCGGTGAACTGGCCGCGGGCGGAGTGCGTTGAGAGGTCCTCTGGCAATTTAACGGCTGCGAGGACTTTTTCCTTCTCTGCACGCAGGTCATCTGCGTTGAATGAGATCGGCTCTTCCATGGCAGTCAACGCCAGAAGCTGCAACAGGTGGTTCTGAATGACGTCGCGGGCTGCACCGACACCGTCGTAATAGCCTGCGCGACCACCGGTGCCGATGTCTTCGGCCATGGTGATCTGGACGTGGTCCACGTAGTTGGCGTTCCAGAGGGGTTCGAACAGCTGGTTCGCGAAGCGAAGAGCCAGGATGTTCTGGACCGTCTCCTTGCCCAGGTAGTGGTCAATCCTGAACACGGCATCAGGCGGGAACACGGACTCCACGATGTCGTTGAGCTGGCGGGCTGATTCGAGGTCGTGGCCGAACGGCTTCTCGATCACCACACGGCGCCACTGGCCGGGCTGGGCCTGCGCCAAGCCGTGCTTGGAAAGCTGACGACATACCTGTTCGAACGCCTTCGGCGGGATGGACAGGTAGAAGCCGTGGTTGCCACGGGTGCCGCGGGTTTCGTCCAATTCGTCCAGGACATCGCCCAGACGCTCGAAAGCGTCGTCGTCGTCGAACTCGCCCTGAACGAAACGGATACCGGAAGCGAGCTGCTCCCAGACACCTTCGTCGAACTTGGTACGGGCGTGAGCCTTGACGTTTTCCTTGACCTCAGCCGCGAAATCGGCGTTGTCCCAGTCCCGGCGCCCGAATCCCACCAGTGCAAAGCTCGGCGGCAACAGGCCCCGGTTGGCGAGGTCGTAGACCGCCGGCATGAGTTTCTTGCGGGCGAGGTCGCCGGTCACTCCGAAGAAGACCAACGACGACGGCCCGGCGATGCGGTTCAGGCGGCGGTCCCGCGGATCCCGCAAAGGGTTCCGCAGGCCGCCGTTCTTCCTGCCGTTTTCAGTTTCTGGCATGTTTTTCTATGTGCCTTAGCTTTCGAGTGAGCTGGCCTGGCCGGCCAACGCAGCGACGACTTCCTGAAGCTGAGCTACGCCGGCAGCGCGCTCGGTGAGGTGCAGGCGAAGCACAGGGCGGCCATGGCCTTCCAGGACCTGGGCGTCACCGGACGCCTGGGCAGCGATGAGCTGGCCGAAGGTGAACGGACGCTCTGGGATCTCGAGGTCAGTGGACGAGGCCGCGGTGATCTGCAGGAATACACCGATGGCCGGTCCGCCCTTGTGGAACTGGCCGGTCGAGTGCAGGAACCGCGGGCCCCAGCCGAAGGTCACCGGACGGCCCGATACAGCTGCGAGTTCATCCCGGATACCCTCAAGCGGAGCATGGGTGATGCGGTCAAGGTAGGCCTGGACGCTAAGGTAGCCATCCGAGCCAAGCTGGCCGAGAAGGGCCTGCACGGCATCAGCTACCGAATCCGCAGAGCCGAGCCATTCGCCTCCGCGTACTTCCACTGCACCGTCGGTAAACGCCGCAGGCGTGGGTTCCGGGCGGGCATCCAGCAAGCCGCGTGCAGCCACCTTGGCAGCCTCGACGTCGGGCTGGTCGAACGGGTTGATGCCAAGCAGGCGGCCCGCCACGGACGTGGCAAACTCCCACACAAACATCTGGGAGGCGAGCCCGCCGGCGATCGCCACCTCGTTTTCGCGAAGTTCGATGTCGGCATCGGCACTTACCAGACGGACCACCAAGACGTCCTCGGCGCCGCCAAGGGCTTCGGGGGAGTCCGGACCGGCAACCACGGGCAGGACACCGGTGCCCAGCTTGCCCGTTGACTCTGCGATGAGCTGTTCAGCCCAGTCAGCAAAGCCAACAATGCCGGAGCCGTCCTCGGCGATGACGATCTTGTTGCGCAAGGGAGAGGTACCACCCAGGGCAATGCCGAGGGCAAGACCGATGTTGTCGGTCGAATCCTCGTTCAGGATCTCGGCTGCTTCTTCTGCTTCATCCAGGAACGCCTGGATATCCACGCCAGCCAGGCCACAAGGGACAAGGCCGAAAGCGGTCAGGGCCGAGAAGCGGCCGCCTACGTTGGGATCCGCGTTGAAAACGGCACGGTAGCCGGCCTCACGGGATGCTTTGTCCAACGGCGAACCGGGGTCGGTGACGATAATGATGCGGCTCTTGGCGTCGATGCCGGCGTCGTTGAACGCCTTCTCGAAGACCCTGCGCTGCGAGTCGGTCTCCACGGTGGAACCGGATTTGGAAGAGACAACGATGGCAGTTTCGGCCAAACGGTCCGCCAGCGCAGCACTGACCTGTTCAGGGTCGGTGCTGTCCAGCACAGTCAGCTCGACGCCAGCGGTGCCGGCAATGACCTCGGGAGCCAAAGAGGACCCACCCATGCCACACAGGACAATGCGCGAGACGCCTTCGGCCCGAAGGGCATCACGAAGCTCCAGGATGTCGCCAACCAGGGACTGGGAAACCGTGGCCGCTTCCACCCAACCGAGACGGATGGCCGCCTCGGACTCCGCGTCGGGACCCCACAGTGTGTGGTCCTTGGCAAAGATGCGGGTGGCGATCCTGTCTTCGACCAGGCCGTCAATGTGCTTGGCGATGGCTTGCTGCGCAGCACCGCTGGCGTCGTAACTGAGTGTGCTCATGGTCGCTTAGGAGGCCTTCCGTGCGGTGACGAGTGCGCCTTCGACGTCGGCGAGGAGTTCCTTCCAGGAGCCCACGAACTTCTCGAGGCCTTCGGTCTCAAGAAGGGTCACGACGTCGTTGTAGGAGACGCCCAGCGCTTCGAGGGCGTTGAGGGTCTCGTTCGCTTCGTCGTACGTCCCGGTGATGGTGTCGCCGGTGACCACGCCGTGGTCGAACGTGGCATCGAGGGTCTTTTCGGGCATGGTGTTCACCACGCCCGCAGCAACGAGCTCCGTGACGTAGAGGGTGTCCGGGTAAGCGGGGTCCTTCACGCCGGTGGAAGCCCACAGAGGACGCTGGGGGAGTGCGCCGGCCTCAGCCAGAACTGCCCAGCGCTCGGTGGAGAAGAGCTCTTCGTAGACCTGGTAAGCCAGACGTGCATTGGCAACGCCGGCCTTGCCCTTGAGTGCTTTGGCTTCTTCGGTTCCGATGGCATCCAGGCGCTTGTCGATCTCGCTGTCCACGCGGGAGACGAAGAACGAGGCAACGGAGTGGATCTTGGAGAGGTCGTGGCCGTTATCCTTGGCCTGCTCCAGGCCGGACTGGAAAGCGTTGATGACGGCGCGGTAGCGCTCCAAGGAGAAGATCAGAGTGACATTGACGCTGATGCCCTCGGCCAGGGTGGCCGTGATGGCCTCGAGGCCTTCCAAGGTAGCCGGGATCTTGATGTGGACGTTGTCCTTGTTGACCTTCGCGTAGAGGTGCTTGGCCTCGGCGATGGTGCCCTCGGTGTCCCAGGCAAGGCGGGGGTCCACCTCGATGGAAACGCGGCCGTCGACACCGTTGGTGGCCGCGGCAATCGGGGCGAAGAGATCGCAGGCATCGGCGACATCGGTCGTGGTGATTTCGAAGATGGTCTCTTCGACGCTGGCCCCGGCTTCCGCCTTGGCCGCGATGGTTGCGTCATAGTCCGTGCCGGAGGTGATTGCGGCGTGGAAGATGGACGGGTTGGTGGTGACACCAACAACGTTCTTTTCGTCGATGAGCTTCTGCAGGGTGCCCGTTTCCAGGCGGGTGCGGGAGAGGTCGTCGAGCCAGATCGAAACGCCGGCGTCGGAAAGCTGCTGCGTGGGAGTTGTAGACATGTGGTTTCTCCTGTTGTGAGGTATCAGGCTGTTACGCGTTGGCGTCTGCGAGGGAGTCCTTGGCTGCGGCGGCGACGGCTTCGGCGGTGATGCCGAATTCGTTGAAGAGCCGCTTGTAGTCAGCCGAGGCGCCAAAGTGCTCCAGGGAGATCGAACGGCCGGCGTCGCCGACGAATTCGCGCCATCCAAGGGCGAGGCCGGCTTCGACGGAAACACGGGCCTTGACGGCCGCCGGCAGCACGGATTCGCGGTAGGCCTCGTCCTGCTTGTTGAACCATTCCACGCAGGGCATGGACACGACGCGAGCTGCGATGCCTTCTGCTTGGAGGGCTTCGCGGGCCTGGACTGCGAGCTGGACTTCCGAGCCGGTGCCGATCAGGATGACCTGTGCGTCAACGGTCTCGCCGTCCTTGGAGGCTTCGGCCAGGACGTAACCGCCCTTGGCAACGCCTGCGGTGGAAGCGAAGGTGTCACCGACGGCTTCACCTTCGCCGCGGGCGTAGGTGGGGATGTTCTGGCGGGTCAGCACAATGCCGGCGGGGTTTTCGTGGTTCTCCAGCATGGCCTTCCATGCAGCGGAGACCTCGTTGGCATCGCCCGGGCGGACAACGTCCAGGCCCGGAATGGCACGCAAGGAAGCAAGCTGCTCCACCGGCTGGTGGGTAGGTCCGTCTTCGCCCAAACCGATGGAGTCGTGCGTCCACACATACAGGGACGGAACGCCCATCAGTGCGCCGAGACGGATAGCCGGACGCTGGTAGTCGCTGAAGATCAGGAACGTGCCGGAGAACGCGCGGGTGCGTCCGTGCAGGGAAATGCCGTTGACGATCGAGGCGGCAGCGTGCTCACGGATACCGAAGTGCAGGACACGTCCGTACGGGTTGCCCTTCCAGGCATCCGTGGAGCGCGAGGTCGGGATGAACGACGGCGAGCCTTCGATGGTGGTGTTGTTCGACTCGGCGAGGTCGGCCGAACCGCCCCAAAGCTCAGGAAGGACCGGACCGATGGCGTTGAGGACCTTGCCCGATGCCGCACGGGTGGAAACGTCCTTGCCGGCTTCGAAGACAGGAAGCGCAGCGTCAAGCTCGGCCGGCAACTTCTTCGCCTCGACGCGCTCGAGCAGGGCAGCGGCATCCGGGTTGGCAGACTGCCATGCCTCGAACGATGCCTGCCATGCGGCCCGGGACTCGGCACCGCGGTCAAGGACCTTGCGGGCGTGGGCCAGGACTTCCTCGTCAACGTCGAAGGACTTGGCCGGATCGAAGCCGAGCACGCTCTTCAGTGCAGCGACTTCTTCGGCACCCAGGGCAGAGCCGTGGATCTTGCCCGTGTTCTGCTTCTTCGGGGCCGGGTAGCCAATGATGGTGCGCAGCGAGATGATGGACGGCTTGTTTGTCTCGGCCTTGGCAGCCAGAAGAGCCGAGTACAGTTCCTGCACGTCTTCGACGTATTCGCCGGTCTTGGTCCAGTCAACGCGCTGGGTGTGCCAGCCGTAGGCCTCGTAGCGCTTGAGGACGTCTTCGGTGAAGGCGATGTCGGTGTCGTCTTCGATGGAAATGTGGTTCTCGTCGTAGATCACAACGAGGTTGCCCAGTTCCTGGTGTCCGGCAAGCGAGGATGCCTCGGAAGTGACACCTTCCTGCAGGTCGCCGTCGGAAGCGATGACCCAGATGGTGTGGTCGAACGGCGACTCGCCGGCGGGAGCATCGGCGTCGAACAATCCACGCTGGCGACGCTGCGAGTAGGCGAAGCCGACGGCCGAAGCCAGGCCCTGGCCCAGCGGGCCGGTGGTGATTTCCACGCCAGCGGTGTGCTTGTACTCCGGGTGGCCCGGGGTCAGCGAACCCCAGGTACGCAGTGCTTCAAGGTCCTTCAGCTCCAGGCCGTAGCCGGAAAGGAACAACTGGATGTAAAGGGTCAGCGACGTGTGACCGGGGGACAGCACGAAGCGGTCGCGGCCCAGCCAGTCCGGGTTCTTCGGATCGTGGCGCATCAGCTTCTGGAACAGCAGGTATGCTGCCGGAGCCAAGCTCATCGCCGTGCCGGGGTGGCCGTTTCCGACCTTCTCCACGGCATCAGCAGCCAACACGCGAACGGTGTCAACAGCCTTCTTGTCCAGATCGGTCCATGACAGTTCTTGCTCTTCCAAATGTGGCACGAAAACCGAGCCCCTCTCTGTGCTGACGGCAGGCGTATGGACACGGCACGCAGGAAGCACAGGATGGCGCCCGCTGCAATGTGTCTACCAGCCGTTCACCATTGAAACGTTGATCTCTCATCCAGACCCACGGATATCCGAGAATACGGTTTCCCGGATGATCAACGTGTGCTGTTCTGCTCAACAGCTTAGCCCCAAACGTGTCATGGAACTCAGGGAATCCCACTAACTGGACAGAAATTCCCTTATATGAATCACGATTGCCCCCGGGAGCAGTGAAGATTCGGAAACATTGGCGTATTTTGCGGACATCGGGCCTCTTCCGGCCACGGTATGATATTTGGAGGCCACCAGCGGTTCATGCGCCCGTGTTTGCTTTCGAAAGCCGGGACGACATCCGCTGCGAGAACCCCAGAGCATAGAACAGAGTGACTGCCGCCGTGAGCACAACTGATACGCCCGTCAACGCTTCCCCGGCCCGGGGAAGCATCGGAACTTCCCGTAAATTAAAGGCGTATCTGGCTCTGACCAAACCCCGTGTCATCGAGCTGCTCCTGGTCAGCACCCTGCCCACCATGATCTTTGCGCAGCGCGGCTTCCCCTCCATCGGCCTGATCCTGGCAACCCTCGTCGGCGGCGCCTTCGCAGCCGGCAGCGCCGGTGTGTTCAACTGCTACATCGACCGCGACATCGACAAACTGATGCACCGAACCGAAAAGCGCCCGCTGGTGACAGGCGAAGTCTCCCCCCGGGAAGCCCTCGTTTTCGCTTGGATCCTTGGTGCTGCGTCCATCGCCATCCTGTGGTTCGGCGCAAACCCGCTTTCCGCCTGGCTTGGACTTGGCGCCATCGTGTTCTACGTGGTCATCTACACGATGATCCTCAAGCGCCGCACAGCCCAGAACATTGTTTGGGGCGGCGCGGCGGGCTGCTTCCCGGTCCTCATTGCCTGGGCCGCGGTCACCAACACTGTCGAATGGCCCGCAATCGTCCTTTTCATGGTCATCTTCCTGTGGACGCCTCCGCACTACTGGCCCCTGTCCATGCGTTACGGCGAGGATTACCGCAACGCCAAGGTACCCATGCTCGGTGCGATCGCCGGTGCCAAGGTCGTTTCGGTGCAGGTAGTCCTCTACGCCTGGGCCATGGTTGCCTGTTCGCTGCTGATGATTCCGGTCGGAGGCGCGGGCTGGGTCTACACGATCGTTGCTGTGGCCGCCGGTGCATGGTTCCTCTACGAAAGCCACGCCCTCTACAAGCGTGCGCAGGGCGGCGATGTCTCCAACAAGGGCGCCATGAAGGTCTTCCACGGCTCCATCAGCTACCTGACACTCCTCTTCATCGCCTTGGCTGTGGATCCGTTCATCGGTTCCCCGATCATCGGCGGCTGATTCCACCCCTCCGTCCCGCAGCAATATCCGACGACGTCGGCACTCACCTGAGTGCCGACGTCGTTCCGTTTCCCCCATCGCTCGCTCACATCCCTACCGCTTGGACCCATCGCTGAGCACCTAGATGGAGTGCTCACACCACCTATTTTGGCGATCTGACCACTCAAAGTTGATGAAATCACCACCTAGATGAGCCTTTTGCGTCTAGGTGGTGCCTTTGGAGACCTACCGTTCGTGGAGGAACAAAGTTGTTCCGATTCAAATGGAGCATTGGGGAAATCATGAAAGCGGTACTTCGCACAGCGGGTGTTTTGGCAGTAGCGTCAGCCTCGGTCCTGACAGGAGTGAGCGCAGCTCAAGCCGCTCCTGCCTGCTCCACGGCCCGCGTTTGCTTTTACGACGATTATTGGTTCCTGGGAACCCCGCGCCCCTTCGGCTGGGTAACTTCCTACGTCGGCAACGCCGCAAATGACCAAGCCAGTTCCTTGGTAGTTGGGCCGCCGTCAGACTGGGCCTCGCCCTACGTGTACTTCTATCGGGATGCCAACTATGACGGCCACGCCATAATCTTCCGGGGCGGCAACGCAATGAATGATCTGCGTGGCAGTGCCATGATTCCCGGCGTGAATTGGGATGACGAAATCTCAAGTGTTTGGGGCTGAGTTCTTGAGGACCCGGGCCGGTGGTCTCGCCGCGGTTTTTGCTGTCATCGTCACGATAGTGGCTCTGTTGGGAGCAGCTTGTTCAGCACCTCCAGCTTCACCGCCAGACCGCGGTTCCGATGGCAGCCTTCCGATCGTCGACCGTTCTGACGGAGCGGGGGCAAGGGCTTCTCTCAACGAGATCACCGGCGAAGTCCTCCTCCCCATGAGCAGCTATTGGTACTCGGATCGAGAGAACCTCATCGTCAACACCGCGGTCGCATTCCTTATCTACGATTGCGTCGAAGATGCGGGCTTCGGCGGGGCTCCGCGGGGTGGAGCCGGTAAGGCAATGCAGGACCGCAGTTACGGTCAGTGGTCCCGGGCCCTTGCCGCGAGGAACGGGTTCAGCCCGGAAATCCGCAAAATCCCGGGCGTGCTGGACGCGCAGCCCGAGCGATCTCCCGTCACTGCACGACAACAGGAAGCCGAAACCAAATGCTACAACTCTGTTGGACGGGCGGGGTTTCCGGAGCTCCTCGAAGGATTGGCCGTCGATCAGTCGGTTCAGAACAGGATAGTTCAGACTTCCTTGGCCTTAACTGATCGAGACCCGGATTACCTGTCATATCGGAGGGCATGGGAGGACTGCGTGGCGGCCAAGGGTTTGAAGCTCGCCGGCTCGGATTCGTGGTCTTTCCAAGGCGCAGCGTCCAAAGAAGAGGAAGTTCGGATGGCATTGCTTGATGTCGAATGCAAGGACTCCAGCGGCGGGGCACAGCTTCCGTATGACATCCTCGCGCAGTACGAGGCCGCGCAAATGAAGGACCATCAGGCCGAGCTCAATGAAGTCGCTAGCCAGAAAGCTGCATCCGTCGAACGGGCCAAGCAGGTGCTGAGGGACCACGGGGTGGCCGATGCCACGCTCTGAAACCATGCAGAACTCTGAAACCCAGCTCAACTCTGCAATGCGGCGCATTCCGCGATGGTGGCTCCTCCCGTGCGTGTTGGTGCTGGTCGTGGGCGGGCTGGGGGCCGCCTACTGGGCAGGTATCAGCGCGGCGGAGAGTGCAGAGTCACCTCAGGCCTCCCAGCAAACGGTTCCTGTATCCGCCACTGTGGAGAGGCGTGCCGTCGTAAAGCAGGTCGTCTTGTCCGGCAAGGTCGTCCCTGGGACGCAGTCAACCATCAAGGCTGCCGCCTCCAGCGGAATTGCCCGCCTGGTGGTGACGTCGGCTGCCAAGTCACCTGGCGACGAGCTCGTACCGGGGCAACTTGTGGCCGTCGTCTCCGGCCGCCCACTCCTTGTCATGCCGTCCGCCGTCCCGCTCTACCGGGACATTTCACCGGGTCAGTCCGGGCCTGACGTCAAAGGTCTTCAGGAGGCGCTCACCAATTTTGGATTTCCTGTGCCCGCCAGCGGTGTATTCGACCACGGAACCCAGCTGGCACTCTCCAATTGGTACCTGGCTGCTGGATCAAAGGCGCCCACGGAGGTGGCGGCCGATAATCACGGCGACGATACCAACACCTCGGCTGTCATCTTCCGCTGGCAGGAATTCGTCCAGATCCCTGGCGATGTTGGAAAGATCGCAACTATTGCGCAACCGGGAACTGTCCTCGGAGAGGACGGCATCGTCGCCAACGTAACCATCGCCCCTGACACCATCATCGCGCGTGCCGACGTGCTGCAGGCGGAGTCATTCCCCGTGGGTGCAGCTGTGACAGTCCGTGCCGGATCGGCAACCCTTGACACAAAGGTTGCCGGAGTAAGTGCTTTCATCGCAGGAGGAAAAGACAGCAGCGACATTCCGGGAAAGGACATAACGCTGCCGCTGACGGCCGGCAGTGCAGGGTTTTCGGCCGGGCAGACACTAACGGTCACTGCCATCACCGCGGCCCCTGAAACCTTGGCGGTCCCTCTGATCGCAATCCGTCAGGAGCGAGGCAGTGCCTTCGTTGAGGTTGAGGCCGGCCCAGATGTCCGACGCGTGGATGTCTCTGTGACGGGCCAAGCCGACGGGTGGGCTGCCCTGGCAGATGTCCCGTCCATTGCGGAAGGGGATCATGTCCGACTCCCATGATCGAACAACTGTGCCTGAACCAGCAAAGTGCGACCCGAACGGTCGGCCGGCGCTCCTAAGCCTGCGTGGGGTCACCCGCTCCTTTTCGGGAACGGAAGCGCTCAGAAGCATCGACCTGGATATCCATGCGGGGGAATTTGTAGCGATCGTGGGACTTTCAGGTTCCGGCAAGTCGACGCTCCTCAACATCCTGGGCCTTTTGGATACGGCGACCAGCGGCACCTACCTCCTTAGCGGCGCGAACACGGCAGGATTCAACGAGGGCCAACGCGCTGAAAGCAGGGCCCGTACATTTGGCTTTGTCTTTCAGGACTCCCATGTGGTGGGACGCGACTCAACAGCACGCAACGCCACGCTGGGTCTTCGCGCCCGGGGGATAAAGGCGGCGCTTCAGAAATCGCTGGTCTGGCCGCAATTACATCGTTTTGGCCTCGACCATCGCGTGGGCACACCGGCGGCGATGCTCTCTGGCGGTGAACGGCAACGGCTCGCAATCGCCCGCGCTGTCATCGGTGATCCAGACGTTATCCTCGCTGACGAGCCCACTGGAAGCCTCGACACAGCCAACGGCGCGATTGTGCTGCAGCACTTACGCGAGCTTCGCGAGGGCGGGACCACCGTCATCATGGTCACTCATGATCCGGGCATTGCCGGCTCCGCAGACAGAGTCATCACGATGCGGGACGGCCAGGTGATCAGCGATACAGGAGCGGCGATCCGTCAAGCGACGGCGACGGACGCACAGGTTTCCCCATCCGCGTCCGCCCTCAAGCGTCAGCGCATAAGTGAGTTCACCGACCTCGTTGCCGAGGCACTCTCCGCCCTTACCGGACGACCCGGGAAGGCACTGCTCTTGATTCTGGCTTTTCTCATCGGCAGCGGTGGCTTGGTCGCAGCCATCGGTCTTAGCGAAAGCGCCGCCGTTAAGGTCGCGGACCGCATTGACGACGCCGCCAGCGATGAAGTCCGAGTAAACCGCGACGGCGGGTACCCATCCTGGGATGCGGTCCGATCCGACCTCGGACGAGCAAAGCAGCTTAAGGGAGTCCGGGGAGGCGGAATTGTCGCCGAGCTATCGGCTTCGGTTGTCCTCCCGTCAACCTTCCGCCCAGGCACTTTTCCTGATCAACCCGTATTTGGTGGGGCAGTCAGAGTGGCGGACTCCGGCTATCTGGCGATACAAGGCGCAACGGTTTCGTTCGGTGACCCGGCCCTGCTCGATCAATCATTTGGTGGTCCAGTGGCATTTATCGGTCGAGGAGCAGCGCAGGATCTGGGCATCGGCACCCCTGGGCCCGGCGCCGTCGTCTGGCTCTTTGGGCAACCTGTTCCGGTGGTCGGCCTCATTACGGACCCGGGACGGGACCCCATTCTGACCGAAGCTGTGGTGGTGGGACTCGGATCCTATTCCGTCACAGACAGAATGGCGGCCAGCCTGGTTTTGCGCACGGACCCCGGAATGCCTGCCGCAATTGCCGAGGCAATCCCCAAGGCGCTAAACCCCACCGAAACGGGCGCCGTCAAGGTTGAGACCGTGGCTGACCTACGCGAACTCAAGCAAGGAATCAATTCGGATCTCGGCCGACTGGTAGCGATCGTCTCCGTCGTCCTGTTGGCCATCGCGTGCCTCAGCGCAGGCACGACGATGTATCTCGGAGTGACAGCGAGGTTCAATGAGATCGCCTTGAGGCGGGCCCTCGGTATGCGGCGCTGGCCGCTGGGCTGCATGTTTCTCCTGGAAGGGGCCATCGTCGGGGCGATCGGCGGCGCAGCAGGGGCCGCCATTGGAATGGCCGCTGTCCTTAGCTATGCGGCGAGTGAGGGCTGGTGCCGGCCATTCCAGGGTTTGCCGCATTCTGGGGAATCGGCGCAGGCACCCTGAGCGGCACCATCGCTGCCGCGTACCCTGCCCTCGTTGCATCCAGGGCCAACCCAGCCCAGTTGATTCGCCTCTAGCCACTGGCAGGTAACCAGCTACCAGAAGCGCGTTACCCGAGGGCCTGTTCCCAACCCGACAAGTACGCCTAGCCGACCGGACTGTGTTTGGCGACGTCCGCTGCATTCGTGGCAGCGCTCATCAGCAGCGCAGCGCCCAGCATGTGCGCGCCCACCAGAAGCGCCGGAATGCCGTTGTAGTACTGGGTGAAGCCAATGACTGCCTGCAGCAACGTCACGCCCAGCAAGAGGAAGGCAGCAGTGCGGAACGGACCACTGATCCTGCGCCGGACCACCAGGAACACGGCGAGGAGGGTGCCGGCCGTGATGAGGTAGGCGGGAATGGCGTGGATGTGTGAGAAGAGATCCCAATCGAGGTCATTCCTCGGAGCATCGGCGTCCCCGGCGTGCGGGCCGGCTCCTGTGACCACGACGCCGAGCATGACAGCGATGGCGGAGAACACGGCAACCGCCATCATCAGGGGACGAGTTACTGAAGGTAGTGCCGGCAGGGTCCTGTTCATGAATCGGCCCGTTCGCCCGTAGGCCCTGTTGACCAGCAAAGTTGCGAAGACAACGAGTGCCATCGAGACAAGGAAATGCAGGCCCACAACCCAGGGGTTGAGGTTGGAGAGCACGGTGATCCCGCCAATAATGGCCTGCGCCGGGATGCTGGCAAGAAGGCCAAGTGCCAGCAGGAAGAGGTCCCGGCGCTGCTTGCGGAGGTTCCACAGGTACACCAGCATGAGCGCGGCGACGGCGGCCAGGGCGAAGGTGAGCAGGCGGTTGCCGAACTCAATGAAACCGTGGATACCCATTTCGGGGGTATTGACCAAGGAGTCGTTGGTGCAGCGGGGCCACGTAGGGCAGCCCAAACCGGATGCCGTAAGCCGTACGGCGCCCCCTGTCACCACCAGGATGGTCTGCCCGATGAGCGACAGCAACGCCAAGCGACGTACGGCCGAGTTGACCTCGGTGGGCAGTTTGGATGTCCATTGCTGGACGGTTTTCGGGAGGCGGGATGCCGTGCTCACAGTTTTCTCACTTCTTAGTTCTGCTCGGATCAGTTTTGCTCGGATTTGCTTAGTTCCATTTGAACCAGCGGATGGCCGCGCCGCCTGCCAGCACGGTCCACAGCAGCAGGATCACAACGGCAGACAAGGGAATGGTGCCCTGAAGGAAGGCATCCCTCAGTCCTTGCCCAAGTGCCCCGGAAGGCAGGAAATGCACAATGCCCTGCAGAACCGCCGGCAGGCGATCGGCCGGTACGACGATTCCGCCCAGCGCACCCAGCAGGATCCAGAGCAAATTGGTAATGGCGAGCGTAGCCTCGGGCCGCACAGTGCCGGCCACCAGCAAACCGAGAGCCGTGAAAGCTGCTGCGCCAAGGACGAGCAGGCCCAGCCCGGGAAGCCAGGCTTCCGGGCGTGGCTGCCATCCAAGGAAACCTGCCACGGCGCCAACCACCAGGACCTGGAGGGCAAGGACCACCAGCACGGCAAGGATCTTCCCTGCAATGAGGCCGCCCCTGCCAAGCGGGGTGGTGGAGAGGAAGCGGAGCACCCCGTAGCGGCGATCAAATCCTGTGGCAATGCCTTGTCCGGTAAACGCGGTGGACATGGCGCAAAGAGCCAGGATGCCCGGCGTAGCGGTATCTACCCGCGAGGGACCGAGACCGTCCAGCAGCGGGGTCACCACCAGGCCCACCAAGGCCATCAACGGAAGGACGATGGCGAGGATGAGCTGCTCACCGTTGCGCAGCATGGTGATGGTTTCGTACCGTCCCTGCTGCATGATGCGGCGGGGCAGGGACGCCGGACCTGCGTTGGGAGCGAGTAGGCCGGTCATCGGAGGTCCCTTCCGGAGATGTCGAGGAAGACGTCCTCGAGGCTTCGTGATTCCAGGCGCAGCGATGCAGGCATGATGTTCCGTTCTGCCCACCAGGCAGTCAGCCCGGCGAGGTCAGCGGGAGTTATGGCGCCGGCAATGGCGTAACTTCCGGAGCGGGACTCGGTAATGCGGAGCCCGGCTCCCACGACGCCTGCGAAGTCGAGACCTGCAGGAGCATCGAAGTACAGAGTCCGGTCTGACGCTCCGGATTCGGCGGAGTGGTCATGCCTGAGGAGTTCAGCCACTGTCCCTTCCGCCACGTTGTGTCCGCCGTCGATGATGTAGACGTAGTCCGCCAGCCGCTCGGCGTCGTCCATCAGATGCGTGGTGAGAACGATTCCCATGCCCGCGTCCCGCAGTTCGGCAATAAGTTCGAACACCATTTGCCGCGACTGCGGATCGAGCCCGGCACTGGGCTCATCAAGGAACAGGATCTCCGGGTTTCCAACGAGGGCTGCCGCCAAAGCCAGCCGTTGCTTTTGACCCCCGGAAAGACGCCGCACCCCGGTCCTGCTGAACTGGTTGATGCCCAGCCGCTCCACCAGGGCATCGACGTTCATGGGGTTCTTGTACATGCCGGCCACGTGGCGCAACAGCGGGATTGGACGGGCCGACGGCGGCAGGCCACCGTCCTGGAGCATCACGCCTACCCGGGCGCGCAGTTCAGCACCTGCAGTATCCGGATCCGCCCCCAGAAGGGTGATGGAGCCACCGGTTCGCTTCTGCAGGCCCTGGGCACACTCCAGCGTGGTGGTCTTGCCGGCCCCGTTCGCACCAAGAAGTGCGGTTACCTGGCCACGCTCTGCCACCAGGGACAGTCCACTGACCACCCGTAACATTTTGCCGTCGAGGGAGGCCAAAGGGCCTACATCCTTGATGAGTCCGTCTATGGTGAGGACAGGAGATTCGGGTGAGCGCACCAAAGTATTCTACGTGAAGTAGTACGGTCACACTTGGCGCGGAGCCAAGGTCAGTCTTGCCTTACTGGATGCGTGAAACAAATTACGACATGATTGTGTTGTGTATTCCATGAGCAGTCCAGTATCCATGCCCCAAAAGCGGCATGCTGCAGCGGGAGAGGCCCTTGTTGCCTCACCCTCGCTGCCGGACGCGGATGACCGCACCCGTGACCGCGTCCTCAGCGCCGTGCTCGAGAATGGTCCTGTCAGCGCAGCCGAGCTGGGAGATCTCCTCGGATTTACCCCCGCCGCCGTTCGCAGGCACCTTGACCATCTTGAACGCAGTGGCGTCATTGAGGTCAAGCGTGTTGCCAAGGCCGGTTCAGGTGCCGGTCGGCCCGCGCGTCGCTATGTCCTGAGTTCACAGGGGCAGTCCAAGCTGGGCGATGACTACCTGAACATCGCAAGCTCGGCCCTGCGTCGCCTCCAGGAACTTGCGGGCGAGGACGCTGTCCGGGAGTATGCGGAAGAGCGTTTCGCGGACATGGAAAGGCGCTATGCACCGGAAGTCCAGGCCGCAGGGGACGACATCACCGCCAGAGCCATGGCACTATCCAAGGCATTGAGCCGCGACGGCTTTGTTGCCTCCGCCCATTCCATCGAAGCCAAGGCGCCGTTGCCCGCAGCGTTGTCCAGCGTTCAGCTGTGCCAAGGGCATTGCCCCATTCAACGCCTCGCCGCGGAGTTCCCGGTGTTCTGCGATGCCGAGACCAAGGTCTTCTCCCGTTTGGTGGGAGTCGACGTCCGGCGCCTCTCGACGCTCGCGCAGGGCGGACATGTTTGCACCACCCACATACCTACCGGGCGATTGGCTGCCACGGTGCCCCCAGGCGCCGAAGTGCAACCCAAGAGCCCGTATCAGGAATCTAACAACCAGCAAGAAAGGCCGTGATGACGGACCAAATAGCAGAGAAAGCGGTAGCCGACGGCACTGTGATCTCGGAGATTCTGGAGAAGAATCCCGAACTGCACGGTATCGGAAACTACGAGTACGGCTGGGCCGACAAGAACGACGTAGGCGCCAATGCCCGTCGTGGCCTCAACGAGGAGGTCGTCCGCGACATCTCCTCGAAGAAGAACGAGCCCGAATGGATGCTCGATCTGCGCCTCAAAGGCCTGAAGTACTTCGACCGCAAACCCATGCCTACCTGGGGTGCGGACCTCTCGGGCATCGATTTCGATAACATCAAGTACTTCGTGCGCTCCACCGAAAAGCAGGCGGCAACCTGGGAAGACCTTCCCGAGGACATCCGGAACACCTACGAGAAACTGGGTATTCCGGAAGCTGAGCGCAGCCGCCTCGTCTCGGGCGTGGCCGCCCAGTACGAGTCCGAGGTTGTCTACCACCAGATCCGTGAGGACCTGGAAGCCCAGGGCGTCATCTTCCTGGACACCGACACCGCGCTGCGTGAGCACCCTGAGATCTTCCAGGAGTACTTCGGCACCATCATCCCCGTGGGCGACAACAAGTTCGCATCGCTCAACACGGCTGTTTGGTCCGGCGGATCATTCGTGTATGTGCCCAAGGGTGTGCACGTCGACATCCCGCTCCAGGCCTACTTCCGTATCAACACGGAGAACATGGGCCAGTTCGAGCGCACCTTGATCATCGCCGATGAGGACTCCTACGTTCACTACATCGAAGGTTGCACGGCTCCGATCTACACCTCGGACTCGCTGCACTCCGCGGTCGTGGAGATCATCGTGAAGAAGGGCGCACGCGTCCGCTACACGACCATCCAGAACTGGTCCAACAACGTGTACAACCTGGTCACCAAGCGCGCCATCTGCGAAGAGGGCGCCACCATGGAGTGGGTCGATGGCAACATCGGCTCCAAGGTGACCATGAAGTACCCGGCCGTCTACCTCGTTGGCGAGCACGCCAAGGGTGAGACGCTGTCCATCGCTTTCGCAGGCGAGGGCCAGCACCAGGACACCGGCTCAAAGATGGTCCACATCGCGCCGAACACCAAGAGTTCCATCATTTCCAAATCTGTCGCCCGTGGTGGTGGCCGCGCTGCCTACCGCGGCTTGGTCCAGGTCCGCGAGGGTGCCAAGCACTCTGCCAACACGGTCCGCTGTGACGCGCTGCTGGTGGACACCATTTCGCGGTCGGACACGTACCCGTACATCGACATCCGTGAGGATGACGTCGTACTCGGCCACGAGGCCACCGTTTCCCGTGTCAGCGAAGAACAGCTCTTCTACCTGATGTCCCGCGGAATGCCGGAGGACGAGGCCATGGCCATGATCGTGCGCGGCTTTATCGAGCCGATCGCCCGCGAGCTGCCCATGGAATATGCCCTTGAGCTGAACCGCTTGATTGAACTTCAGATGGAAGGATCCGTCGGTTAATAATGACTGATATCACTACTGAAAAGGCCCGCATCGGCGCGCCTTCAGCACAGCCCTTTATCGACGGCTTCACGGAGGAAGGCGAGAACCTCTCGCCCATCAACGCTGACGGTTCGACGGCGGCAAAGCCGTCGGCGGGTCCGCTCGCGGGCGCTTCGTCCAAGAGCCACTCCCACGGTGGCGGGGTAGGCGTCCCGGACAGCTCCCGCGCCGGCCGTCTCACCTCGTACAACCTTGACGATTTCAAGGCACTGACCGGACTCGAAGAGGACTGGCGGTTTACTCCGCTTCGTCGTCTCCGTGGGCTGCACTCCGAAGCCCTTATCGGCGCGGCGCCGGCTGTCACGGTTTCCGCACCCGCCGGCGTCACTGTCGAAACTGTCGGCCGTGATGACCGCCGCATCGGCTTGGCCGGCATTCCGGAAGACCGTGTTTCTGCCAACGCCTGGTCCGGCTTCAAGGAAGCCACTGTGATCACGGTTCCCTCGGAGACCACGCTCGAGTCGGAAATCACGGTTACCTTGACCGGCGCCGGTACCGATGCCGCTGCCCAGCACATCGTTGTGGTGGCGGAGAAGTTCTCCAAGGGTGTCCTGGTCCTCGGCCACGAAGGTTCTGCCGTTGTGTCGGAGAACGTGGAAATCGTTCTTGAGGATGGCGCAGAGCTGACCGTCGTGTCCCTGCAGGAATGGAACGATGACTCCGTTCATGCTTCGTCCCAGCAGGCGAAGATCGGCCGCGATGCCAAGTTCAAGCACATCGTGGTCAGCCTCGGTGGAGACCTCGTCCGTGTCACCCCGACTGCACGCTTTGCTGCTCCGGGTGGCGAGGTTGAACTCTTCGGCCTGTACTTCGCAGACGCCGGCCAGCACCTTGAGCACCGCACGTTCGTTGACCACGGTCAGGCGAACTGCGTGTCCAACGTGCTGTACAAGGGTGCTTTGCAAGGCAAGGGTGCACACACCGTATGGGTGGGCGATGTCCTGATCCAGAAGAATGCCGAAGGAACCGACAGCTACGAGAAGAACCAGAACCTGGTTCTGACCGATGGCTGCCGCGCCGACTCCGTGCCGAACCTGGAGATCGAGACGGGTCTCATTGCCGGTGCAGGCCACGCCAGCGCTACCGGACGTTTCGACGACGAGCACCTCTTCTACCTCATGGCCCGCGGTATTCCGGAAGAAGTTGCCCGCAGGCTCGTAGTCCGCGGCTTCCTCAACGAGATCATCCAGAAGATCAACGTACCGGCCATCGAAGATCGCCTGACGGACGCTGTTGAGCGCGAGCTCGCCGCGACCGAGAACTAACGACGAACCCAACAAAGACAGGCAGTCCGGACAAGCATGAGTGAACAAACCAAGGGCGAACTGGTATGCAACGCCAATGACATCCAGGTCAAGCAGGCCCTGCGGGTTCTCATTGACGACTATCCCGTAGCGATCGTCAGGGATTCCATGGGCGAAATCCACGCCATTGGCGATACCTGCTCGCATGCGGATATCTCGTTGTCCGAAGGCGAAGTTGAAGGTTGCGCAATCGAATGCTGGGGACACGGTTCCCAGTTCGATCTCCGCAGCGGACAACCCCTCCAGCTGCCCGCCTACGATCCCGTGCCCGTGTTCGCCGTCACCCTCGACGGCGATGACGTTTACGTGGACGTGACCAACGTTGTGAACGGCGCTTCGGTAGAGAACTACTGAGCGCCCAGTACCGCCAGACTTACGAACAAAAAGAAAGAAGAGCATGTCTACTCTTGAGATCAACGACCTGCACGTCAGCATTGAGACGGAGCAGGGCACCAAGGAGATCCTGAAGGGCGTCAGCCTGACCATCAGGACCGGCGAAACCCACGCCATCATGGGCCCCAACGGCTCGGGCAAGTCCACCCTCGCCTCCACGATCGCCGGCCACCCGCGCTACACGGTCACCAGCGGCACCATCACGCTGGACGGCGAGAACGTGCTGGACATGAGCGTCGACGAGCGCGCCCGCGCCGGCCTCTTCCTGGCCATGCAGTACCCGGTGGAGGTCCCCGGTGTGACCATGACCAACTTCCTGCGCACCGCCAAGACCGCGATCGACGGCGAAGCACCGGCACTTCGTACCTGGACCAAGGACGTCAAGGCTGCCATGCAGCAGCTGCGCATCGACGCCGACTTCGCCCAGCGCAACGTCAACGAAGGCTTCTCCGGTGGTGAGAAGAAGCGCGTGGAGATCCTGCAGCTGGAACTCTTCAAGCCGAAGTTCGCCATCCTGGACGAGACCGACTCCGGCCTCGACGTCGATGCTTTGAAGGTTGTCTCCGAAGGTGTGAACCGTGCGCACGACGCCGGTAACATGGGCACCCTGCTCATCACCCACTACACCCGCATCCTGCGCTACATCAAGCCGGAATTCGTCCACGTATTCGTGGATGGCAAGGTTGTCGAGGAGGGCGGCCCCGAGCTGGCCGACCGCCTTGAAGAAGAGGGCTACGACCGCTATGCGCCAGGCGCCGGCGTTGCCGTTGCTCCTGCCGTGCAGGCCTAGTTAGGATCGTCCCATGACCGAAATCAAAGCGGCGCGTACCAGCCTCGAGGACGTCGAGGAAGCGCTCAAGGACGTCATTGACCCCGAACTCGGCGTCAACGTGGTGGACCTTGGCCTCCTCTATGGCCTCAAGTACTCGGACGAGGACGGCGCCCTCCTGATCGACATGACGTTGACCACGGCGGCCTGCCCGCTGACGGATGTGCTTGAAGAACAGGTAGGCAAGTCCCTCGACGGAGTTGTTGACGATTGGCGCCTGAACTGGGTCTGGATGCCGCCATGGGGTCCGGAGCGGATCACCGACGACGGCAAGGACCAGATGCGGGCCCTCGGCTTCAACATCTGATCCGGGATTTCCGCCCGCTAATGCGGGCATAAAGAAGGGTTCCGGGCTATATGCCCGGAACCCTTCTGCTCTTTAAGCGTGAAAGCTATGGGGTTGCCACTCCGAAGGTGTCGCACTTGTTGATGTCACCTGTGCTGTAGCCCTGATAGAACCACTTCTGCCGTTGTTGGCTGGATCCGTGCGTCCACGATTCGGGGGAGACCCGTCCAGTGGCCGCTTCCTGGATCCGGTCATCTCCGACGGCGGAAGCAGCCGACAGCGCGTCCTGCAGGTCCTGCTCGGTGAGGGGATCAAGGAAGGGCTTGCCGCTGGCATCAGTCTGCGTGGTGGCGTGGCGAACCCACAGCCCTGCATAGCAATCGGCCTGCAGTTCCACCCGAACGCCTCCCGACTGGGGTCCTTGCGGATCCTGCTGTGCCCGGTCGAGGTTGCCCAGGATGTTCTGGACATGGTGACCGAATTCATGGGCCACCACATATTCCTGGGCGAGCGGGCCGCCCGAAGAGCCAAACCGTGTCACCAGTTCATCGAAGAACCCGGGGTCGAAATAGGCCTTCACGTCGGCGGGGCAGTAGAACGGTCCAACAGCCGTGGTGGCCGGACCGCATCCGGTGTTGGTGGCCTGGTCAAAGATGACCGTTCCTGGCCGCGAGTATTTCACATTGTATTGGGCCAGGTAGTCGGGCCAGAAGGCATTCAGGCTGTTCACGGTGCCGGTGATGCGGCAGTCGAGGCGCTTGTCCGCGTCAGCCCCGGTCTGGCACTCCTGCACGCCCCCTGCTCCGGTTCCGCTTTCGACGGCGGGAGGCGGACTCCCTCCACCGCTCAGGTCTCCGAGGATGTTGGGGTTGATACCGAAGAGGGCGAGCAGCAGCACCACGATGCCACCACCGATGCCACCACCGATTTTGGTCCCTCTGCCCATACCACCGCCACGTCGGTCCTCGACTTGGGACGGGTCAAGCTGCGCGCCATCGTTGAAACTCATACTGTCAGAATAGACGTCACTTTTGATGCCAGGGTGCGGACACTGCCGTAAAATTGGCTGGATGCCTTTCCTGGACAAACTTCACATCTGGGCTGATGAGCGCCCGCACGACACCGCCGTCGTCGTGGGCAGCAGCCGGATCACGTGGGCCGGACTTCGCGACGGCGCAGCAGGACTGCTGGCCGCCTCCGGCTCCACGACGGTGCTGGCCGAACCAAACTCCGTTGACTTCGTTGAGCGGTACGCTGCCGCCGTCGCGGGGGAGCGACGCTGCGCAGTCCTTGACCCCCTCTGGCCTGCTCCAATGATTGAAGACGTAGCCTCGCGCCTTGTTGAATCCCGCAACTGCGGCGCAGCCAAAACTGCAGGAACAGCCGGAACCGCAATGGGGAGCGGTCTGCATGACGGAGATCCTTCAAGCACGTTCCTGGTTGGCCTGACCTCGGGTACTACCTCAGTTCCCAAAGCCTTCACCCGTTCCCGCCGCTCGTGGCAGGTCTCGTTCGAGGCTTCCATCGAATTCTTCGGACTCTCGCAGGATGACCACACGCTGGCGCCGGGCCCGCTTTCCGCGAGCCTGAACCTTTATGCCCTCTCCGAGTGCCTTTACGCGGGGGCCGCGTTCCACACCCTCGAATCATTCGATGTCGGAGACGCCCACGCGTCCATCAGCCATGACGGCATCACCCGCTTGGTCCTTGCCCCCACCATGCTGCGGTTGCTGAGCGAACGGGGCCTGGCAGGCGACGTGGACGCCTCCGGTATCCGCAGTATCATCTGCGCCGGATCGAAGCTGGACGCACGGACCCTGGAAGCTGCCAGGCGCTGGGCACCGCATGCTGCCATTTATGAGTACTACGGCGCTTCGGAGTTGAGTTTCGTCTCGGGTACCCGGCTGGCCGCCGGTGAACCGCTGGATGTGGGGGGCACGGGCATCGGAACCCCCTTCCCGGGCGTGGAGCTCAGCATTCTCGACGACTCCGGCAACGTCTTGCCCGAAGGCACCCACGGCAACATCAGCGTGCGCAGCGGAATGGTCAGCAATGGCTACTTGTGGGGCGACGACGGGCACGCCCTGCGCTGCCTCAACGGCTGGTACACGGTAGGGGACCAGGGCTACCTCCGAGGGGGAGTCCTCCACATCCTTGGCCGGCGTTCGGACATGATCGTCACTTCAGGGAAGAACGTGTACCCGCACGAGGTGGAAGTGGCCATGGCCTCTGTGCCGGGCATCGAGGTGGCGGTCGCCGCCGGCGCACCTGACGACATCCGCGGTCAAAAGGTGATCGCCGGCGTCGTTCCTGCCTATGGCGCCGTGACGGCGACGCAGCTCCGCACCGGGCTCGACGGCCTGCTGGCGCGGGATAAGTGGCCGCTGCAGTTCTACCTGCTCTCCGAACTGCCAATAACGGATCGTGGCAAAGTCAGCCGTAAGGTGTTGCTGGATTGGATCAAGAACCATGATTCCAGGGCACAGCCCCTTGGTTAGCACGGCGACGCAAACGGACCCCGCCCGGCAACCTGTCATCATTGCGGCCCTTCGATCGCCGGTTTGCCGCGCCAACGGGCAACTCAAGCATCTCCGCGCGCCGGATCTCCTGGCGCCGGTCCTGGCTTCGCTGCTGGAGTCCACGGCGGTGGAACCCTCGGACGTGGACGACGTCATCATCGGCAACGCAGTGGGCGGGGGTGGAAACCTCGCCCGGTACGCCGCGCTCCAGGCCGGCTTGCCTGTCACCGTCCCGGGGCTAACGGTTGACCGTCAGTGCGGCTCTGGACTGGACGCCATAGCGCTGGCATCCCGGCTGGTTGCCGCCGGTGGTGATCCGCTGTTCCTGGCCGGCGGCGTCGAAAGCATCAGTACGGCCCCGGCCAGGGCCAACAAGGATCACGACGGCGGACTCGAGTTCTACTCCCGGGCCACCTTCGTGCCGCCACAGTTCGGAGACCCGGACATGGGAGTCGCTGCGGAAAATGTTGCCAGGACTTTCGGCGTGACCAGGGAGAGGCAGGACGAGTATGCCCTACGCAGCCACCGCCGCGCAGTGGAGGCTGCCGCTGCGGGCCGATATTTCGACGAAATCGTCCCGCTGAGCGGCACTGATGGGCCCGTGATGTCCGATGACGGTCCCAGGCCTTCGCTGCGACCCGCTTTGATGGCCCGTTTCCCGGCCGCCTTCGTGACCGGTGGAACAGTCACGGCAGCGAACTCGTGCTTCGACGCGGACGCCGCGTCCGCCGTCGTGGTGACCTCCATGGCGCGGGCACGCGCGATGGGTGCGGTGGACGGACTCGAGGTGCTTGGCAACGACACGGCAGGCGTTGATCCGGATCGGCTGGGTATTGGTGCCGCCCATGCTGCCGAACGATTGCTCGCCAGTCGTGGTGTGGCAGCAAACACGCTGGACCTCATCGAGTTCAACGAGGCGTTCGCATCGCAAACCATCGCATGCTTGGAACACTTGGGCCTGGATCCTGCCCGGGCGAACCGTGAAGGCGGTGCCCTCGCGTTGGGTCACGGGTACGGTGCATCGGGGGCCGTTCTGGTGACGCGGCTCTTGGCGCAGGCCAGGACACGGTACCGCGAGACAGGATCCGGGGCCCTCGGGCTGGCGATGATCAGCATCGCCGGCGGTATGGGCACCGCCAGCCTTTTGCGTTACTCGCGGCTCTGACTCAAGGGGGCTTCGTCGGCTTCGCCCAGCCCCCTGGCAGCTAGGGCGTCGCCGGTCTGCCGTGCATAGGCCACGGTCGAGATGAACACGGGCAGGACCAAGGCCCTGGGGTTCCGTTCAAGGCCCCGGGCGCGCGCGGAATCCCGGACATCGGCGAAGGCGCCGGCGATAAACGGAATGCTGCGGAGCATCACGGCAATGGTCAGTGCGAAACGTTCGGGATCGGCGCCGAACCGGCGGAACGGTTTGGAGATGGAGACCACGCCATCCAGCAAATCCTGCACGGGGGTGGTGGCGGTCAGCACCGAAGCGGCCACGACGCATACCAGTACATTCAGCACGATGCGCGCCGCTGTTGGTCCGCCCAACTGCCACCACTGGAAAAGACCGATGGCCAGCAGGATGGGCGTGACCATCCAGAGGGATCCCAGGAGTCGTTTGATCCCGGCGCCGCTGAGCAGGAAGAGCCCGCACATGACGATGAAGACGGCCAGGGATACTGCCCAGTCGACAATCAGGAACGACGCCGTTCCGCAGGCCGCCACCACAAGGAATTTCAGCCACAGGGGAGTGCGGTGTATCAGGGAACTGCCAGGGACGTGCTGTGCGAGCAGGTGGCCGTGGCCCCTCACCTCGGTAACCCTTCCACGGGCAGTTCGACTGCTGTACCTTCGCACAGCGCACGGTAATGGGCCACGGCTTCGGCCGCGCCGCCGTCGAACACTATGCGACCGTCCTCCACCACCAGGACCCGGTCCATGTCGAGGACCAGGTCGAGGTCATGCGTGGACATGATGACCTGTTGGTCCAGCCCCGCAATGGTTCGGCGCAGGAGCTCACGGTTGCGCAGATCCAGCAGGGTGGACGGTTCATCAAGGACCAGAACCCCGGGGTTGACGGCCAGCACCGCGGCCAGCGCGAGCAGTTGGCGTTCTCCGCCGGAGAGTTCATAGATGCTCTGGTCGGCTACGCGGAGGAGCCCGAAGCGGTCGAGGACGGCTTCAGCCCTGGCAGTACGTTCCTTGGGGTTCCTGACGGAACGCCGCAGGGACAGCTCAACATCTTCCCGCCCTGTCGGCATCACCAGTTGGGACAACGGATCTGTGAAAACGAAACCTACGTTAGCCCGCACGCGGCGGACATCTGAATCCGTGCTGCGGCCATGCACCACGACTGTTCCATCAGTGGGAGCCACCAGACCGTTGAAGAGCCGGAGAAAGGTGGACTTGCCGGAGCCATTGGCGCCGATCACACCGATACGACGCTCCGTGAGCTCCAGGGAAAACCGGTGCAGCAGTGTCTTGGGAGCGTCGCCGGTGTCGACAGCCACGCGCACCGAGACCCCATTGAAACTGATGCTGTTCAACTTCCCTGCTTAACCCGACGTACCAGGACATCCGGGCATGCCTTGTGAATTGCCAGTGCGATGATCACGGCCAGGACGTTCTTGAGGGTGTCCCCGGGAAGGAACGGCAGGTCAGCGAGCAGTGCCTTGCTGAAGTCGAGTTTGGCGTTGACCATCATGCCGAGGACGCCCAGGCCATGGACAACAACGAGACTGCTGGCCATGGTGGCAGCGAACAGCCAAAGTCCCCGGTATTTGATGGTCCTGCGGATCGCTACGGCGGCAAGGTAGCCTGTGGCCGCCGCCGCCAGCGGGAAGGCGATGATGTACCCGGCCGAAGGGCTCGCGAGGATACCCAGGCCGCTGCGGCCCCCGCTGAAGATGGGCAAACCTGCCAGGCCCAACAAGACATAGAGTCCGACGGCGGCGAAGCCGCGACCGGCGCCAAGTACCAGTCCGCTGAGCATCACGGTCAGGGTCACCAAAGTGATGGGCACACCAAGGGCGCCCACCGGAATGCCGGGTACGATCGACGACGCGGCCACGAGGGCTGCAAAGACGGCGATGAGACCGATATCGGTTGCGTTCCAGCGTTTGCGTGAGGTGGTGGGCCGCTGCACAGTGACAGCATCGGTCTTGCTCATGACGGGTCCTAACGGATGAGATGGGTGCGATGAAAGTACTTGTTTCCCCTGGCTTCGACAATACGGATGCGGGGCGACGTGGATTTTGGAGCCTCCCTACAAGGGTGCTCGGGGAATCTTTGGTCGTTGGCACAGTTTCCGCTGTTGGAAGAGGATGTCAGTCCGTGCCCTGGGTGCCGGTAGACTTGAACAGGCTGTTCTCACGGCCGCACCCCGCCGCACTCATCGGGCCCACCGGCCCCCGCAGGCGTTCCCCATTGAAAGGCATCACCCGAATTGATTACCGTCCAGGAACTCGAACTCCGCGCCGGCGCACGCCTGCTCATGGACCAGGTCAACTTCAGGGTGGACAAAGGGGACAAGATCGGGCTGGTCGGCCGCAACGGTGCCGGCAAGACAACTCTGACGCGCGTCCTGGCAGGGGAGGGCCTTCCCGCGGGCGGCAAGGTGACGCGCAGTGGCGAGATCGGCTACCTGCCCCAGGATCCCCGGACGCCTGACATGGAACAGCTCGCCCGCGACCGTATCCTCTCGGCCCGCGGCCTGGATGTGGTGGTCGGAAAGCTGAAGAAGGCACAGCAGGAGATGGCCAGCGAAGACGCGTCCATTCAACGGAAGGCCATGAACCGGTACGACCGCTTGGAGTCGGAGTTCCTGGCCGGTGGCGGGTACGCCGCGGAGGCAGAGGCTGCCGCCATTTCCTCGAACCTGGCCCTTCCGGAGCGCATCCTCAACCAGCCGCTCAAGACACTGTCCGGTGGCCAGCGCCGCCGTGTGGAACTGGCCCGCATCCTGTATTCCTCGGCCGAAACGCTGCTGCTCGACGAACCGACCAACCACCTCGACGCCGACTCCATCACCTGGCTGCGGGACTTCCTGAAAGACCATCAAGGCGGCTTGATCGTGATCAGCCACGATGTGGAGCTGCTTGAGGCTACGGTCAACAAGGTCTACCATCTGGACGCCAACCGCGCCCAGATCGATTACTACAACATGGGCTGGAAGCGTTACCTCCAGCAGCGCGAAACCGATGAGCGCGCCCGTAAGCGCGAGCGTGCCAACGCAGAGAAGAAGGCCCAGGTCCTGATCGACCAGGCAAACAAGATGCGCGCCAAGGCCACCAAAGCCGTTGCCGCTCAGAACATGGCCAAACGTGCGGAACGCCTTCTCGGCGGGCTTGAAGCGGTTCGTGAAAACGATCGCGTGGCCGCCCTGCGCTTCCCGGATCCTTCACCGTGCGGCAAGACCCCGCTCACCGCGGAGGGCCTGAGCAAGTCCTACGGGTCCCTGGAAATCTTCACGGATGTGGATCTGGCCATCGACCGCGGCTCCAAAGTGGTCATCCTCGGCCTCAACGGTGCCGGCAAGACCACCCTCCTGCGTATGCTGGCCGGCGTCGACAAGCCTGATACCGGCGACATCATCCCGGGCCATGGACTCAAGGTGGGTTATTACGCCCAGGAGCACGAAACGCTGGACCACGAACGTACGGTGCTGGAAAACATGAGGTCCTCGGCTCCGGACATGAAGGACGCTGAGGTCCGCGGGATCCTGGGTTCGTTCCTGTTCTCCGGAGACGACGTCGACAAGCCCGCGGGAGTGCTTTCCGGTGGCGAGAAGACACGCCTGGCGCTTGCCACCATTGTGGCTTCGAGCGCCAATGTGCTGCTCCTTGACGAGCCCACGAACAACCTTGACCCTGCCAGCCGTGCCGAAATCCTGGGTGCGCTGAAGAACTACAGCGGCGCCGTCGTCATGGTCAGCCACGATGAAGGCGCAGTGTCAGCCTTGAACCCGGAGCGGGTAGTGCTGCTCCCGGACGGTGTCGAGGACCACTGGAACGAGGACTACCTGGACCTCATCACCCTGGCCTAAGGGCCGGCGGTGCCCCGCATGCATCGCTCTACCGAACCAGGAGTTCCTCGGCGTTCGTGATCCTGCGGAGTTCTTCATAACTGATGGAGAACATGGAGTTGTGGTCGCCGGCGCCGGCCCAGAGGACGGGGTGCTGTTCCAGCGAGGCATCCAGGATGGTCCGGATCCTGCCGGGGTGGCCCAGCGGGGCCACTCCACCCACTTCCTGACCCGTGTGCTCCAGCACGAATGCAGGCTTGGCGCGCCGGATCCTGCCGGTCCCAAGCTGATCTGCCACGAGTGCGGTGTCAACCTTGGCAGCGCCGCTGGCAAGGATCAGCAGCGGTTCGCCATCGACATCGAATATCAGGCTGTTGGTAATAGCTGCCACCTCGCAGCCAAGGACCGCCGCTGCAGCTGCGGCCGTAGGCACCTCGTCATCGAATACTTGGACTGTGTCCTTGGCGCCGGCGGCTATCAGGGCCGACCGCACGTTGTCCACGGGATCAGTAGCCGGTTCAGTAGCCTTGTGCATCCAGGATTGCGTCTTCCTCTTCTTCGGCTGTGGGCCGCTTGTTCTTGCGCGGGGCAGGGGCACGGCGCTTCGGGCTTCCGCCGGCGGCCATGATCTGCTCGTCCTCTTCGTCTTCGGCGTCGATGGCAGCGTTGCGGGCCTGTTGGCGCGCGGCGTAGCCGAACCCAATGAACATCAGGACTCCAAAGGCGAACCATTGAAGGGAGTAGGAGAGGTGGGTTCCTTCTTCGGTGGCCGGTTTGGGGAACGGTGTCGGCATGGGCTGCACGGCAGGGTTCTCGCTGGCCAGCTGTCCGTAGGCTCCGGTGGCGATGGGGTAGGAAAGTTCAGTGGCAAAGCTTGCCAGGTCAATGGAGGCAAGCTGCCCATCCACCGCCCCGCGGTCAAGCTTCGGTTCGGCGGGCTTCAGGCGCGCAACAACGGTGACCTCGCCTGTGGGAGGCGCCGGAACGACGTCGGGACGGCCCGGTGTGTTGTTGCCGATCGGCAGCCAACCGCGGTCGATCACCACCGCCTCGCCGGTGGTGAGGCGGAAAGGAACCACGACGTCGTAGCCTGGCTGGCCGTTCAACGGGCGGTTGCGGACAACGCGCTGCCCGTCGATGTCGTAGCTGCCGCGGAGTTGGACCTGCGTCCATTCCCGTTCGGGATCCAGCGCGTTGAACTGGTCCTTGATCTCGGAATAGGGGATGGGCGTCGCGGAATAGTTGCTGACAACGCGATTGATTTCGGCGAGCGTCTCAGCCCTGCGGTCCATCTGCCAGCGCCCCAAAAACACACAGGCAGTCGCGAAAATCACGGCCAAAACGAAGTACCCCAGCCACTTGCTGGAGAAGAGGAAACGGTACATTCAGCGGGCCTCGTTCACTGCCGGATCATCGGTAAACGGCACCGTCTCTTTCCAGAGGCCCCGGGTCTGCAAGTAGTCTTCAAGCCATTCACGGTGCTCATCGCACGCAAGCCACACCTTTCGACGCTCCGGCGTGTGGATGCGAGGATTGTTCCACAGGAGCTGCCACCCGGCATCCTGGCGGCATCCCTTCCGGGAGCATGTGGCAGCTGCTGTGGCGCGACCGGAGTCCTGGCTGCCCAAGCCTGCGCTGCCAAGATTAAAGATATTCATGAAGCCGTCCGTCCGTCGCCGGGGTTGCCGGCTTCTCCTGCGTGGTCATTCGTTCCGGGGTCTGCTTCTCCGTCGGCCGGTGGGTCGTCCACCAGTTCGCCCTGAAGCACCGTGGGCGCGTCGCCATCCTGGTCATCGTCAGGCAGGTCCGACCGCTCGAGTTCCGGAACTGCCACATAGTCCAGCAGTGAATCGCTGTGGTCCTCGGCTTTGTCGTTGCCGTTGGCTATGACCACGGCGATCCAGGGGAGAAAGACCGCGCCTGCAATGGCAATGATCTTGAACCAGCCGTCAACGACGAAAATCAGGACGATGCAGACCATGCGGATCCCCATGGCGACGGCGTACTTGATCATTCGTTCGCGCATGTCCTCGGAGTGCGCGGCAGCGGCATCGGTGATGCTGTGGACTTCGGGGTCGCTGGAGACCGCGTCCGGTTCCCCGGGCACTTGCTGCAGGGGGCTGTTCTCTCGTGTCACAGCTGAATCATCACGCTCCAAAGGCCTCTTCCAATTCTCTCACCAAGGCCATAGCCCGCCCAAACCGCGCAGCGTGCCGGTTACCCGCGGGTTGCTGCAGGCGGCGGATAAGATCGAGACAGGAAAATCCCTCTTCACGCGGCATTCGATGACCGCAGAACCTGGAGCAAAAGCATGTCTGAAGCAGTATCCACCGGTCGCAGCGTCCTCATCACTGGCGGTAACCGCGGCATCGGCCTGGCCATCGCGGAATCATTCCTTGCCAACGGCGACAAGGTGGCTGTTACCTACCGCAGTGAAACAGAACTCCCTGAGGGAATCCTGGGCGTAAAGGCCGATGTCACTGATGAAGCTTCGATCGATGCGGCGTTCAAGGTTGTCGAAGAGGCGCACGGGCCGGTTGAGGTTCTGGTGGCGAACGCAGGCATCACCAAGGACACGCTCCTGCTGCGGATGAGCGAAGACGACTTCACCTCGGTTCTCGACACCAACTTGACGGGAGCATTCCGGGTCATCAAGCGCGCCAGCAAGGGCATGATCAGGCTCCGCAAGGGCCGTGTGGTGCTTATCTCCTCCGTATCCGGCCTCTACGGAGCTCCGGGACAGATCAACTACTCCGCTTCCAAAGCCGGAATGGTGGGTATCGCACGGTCCCTGACGCGCGAGCTGGGAAGCCGTGGCATCACCGCCAACGTAGTGGCACCCGGGTTCATCAACACGGATATGACAGCCGAACTGCCGGAGGACACACAGAAGTCCTACCTCGCCAACGTCCCGGCCGGGCGTTTCGCTGAGGCATCCGAAGTGGCCAACGTTGTCCGCTGGGTGGCCAGTGATGAGGCCGCCTACATCTCGGGCGCGGTGATCCCCGTCGATGGCGGCTTGGGAATGGGCCACTGACCCACTACCGCAAACGGTAGTTTTTGTCCGGGGCCGACAACGGATTTCATCGTTGCCGCTGGCATGATGGAATCCGAGCCCACGGAATTTGGATGAACTGAACAAAAGGAGCACGAATGGGAACGCTGGATAACAAGACCGCCATCGTCACGGGGTCTTCCCGCGGAATCGGCGCTGAAGTTGCCAAGATCCTCGCTGGCGAGGGTGCCGCCGTCGTCGTTAATTACCGCCAGAAGGCACCCCGCGCCAACAAGGTGGTGGCCGAAATCCAGGCGGCCGGCGGTCGTGCAGCTGCGGTTGGCGCAGACCTCACCACCGACGAAGGCGTGCATGCCCTGGCCAGCACAGCCATGGAGCAGTTCGGCTCCCTCGACGTGCTCGTGCTCAATGCCTCGGGAGGCATGGAAAGCGGCATGGAAGAGGGCTACGCGCTCAAACTGAACCGCGACGCACAGATCAACATGCTCAACGCTGCCGTGCCCCTCATGCCGGAAGGTTCGCGGGTGGTCTTCGTGACCAGTCACCAGGCTCACTTCGTGGAGACCGTTCCCACCATGCCTGAGTATGAGCCCGTGGCCAAGAGCAAGCGCGCTGGTGAAGACGCCCTCCGTGCGTTGCTGCCCAGCCTCGCAGACAAGGGCATCTCTCTTGTAGTGGTTTCCGGCGACATGATCGAGGGGACCGTAACGGCAACCCTTCTTGACCGGTCCAACCCGGGAGCCATCGAGGCCCGCCGCGCAGAAGCGGGCAAGTTGTACTCCGTGGAAGAGTTCGCCGCTGAGGTCGCCAAGATGGTGACAGCCGATGTCGAATCCGGACACACCGAGTATGTCGGCGGCGCGGACTACTTCAGCAAAAACGCCGAGTAACTGCGGCTTCTTTCGTTGCGGCCCGGGACTTGCCCCGGGCCGCTTCCTTTTAAGCAGCTTTTTAGATGATGACATTTTGATAAATTCTGACAAATCTCGCGTCACGAATTGCCAGTGATGGTTTTGTTATTCTTTTTTGCCATTTGTTAGGTCTTCTGATTGACTCAGCACTGCATCCGGACCCTTTATAACTTCAGTGCTTTTCTGGATGCTTTGCGCTTTACGGCCTTTCGACAGCCGTTCACGCATTAGTGCGGATTAGGAGCTTCTGTGGACCTGCTATTGCATGCGGATGGTATTCATGCCTCACATGACCAGCGCCGCATCCTCAAGGGTGTCGATTTCTCATTGCATCGAGGCGAGATACTTGGACTGATCGGAACCAACGGGGCAGGGAAGACCACCCTGATGGATGTCCTGTCGGGATCGCTCAGGCACGAGTCCGGATCCATGACGTTGGCGGGAGAAAAATACGGTCCCGATTCGCGCGAAGAAGCGCAGGCCTGTGGCGTGGGGATTGTTCCGCAGAACTTCCGCCTCGATCCCGGTATGACAGTGGCCGAGGCCGTGTACCGGGGCACCTTCCAATCCGGAAAGCCCCATACGGGACTTCGGGGTCCCGCCCTGAAACTCATCAAGGACGCCGGCTTGGACCTGGATCCTGACGCGAAGGTGGGCACCCTGGTCCGGGCCGAACAAACGCTCGTTGAAGTCTTGCGGATGGTGGCTGAGGAAGCACAACTGGTCATTATGGATGAAGTGGCTGCTTCCCTTCCTGATCACGACGTCGCCGCCCTGCACCAGGTCCTCCGAATGCTGATCAGCCAAGGGCGGGCGATCATCTACATCACCCACCGCCTCGATGAAGTCCATTCAATCGCGCACCGCATTGCCGTGTTGCGCGATGGCAGGGTCCACAGAGTCGTTGAGGCTAGCCGGACCGACGCCGATGAACTGGCTTTCCTCTTGCTGCAGCACAAACCGGCGGGCGGCCAGCGGCCTGCGGAGCCGGCCGGCGACGACGAGGTGCTGCGGGTCATGAACCTCAATGTTGGGGCCTCTGTCCGGGACGTGACCTTCAGCGTCGGCAAAGGCGAAATTTTCGGACTGCTCGGAACCCATCAATCGGGTGTCTATCACTTGCTCGAATCATTGGTGGGTAGGAGGCCCCGTACCTCGGGAGAGCTCTTCCTGCATGGACAGTCCATTGACATCCAGGGTCCTGAGGACGCCCTGCGGCACAGGATCGGTTACCTCTCGGACGACGCCGGACACGTGGAAACAACAACCAGTATTGCCACCGGCCTGCGTGAGGATTCTGTCGAAGCAGGATTGCAGGACGAGATTGCCGGGCTCCGTGGAGTGATAGACCTTGTGCGCCGCATGCGCATCAGCACGACGAACATCCACGGTTCTGTTACAAACCTGTCAGGCGGGGACCGCCAGAAGGTCTCCCTCGCCAAATGGATGACGAGCGGCTGTGACGTGTTGATCCTGAGTCATCCGAGCCGCGGCATCGACATCGGGGCGAAGGATGTTGTGTACCAGATGCTCAACGAACTGAGGGAGACAGGTGTCGCGATCATTCTGCTGTCCTCGGATCTCACGGAACTGGTCAACTGGTGCCACCGGATAGGAGTTGTCCGCGATGGTGAGCTTGTCACCATCGAGGCAAACGCCAACACCAATGAAGACGTTTTGGTCTACCACATGCTGGGCAAAGCCGTCGCCTCGGCAAACAGTGGTGCCCGGAGGGTGAAAAGCCAGCGCTTGGAGCCAGTGTCCGAAGACGGCCACTGACAGGGGACAGCCACTGATAAGGGACGGCCGCGGTCAAGCGGCCGTCCCCAAGCTGACGACCTTGATCAGATGGTGATTCCCTTGGCTACGTTGTTGAGTTTGTGACGGGCCAGGGCGAGGTTTGCGTAGGTACGATCGAGCACCAAGTACACAAACAATCCCTTGGAGTCACGTGAATTCAGGACGTTGATGAGGTGGTATTGCCCACCCAGGGTGATGAGAATGTCTTCGATATCTCCGTCCAGGCTGAGGTCAGCCATGGTGCGCAGCTTTGCGCTCACCACATTCGAGTTTCCGGCCGCCGCTACCCCGAGATCGAATCCGGGGTTTCCTCCCTGCGCGAGTGCCATGCCACTGGAATAGTCGACGACGGCCGCGCCAGTAGCGCCTTCAATGGACAGCAGTTGCTTTATGGCTTCATCAAGCGTGCTCATGTTGCATTCTTCCTGTTTGGTAATGACTTCAGTGGAATACGGGAGATGGACATTTGCCCTCGATTCCTCCAACAGGGTAGGCACATTTGCCGATTAAAAAGCAGCTCGATTCCAAGATTTCGTGAATAATCCGCGCTCGACCCATCGCGGGTAACAATCAAATTACGTATTCGAGTTCTTGCGTCACGAAATCGAGTCACGTGTTTCTTGTGACATTCGCATGCCGGGGTCCGACACCCCGAAAAGGAACGGTTTCGTCCGTCGTCCCTGGCCCGCGGGAGGGCTGTGCGCGTCTTCCGTGGTGCCTCCGAACCACGACTGCCGCCAGCGGCACCAGGACAAGCACGGCGAAGGACCCGATAAGGGCGGCTATCGCCGCACCAAGAATGAGTATGGCCATGAGGCCGATCTGGACAATCGTCGCGTCAAGGCCGGCCATGCCAACGGACGCTCCCACGTGTGTTTGCTGAATAACCATCTTTCGCTCCTGGGGATCTGGTTGCTGTGAGTCACCAATAGGTGGGACAGCAGCGTCGATCGTGTCGCGAAAAAACCGGGAAGTCCGTAGAGCCGGGTCAGACGTTTGCGATGTGCCGCACAGCGTCGAGGTAGGGCATATTGATCGCGGCGTCCGCCACTGCACGGACCGCGGGCTTGGCGTTGAATGCCACACCGATCCCGGCCGCGCCCAGCATGTCGAGGTCGTTCGCGCCGTCACCGACAGCGATCGTGTGCGCCAACTCGATTCCCTCGGCCGCAGCCCACTGCCTCAAGTACTTCTCCTTGGCAGCCCGATCGATGACGGCCCCCAGGACTTTGCCGGTCAACGCGCCGTCGACGATTTCAAGCTCATTGGCAATCCAGTAATCAAGGCCCAGATCTTCTGCGATGGGCCCAAGGATCTGGTTGAAGCCACCGGAAACAACAGCCACCACGTGGCCGGCCGCCTTGAACGCGGCCACGAGTTCTGCCGCCCCCAAGCTGAGGCGTACCTCGTCGCGGACGGAATTCACGACGTCGGCCGGCAGGCCCGCCAACACGGCCACACGGGCATGGAGACTCTGCGCAAAATCCAATTCACCCCGCATGGCAGCTTCGGTGACGGCAGCGACCTCTTCGCGCTTGCCCGCATATGCTGCGAGCAGCTCGATGACTTCCTGCTGGATGAGCGTTGAATCCACATCCATGATGAGCAGCTTGCGCCCTGCCTGCCGAAGGCTTGCAGGCACCAGGGCGGTATCGGCGCCCTCGACGGCAGCTTCGGCCACCCGGCGTCGAAGATTGGACAGCTCGGCGGGGGAATCAAGCCGCACGTTCAATTCAGACGTAAAGACGCCGAACCTGTCATCGCTGCTGTGTGATTCCGCTGACACTTCTGCGCCTGCGTCGGCCAGTACCTTGTGCACGCCCTCAAGCGAATCGGGGGAAAGTTTCACGCCATAGCTGACCGCAGCCAAGTTCGAAGTCATGGCTTCAATCCTACTGAGGGCGCTCCGTCCACCCGAAACTGTTTCGACTCATATACGAGCAGAAACATCAGTTATCAGTCATGTGCAGTTTTGTCCTAGTGTCTACTGCTATGAGTGATGTTCTGGAATTGGCCTCCGTCAGCGTTGTCCGCGGCAAGAAGACCCTGCTGGACAAGGTGGACTGGCAGGTCAACGAAGGCGAACGTTGGGTCATCCTTGGCCCGAACGGCGCGGGCAAGACGACTCTTCTCCAGATTGCGGCCGCGCGACTCCATCCCAGCAGCGGCAAGGCCGGGATCCTCGACGAAACCCTGGGTCGTGTCGATGTCTTCGAACTCCGGCCCCGGATCGGACTCTCCTCCGCAGCGCTGGCTACCCAGATCCCCGAGCATGAGAACGTCCTGAACGTAGTGGTCACTGCAGCGTACGGCGTCACCGGCCGCTGGCGGGAAGGCTATGAGCGCGACGACGAACGGCGCGCCTTTGGCCTCCTGAACGACTGGGGGATGGGCCCCCTTCTCAACCGCACCTTCGCAACATTGTCTGAAGGTGAGCGGAAGAGGGTACAGATCGCCCGCGCCCTGATGACCGACCCCGAACTGCTCTTGCTGGATGAGCCTGCCGCCGGCCTTGATCTTGGCGGCCGCGAAGAGCTGGTTCACAAACTTGGCGAACTCGCCAGCGACCCGGCCGCACCGGCCATGGTCCTGGTAACCCACCACCTTGAAGAAGTACCTCCGGGATTCACCCACGCCATGCTGCTCCGGGAAGGGGGCGTGGTGGCTGCCGGTCCCATCAAGGACGTCCTCACTGACGAGCACCTCGGCAACACCTTTGGCCTGGCGCTGGACGTTTCCGAAAACGCCGGGCGCTACACAGCCACCGCACGGCGCTAGGGCGGTCCGGGACAAACGTGGAGATTCTTAGCAGCATCCTGGTCTTTTTTGCGGGCTTGTGGGCCGGCACCATCAACGCAGTAGTCGGCTCGGGCACCTTGGTGACCTTCCCCGTGCTGATCGCCCTGGGTGTGGCGCCCGTCGTCGCTTCCATGAGCAACGCGATGGGTCTCGTAGCCGGTACGGCCGCTGGCGCCTGGGGTTACCGCCGCGAACTGGCCGGCCGCGGCAGGCAGCTGCTCAAGCTGATGCCGGCATCGCTGTTGGGTGGCATCACCGGCGCATGGCTGCTCCTCCACCTGCCGGAAAAGGTGTTTGGCTACGTGGCACCTGTGCTGCTGGTCGCAGCCTTGCTCATGGTGCTGTTCCAGCCCAAACTCCAGGCATGGATCCGCAACAGGGAACAGAACCCCGAGCATGCCATCAAGGACAAGAGCCACGGCATCCTCCTGGTGGTCCTGATCTACCTCGCCGGGGTTTACGGCGGTTACTTTGTGGCCGCGCAAGGAATCCTCCTGGTGGGGATCCTCGGAGTTTTCCTCTCCGGCACCATGCAAAATGCCAACGCCATGAAGAACATCCTCACCCTGACGGTGAACATGGTTGCCGCTGTTTCCTATCTCATCTTCGCCTTCGACAGAATCAACTGGTGGGTCGTCCTGCTCATTGCCGTCAGCTCCACGATCGGCGGGCTGCTTGGATCGAAGGTTGGCCGGAAGTTGTCGCCCAAGGTGCTGCGCGGCGTCATCTTCACCCTCGGTATTGTGGCGCTTGGCTTCATGATCGCCAACCTCCTGAAGTGATCCCGGGGTGACATTCCACTACCTTGAGTCCGCTGACGATCCACGCGTCAGTGACTACACAACACTTACCGATGTGCACCTCCGGAAGCTCCGGGAGCCTCGCGAGGGCATGTATATCGCCGAGTCATCCAGGGTCCTGCGCAGGGCGTTGGCCGCCGGCCACCAGCCGCGTTCCTTCTTCCTGGCCGAGAAGTGGCTGGAGGACCTCACCGACGTCTTCCAGGCCTATCCGGACGTGCCAGTATTCATTGGGAAAGCGGCACTCCTGGAGGAAATCACGGGCTTCCACCTCCACCGGGGAGCCATGGCCGCCATGCACCGCCCGGCTCCCGTCCCGCTGGAGGAGCTCCTGGCATCCGCCAGGCGCGTCGCCGTGCTCGAAGACATCGTGGACCACACCAATGTGGGGGCTATTTTCCGGTCGGCGGCTGCACTGGGGGTGGACGCCGTCCTGGTCTCGCCACGGTGCGGCGACCCGTTGTACCGCCGCAGCGTGCGCGTCAGCATGGGCACGGTCTTCCAGGTCCCCTGGGCACGTTTGGAGAGCTGGCCACAGGACCTGGGCCGCCTCAAGGAACAGGGCTTCACCGTGGCAGCCATGGAACTGACAGACGACGCCCTGGACCTTGACGACCTCGCCGCCAGGGAGCTCCCGAAACTGGCGCTGGTGCTGGGAACCGAAGGTGCCGGCATGAGCGCAGAGACCCTTGCCGCCGTCGACCTCGCCGTCAAGATCCCCATGCGCGCCGGCGTCGATTCCCTCAACGTGGCGGCTGCCTCCGCCGTGGCATTCTGGGAACTCCGTCCGCGGGGCTGACGCCGGTTCGTATGGCGTGTTCGTTTCGGCTATGATTGGTTGTTGGCCCGGAAGCTGGAATGTTGCATTGCAGTCCACGGACCACCTCCATTCATACCTGGCAGCTGGCAAAATCCAGTTGCGTGAACAAAAGGTCCCATTATGAAGTCTGATATCCACCCGAAGTACGAAGCTGTTGTATTCAACGACCTGGCTTCCGGTACGCAGTTCCTGACCAAGTCCACCGTGTCTTCCTCGAAGACCATCGAGTGGGAAGACGGAAACACCTACCCGGTTATCGACGTCGAAATCTCCTCGGAGTCCCACCCGTTCTACACGGGCAAGCAGCGCATCATGGACTCCGCTGGCCGCGTCGAGCGCTTCAACGCCCGCTTCAAGGGCTTCGGCGGCAAGAAGTAACCACTTCACCCCAAGGCTTTCAAAAGCCCGCATTACCGGATTCTCCGGCAATGCGGGCTTTTGCGTTTTCCGGCAAGATGGAAACCATGACTTCCCAGCCGACACCTGAAACCGATAACGACGACGCCGGGACCCGCCTTCACGGCGAATATAAAGTTCCCGGCGGCAAACTGGTGGTTGTGGACCTGGATGTGGTGGACGGCCTGTTTGCCAACGTTTCGCTGAGCGGCGACTTCTTCCTCGAACCCGATGAAGCCCTGCAGGACATCAATGGGGCACTGACAGGACTTCCCGGGAACTCAACAGCAGCAGATATTGCCGCGGCGGTCAGCGCCGGATTGCCCGCCGGCGCAGCGCTGTTCGGTTTCTCCGCAGAGGCTGTGGCCATTACAGTCCGACGCGCATTGTCCAAAGCCACCAGCTGGGACGACCACCAGTGGGACGTCATCCCGCCGTCAGTTCTCCCGACCCATGTGAACGTCGCACTGGACGAAGTACTGACCGAAGAAGTCGGCGCCGGGTTGCGTAATCCCACGCTAAGGTTCTGGGACTGGGAGGAGCCATCAGTAGTCATCGGCAGCTTCCAATCGGTCAAGAACGAGGTTGATCCTGAGGGCGTTGCCCGCCACGGCATCACCGTGGTCCGCCGGATCAGCGGCGGCGGAGCCATGTTCATGGAGGCCGGCAACTGCATCACGTATTCCCTGTACCTGCCACAGACCCTGGTGGACGGCATCAGCTTCGCCGACTCATACGCGTTCCTGGATGCCTGGGTCATGGCAGCACTCGAGAAGCTGGGAATCACCGCTTTTTATGTGCCCCTCAATGACATCGCAACGGACCAGGGCAAGATCGGCGGAGCCGCCCAGAAGCGGCTTGCCAACGGCGGCATGCTCCATCACGTCACCATGAGCTACGACATCGACGCCGACAAAATGGTCGAAGTGCTGCGGATCGGCAAGGAGAAGCTTTCGGACAAGGGCACCCGCAGCGCCAAGAAACGCGTGGACCCCTTGCGTCGCCAGACCGGCATGGCGCGGGCCGCAATCCTGCAGGCCATGCAGGATGTCTTTACCGAGCGATACGGTGCCTCAGAGTCCGTGCTCACTGAAGCAGAGCTCGCAGAAGCCAGGAAACGCGTGGACTCCAAGTTCGGTACCAGTGAATGGCTGAAGCGGGTTCCCTGACCATCATGACCGGAGTTGGAAACTGCCGGGTTCTGGATACTGTCGGGTTCACTGCGCACGCCCATGCACCGGCCGGGCGTTCACCGGGGGCTCGCCAACTTCGTCGATGGTATGGCCGCTGCAGGCAGTTGTGGTGACGCTGGCCCCTTCGATGCGGGAAACGGTAAACCATCTCATCGCGTCGCGCAGCCGGCACCACCCCACCAGGTACCACCGGCCGTTCGTGGAGGCGAAAAGCACAGGTTCCACGTCGCGGATGGTCGTAGTCCCGTCGGCCGAGGTGTAACTGATACGGACCACTCGCTGCGCGGCCATTGCTTCCTCCAGCGCTGACCTGGTTTTGCGCGACGGGGAGCGAACCTCATTGACCCAGATGCGACCGGCCAGTTCGTCTGCTTTAGCCTTGGTTCCGGGATCGAGGACGTCCAGGATTTTGTGGATACCCGCTGCGGCCAGGTCTGCGTACGGCGCATCGGGCGCTGCGGACACAGCCGCCATGAGGGCCACGGCCTGCGCCGGGGACAGGGTGACGGGCGGCAGGGAGGACCCTGCAGCCAGTCCGTAACCACCGCCGGGACCTGGGCGGGACCAGATGGGCGCCCCACTGTTCTCCAGGGCATCAAGGTCTCTCTTGACGGTTCGTACGGATACCGCGAACTCCCTGGCCAGCATTTCGGCGGAGACCCCCCGGGCTCCGCTGCGGCGCAATATCTCAGAGAGGGCATGGAGCCGTTCGACTCTTCTCACTGTTCGAATCTTCCCAAATTCATGACACAAATAGTGACATACCCTTGTCCACGGCGCCTGCGAGGGTGGTGTCATGACAACTTCCACTAACCGCCCAACCATCATTCTCCTCGCCGGCCACTGGTTGGGCGCTTGGGCCTGGGACGAGGTCCTGGAACACTTGGGGTCCCATGACTCACGCGCGACGGCATTGACCTTGCCCGGCCTCGATCCCGACGACCCCGACCGTGCCGCGAGGACCCTCGACGATCAGGCAGCAGCGATACTGGACGCCATGGCGCGACTCGGGGTATCCGAAGACCAGCCGGCGGTCCTCGTCGCCCACAGTGGTGCAAACGCACCTGCCAGCCTCGTCCTGGACCGACGCCCAGAGCTCATCCACCGAATGGTCTGGGTAGACTCGGGCCCTCTGGCGCCAGGAAGTATCTTCGCCCCGGACTTTCCGGACGGCTTGGCGGAGCTTCCGTTGCCGTCCATCGATGTCCTCGCAAGCCAAGCGAGCCTGGAAGGCCTGAACACCGGGGACCTTGAGCGCTTCCAGGCCAGGGCCGTCCCGGAACCCGGCCCCGTGCTTCGTCAGCCCGTCGAGCTCACGAACGATGCCCGCCGCAAGGTCCCCACCACACTGGTGTGCTGCTCGATACCCGGCACGACCGTGTTGGAGCTCGCCCTCTCAGGCCATGGCATGTTTGCCGAAGTCGCGCACATCGAGAACCTCGACGTTCTTGACCTCCCCACGGGGCACTGGCCCATGTGGAGCCGTCCCCGCGACCTCGCCAGGGCCATTCAGTCAGAAGCTACCCGGAACAACTGAAGAGCATTCCTGGACCGCCGGCGCGGAGAGCCTGCGCAGCCTGCAGGAGCAGGAACGGGCTTGGGTCCGGTCCTGAATGACAGCTAAACCTGTGCCGACTGTGCTGTGTTTGCCGACTGCGCTGTGAGGGACCGCACGAGGTGGCTCCGCTGCTCAATGATGATGCGCCGTAACGCGCGCGGGGCATCAGAGTGGTGGTGGAGCCATTCATCCGTCCTGAGCACGACCGGGTGGCCGGAGGGCTCCATTCCCTCCGCGAGGTCCTGGGCCGCCGGGAAGAGGCCCCTGACGATCCTGCCGGCAATTTCAATGCTCCGCTCGGCCCATACACGCTCAAGGCATTCGAAATAGGGCTCGACATAGGACGCCAGCATGTCACTGGGCGCAGTGGCGAAGCCGGCAATTGTGGCGCTGAGGATCTCGTTGGAGAGGCCCGTGGTGTTGACGGCCAGGTCCCAGGCTGCCGCCTTCACGGCAGCATCCGGGCGGGCAGCGGACGCCAACGCGTGCCCTTCCTTGCCTGACGCTGTCTTATCCGCTTCGAGTTGCCTGTCCAGCTCGGCCTGGGATGCCTCGCCGTGCGCGGCCAGGGCCTGCCAGAAGCTCCATCGCAGCTCTGCGTCGACAGTCAAGCCCTCCACTACTGTGGTGCCGTCAAGGATGCTGCGCAGCAAGGGGAGCTGACTGTCACCGTGGCGTGAGACCTCTGCCAACGTTCTGGCCCACGCCAGCTGCGCGTCGGAGCCGGGAGCCGAAGCCCGCAGTTGATGAGCCGCGACAGCCAGGAAATCCGTGCGAACGCTGTCCCTGGACCGTGCGGGTACGAAGCGTTCAATGGCGCCGGAGGCGTTTCCGAGCACATTTTGGAGGACTCCGATGCCGGATTCTGCCGGAGCGAACTGCTCCACCGCGCTCACGTACCGTGCAGCAGGCCTCACGCCGTCCCGGGCAGAATCCCACAGTGCCGTCCAGCACAACGCCCGGGCCATGGGGTCCTGGATTTTATCCAGCGAGGTACGCACCGTGCGCTCGGAGACAGGATCAAGCCGTACCTTGGCGTAGCTCAGGTCGTCATCATTGACCAGCAACAAAGCCGGACGCTTCTTGCCTGCAAGCCCGGAGACGAGGGTGCTGGGACCTGCGACATCCACTTCCAGGCTTTCCAACCTGAGCAAAGCGCCGGTCTGGTCGGCGTCGTACAGTCCAAGGCGCATACGGTGGGGCCGGAGTTCCTGGTGGCCGGTCAAGGGATCGATGGCTTCCTGCTCCAGCATCACCGCGCCCATCACACCATCGTCCTCCACGATGTCGGCCGTGATGGTCGAGATACCGGAGGTCTGCAGCCACTGCCTGGCCCAATCGCCGAGGTCCCGTCCCGAGGCTTCGCTGAGGGCCTTCAGCAGATCCTGCAGGGACGTATTACCGAAGGCATGCTCGCGGAAGTACTGCCGGGATCCGGCAATGAAGGCATCGAAGCCCACGTAAGCCACCAGTTGCTTCAGCACTGAGGCACCCTTGGCATAGGTGATTCCGTCAAAGTTCTGTTTTGCGGCCTCAAGATCCGGAATATCCGCCACAATCGGGTGCGTCGTGGGCAGTTGGTCCTGGACGTAGGCCCACGCTTTGCGTTTGCTGGCGAAGTTTATCCAGGCTGTGTCCCAGTCGGTGGCCCGGTCCACACCCAGGGTTCCCATGAAATCGGCGAACGATTCCTTCAGCCACAGATCGTCCCACCAGGTCATGGTCACGAGATCGCCGAACCACATGTGCGCCATCTCGTGCATGAGGGTGTTTGCCCTGGCCTGGTACTGGGCATCGGTGGCACGTGAAGCATAGACGTACTTTTCGGTGAAGGTCACCAACCCGGGGTTTTCCATGGCGCCCAGGTTGTACTCGGGCACGAAGGCCTGATCATATTTGCCCCAGGGGTACGGATAGTCGAAAAGCCTGTTGAAGAAGGCCAGGCCGCTCTTGGTGAGCCGGAACAGTTCCTCGGCATCGAAGGACGGCGCCAAGGATGCGCGGCAGTAAAGTGCCAGCGGAACATCCAGGCGGGTGCCGTCGTCGAGCGTTGCATCCCAGTGGTCGGTGGCTTTGAAGTAGGGGCCCGCCAGCACAGTGGTGATGTAGGTGGACATCCGTTCAGTGGTGGCAAAGTCCCACTGAGAAACGTCCTCAGAGCCCGGCACCGGCACCCGGGCGGCCTCCGAGCCGTTGGACGCGACTTCCCAACCCGACGGCGCAATGACGTGGAACGTGAATTCCGCTTTGAGGTCGGGCTGTTCGAAGTTGGCGAAAACACGCCGGCAGTCCGCCGGTTCGTACTGGGTGTAGAGGTAGCACTGCCCGTCGGCAGGGTCCACGAAACGGTGCATTCCCTCACCGGAACGGCTGTAAAGGGCTGTCCCTGTAACCGTCACGGTGTTCTCCGTTGCGAGGCCCTCCAGGATGATTCTGTCCTGGTCCACCACTGTTCCTACATCCAAGGCGCGTCCGTTCAACACCACGGACTGCACGCCCCCACTGATGAAATCGAGGAAGGTGTCGGAGCCGGCCCGGGCCGAAAAAGTGATGGTGCTGGAGCTTGGATATCCGCTGACTGCGGGATCCGCCGCGTCCCGGACATCAAGGGTGACGTCGTAACTGTGGGTGGTAATCAGGGCTGAACGGGTAGCGGCTTCATCGCGCGACAGATTGTGATTCGACACACAGCTATCTAATCATGATCCAGGCAGCCCCCAGGCCCAGTGAAGCGATGATCAGCCAGGACCCCAGTGCCACCACGGCAGCACGTCCCCCGGTATGGATCAGCGTCCTGACACGCACGGCAGAGCCCAGACCGAAAAGCGCCGACGCCAGCAAAATGTCCTGTGCCACCGCCGCCGCTTCCAGGAGTTCCGGAGGCGTCCATCCGAGCGAGCGGACCGCGACCATGGCGATGAAGCCGACCACGAAAAGCGGCACGATGGGCGGGAAACGGCCGTCCGCATTGTCCGCATCCGCTGAACCGTTGGCGCGTTGACGGACATGCTGGACCCGCTGATGCAATCCTGCCGCGGCCACAATGGGGGCCAGGAGGATCACCCGCGTCAGCTTAACGACGACGGCGATCGCCAGGGCCGCTGTTCCTGCCGTTTGCGCTGTGGCCACCACCTGGCCGACATCGTGCACGGAAGCGCCCGTCCATGCCCCGAACTGCTCCGGACTCAGCATCAACGGATGCATCAGCAGGGGCAGGACGCCAATGGCCAAGGTCCCGCAAAGGGTGACCAGTGCGACGGGCAGCACCGTGTCCTGGTGTTTGATGCGCCGCACTGCGGCCATGGCGCCGATGGCGGAGGCCCCGCAAATGGAGAAGCCCGTAGCAATCAGCAAGGAAGCCTCACCGGGCAGGCGCAGCAATCTCGCCAGGCCGTAGGTTCCGGCGAAACTGGCCAGGACCACCCCGGCTATCAGGAGCAGGGACAACCAGCCGAGTCCCAACACGTCACCCACACTGACTTTGAGGCCGAGCAACACAATGCCCGCACGCATCAGGTGCTTTCCGGCGAAGTCCAGGCCGGGCCGGGCGCGCCCCGCAACGACCACCGCCGTGCCCGGTATATTTGCTGAGAGCAAACCCAAAGCAACAGCAAGCGTCATGACCGGTATGACTGAAACCGCAGGCAGCAGTGCGTGCATGGCGAAGGCAAGGCCGGTCGCGGCAACGCTCAGGACCAACCCTGGCCCCAGCCGTGACAGCTGGGACGCGAGTCTGTTGAAGGGCATGCCTCAACCCTGCCGGATGGGGGCACGGAAGGCGAAACCGGGAGCACCCGGAAACCGCGACACAATCAGTGCGTAATGCGCTCGACTCAAAAAGGTGATTGTCTGAATCCCATGTCTGACCTATTCCAGGATTACTCCGAGGCCGCTGCACGCAGTGGAGCCTACGACGAGATGTTTGCCCCCGGCCACGTTGCCAGAAAATCCTACGGTCAGGTCTCCGGTGCGCTCCGCGAGCTTTCCCTCGCAGATGTCACCGCCCGTGCCGACTCCATGGCACGGACCTTCCTGGACCGTGGCGTCACTTTCGACTACGCGGGGGAGGAGCGTCCCTTCCCCCTGGACATCGTCCCGCGTGTCATCCCGGCCGATGAGTGGGATGTGCTCGAACGCGGAGTTGCCCAGCGGGTCAAAGCACTTGAAGCATTCCTCAACGACGTTTACGGGCGGATGGCCGTAGTGGCCGATGGCGTGATTCCACGCCAGCTCGTCACCACCAGCGCCCATTTCCACCGGGCGGTCCACGGTTTTGAACCCTCCGGCGGCGTCCGCGTCCATGTTTCGGGCATCGACGTCGTCCGTGACGCTGCCGGCACGTTCCGGGTACTCGAGGACAATGTTCGTGTCCCGTCCGGCGTCAGCTACGTGCTGGAAAACCGCAGGGCCATGGCGAAAGGCTTGCCCGAAGCCTTCGGGCAGCAGCACATCAGGCCGGTTGAAGAGTATCCGCGGCGGCTACTGTCGGCGCTGCGCAAGACCGCACCCGCCGGCGTCGATGATCCGACAGTGGTTGTCCTGACCCCGGGTGTCTTCAACAGCGCATATTTCGAACACACACTCCTGGCCGGGCTGATGGGCGTGGAGCTGGTGGAAGGCCGGGACCTCATTTGCCGCGGCAACCGCGTCTACATGCGGACCACGGCCGGCGAACAGCGTGTGGACGTCATCTACAAACGCATCGATGACGATTTCCTCGATCCCCTGCAGTTCCGCTCGGATTCGATGCTCGGCTGCCCTGGCCTGGTCAACGCCGCCCGTGCCGGGGGAGTGACCATCGCCAACGCGGTGGGCAACGGGGTGGCCGATGACAAGCTCGTCTACAGCTACGTGCCTGACCTGATCCGGTACTACCTCCACGAAGAACCCATCATCGCCAACGTCGACACTTTCCGGCTTGAGGAAAAGGAAGCCAGGGAACATGTCCTGGACCGCCTCGAGGAACTGGTGGTCAAACCCGTCGACGGTTCGGGTGGAAAGGGGCTGGTCATCGGTCCCGACGCTTCCAAGGAAGAACTGGACGCCTTGCGCAAGCGCGTCATCGCCGATCCCCGCGGCTGGATTGCCCAGCCAGTGCTCCAGCTTTCCACGGTTCCGACACTCTCCGGAGACAAGTTCGGGCCCCGCCACGTCGACTTGCGGCCTTTCGCAGTGAACGACGGCGACGACGTCTGGGTTCTGCCCGGCGGCCTCACCCGGGTTGCCCTCAAGGAGGGCTCGCTGATCGTCAATTCCAGCCAGGGCGGTGGTTCCAAAGACACCTGGGTTCTGGCGAACTCGCCCCAGATGCCGGCCGAGGTGATCCCGCGGCAGTCTGTCACCCTGCGGGAACAGGTTTCCGTATGGCCGGTCGAAAGCAACTGGCGCGACCGCCAAACGGAGCAGCAGCAGTGAACCCGTTCCAACCACCACTTGAACTTCGACATGCACCACGCGAAGGAGGCACAGCCGCATGCTGAGCCGTATTGCTGAGTCACTCTTTTGGATCGGCCGCTACGTAGAGCGGGCCGACGGTACTGCCCGGATCCTGGATGTGCACCTGGAGCGCCTGAACCACCTGCCCCTTGAGGAGCAGCGCAGCGTAGCCAGGGAACTCCTCGCTGTCATGGGTGCCAAGCCCCAGAGCGACGATTTCGGCCTGCCGGAACTGCTTCATGCCCTGGCCTACGACAAACAGAGTGCCTCGTCCATTGCAGGGTCCCTCGGGGCAGCCCGTGAGAACGCACGTCGTGCCAGGGAAACGGTGTCCCAATCCCTTTGGGAGAGCCTGAACACTACTTATTACGGCTTGAACCAGCATCGCAAGGACGTGGTGGGAACGTATCGTTTCTGCAACTGGGTCCTGGAACGGACCGCCATGGTGCGCGGACTTGCCGACACCACGGTCAGCCACGACGAAAGCTGGCTGTTCATGGTGCTGGGCCGTTCCCTGGAACGTGCGGACATGACTGCCCGGATGCTGTCCACCCGCGATGTCCAGTCCGCTGGTATGTCCTGGGTGAACATGCTGCGCTGCGCAGGCGCGTACGAATCCTTCATCCGCACCAGGCGGGCGGCGTTCGGCGACCAGCACGCGGCCGAATTCCTGCTCCTGGACCGCCTGTTCCCGCGCTCCATCGTGTACGCATTGCGCGATGCCGATGAGTGCCTCGCGAAACTGGACCCCTCGGCACAGCGCGTCGGCTTCATCAACGATGCCCGCCGCATTGTGGGACAGGCACGTACCTTCCTCGAGTTCCACCGCACCGATGACCTCATGTCGGAACTGCCTGAGCACATGGAACGTGTGCAGAAGGCCGTGACGCAGGCATCGGACGCGATTTCCCGTAAGTACTTCAATCAGGCTGATGAGCACGCCTGGGTGGGAGAAGTTTCATGACCCGGCTGAGCATCGTCCACAAGACGGCTTACAAATACAACCGCCGCGTGACGTTGTCCTACAACGAGGCCCGGATGACACCGCTGACCGACGGCCAGCAGGTGGTGCTGGAGTCCTCACTCAAGGTCTCTCCCAACCAGGCCTCGGTCAGCACCTACCGCGACTACTGGGGAACCCGCGTCACCGCTTTCGACATGCAGATGCCCCACGAGAGCCTGGAGGTCCTTGCCACGGCCACCGTGGAAGTGCACCGCACAGAGCGGGTCGCCGTGGAGGACGACATCGTGGGATGGGACGTCATGGCTTCCGAAAAAATCCAGGACGAATTCAGCGATTGGCTTCCGCAGTCACGGCTCAGCGGGCCGGGGGAAGAAGTCCTCGGCATCGTTCCCGGGATTGTTGACGGCAAGAATCCCCACGAAGCCGCACTGGCGGTTTTCGCATGGATGGCCGGCGAGATGACCTATATGAAGGGCACCACCGGGGTGACGACAAACGCAGAACAGGCGTGGTCTCAACGGCAGGGGGTATGCCAGGACCTGGCCCACCTTGCCATCGGAGCCTTGCGTTGCAGTGGCATCCCGGCGCGTTACGTTTCCGGCTACATCCATCCCCGGTCCTCGGCAGACATCGGGGAGACGGTGGCCGGCCAGTCCCACGCCTGGCTGGAATGGTGGGACGGGGAATGGCGCAGCTGGGACCCCACCAACCACAAGCCCGCGGGCGACTACCACGTCACTGTTGCCAGGGGACGCGACTACAGGGATGTGCCACCCTTGAAGGGCATCCTCTCCGGCGGCGGCGGATCCGGGCTCTCCGTGTCCGTGGAGATCACCCGGCTCGCATAGGAATCCAAAGACAAGCAAGGCCCTTAAGAAGCATTCTTAAGGGCCTTGCTTGTCTTTAAACACATTTTTACCAGGGAGATGGATTGTAATCCTTGAGGAAGACGCCGTACTGGTCCTCGCCCTTTTCACCCATGACGATAGGGTCATACACGCGGGCCGCACCGTCCACCAGGTCCAAGGGAGCGTGGAACCCCTCTTCCATGAGCCGGACCTTGGTGTAGTGGGGACGCTCGTCAGTGATCCATCCGGTGTCCACAGCCGTCATCAGGATGCCGTCAGTGTCCAGCATTTCCTGGGCACTGGTGCGGGTCATCATGTTCAGGGCAGCCTTGGCCATGTTGGTGTGGGGGTGCCCCGGTCCCTTGTAGGCCCGGGAGAACTGGCCTTCCATGGCCGATACGTTCACGATGTATTTCCTGTGGGCCGTGGAACGCTTCATCGCGTCCCGCAACCGGCTGACCAGCAGGAAGGGCGCGGTGACATTGCAGAGCTGGACTTCCAGCATCTCCAAGGGATCCACTTCATCGACAACCTGGGTCCAGCTGTTGATGGAGGCGAGGTCGGGGACCAGGCCGCCGGCGTCGATCGCCGTCCCTGATTCAATCCGTTCCAGCGACGCCGAACCAGTGGAAAGCGCCAGCGAGGTAATGGCGTCGCCTGCCAGGACCGGGTGCTCGGTGACGCTGCTGGCCAGCGCCAATGGATGCTTGTCGTGGGCATGTCCGAACGTCACCAGCTCAGGGCCACCATTGGCAGCGTCAAGCTCGGCAGGCAGCGGCTCATCTTCGGCGTCGACCAGGGGCTTGTAGGCATTTCCTGACCGCCGCACGGTCTGGGCCGCGTTATTGATGATGATGTCCAGGGGACCGGCTTCGTTGAGGGAGTCCGTCAACGCCATGACCTGTGCCGGATCGCGGAGGTCGATGCCAACAATCCTGAGACGGTGCAGCCACTCGCCACTATCCTCCATCGCTGCGAACCGGCGCGCTGCGTCCTTCGGGAAGCGGGTGGTGATGGTGGTGTGGGCGCCATCCCGGAGAAGGCGCAGGGCAATGTACATGCCGATTTTCGCGCGGCCGCCTGTTAGCAAGGCCCGGCGGCCCGTGAGGTCCGTGCGGGCGTCCCGCTTGCTGTGGCTGAATGCTGCACATTCAGGGCACAGCTGGTGGTAGAAGGCATCCACCTGGGTGTAGTGCTTCTTGCAGATGTAACAGGGCCGTGAGCGGATCAGGTGTCCGGCAATCTCACCGGTTGCGGACGGGGCCAGCTTGTTGCCCCGGGTCTCGTCGTCGATCCGGTCCGGGGCGGCTGTTGCCGTCAAAGCGATGACTGCCCGGTCGGCCTCGGCAATGGAATCGCGTTTGGTGACGCGGCGATGGCGCTTGACGGCTTTGAACATCTTGCCGGTGGCACGCCGGACAGCAACGTAGTCCGGGTGCTCCTCGTCGTAGACGTGGATCGTGGTCAGAACCTTGAGGCAGGCCTGGATCTCTTCAGGCGTCAGATCGGTGGAGCTCATTGACCTGATTTTACAGCCTTGGGAGTGTCCGGCCTGCCTCGGGTTCTGTCCGGGTCAACGCGATGGGCGCAGCCTAGTTCGCGGCACCCTGCGATGCCGGCCCGGCCACGCGGGACTGGATCCCTGCGGCCACCTTTTCTGCGGAGTCGCGAATGTCGGGGTCGTGGTGAGTGGCTGCCTTGACGGCCTCAGGCAGCCCGCGGCGGTACTGGGCAGACAACGCGAGCTCCGCCTCACCGGGTTCCGGAACCAGCTGTCCCTTGGCGAGGACGGTGATGCCCGACTCCGTCACCTTGTACCCGCGGGCTTTATCCAAGGCGGGGTCAAGCCCGATTGCCGCACCCGCGGGCACCTTGACGTTCTTGTCCAGGATGGCCCGCTTGATCACAGCCCCTTCACCGACATAGACCTTGTCCATCAACACCGAGTCCTGGACACGGCTGCCTGCCGCAACGTAGGCATCGTTGGACAGGACGGAGCCTTCCACGATGCCACCGGAAATAACGACGCCGCTGGCCACGATGGAGTCCAGGGCCGTTCCCACCGTGTTGTTCCCGCCGCGGACAAACTTGGCCGGCGGAGAGATGCTCTGACGGGTGTAGATCGGCCACTCGGAGTTGTAAAGGTTGAACACCGGAACAGGGGAGATCAGGTCCATGTGCGCGTCATAGAACGAGTCGATGGTACCGACATCACGCCAGTAGGTACGGTCACGGTCGGTGGCACCGGGAATGTCGTTGAGCGTGAAGTCGTAAACTCCCGCTTCGCCTTGATCGACGAAGTAGGGGATGATGTCGCCACCCATGTCATGTTTGGTATCGAGCCGCTCAGCGTCGACATGCAGCGCCTCAACCAGGGCATCGGCATTGAAGACGTAGTTGCCCATGGACGCCAGGAACTGCGAGGGATCGGCTGCCAGTCCGGGGGTGCTGGCAGGTTTCTCCACGAAGGCGGCGATCTTCTGCGGGTCGTTCTGGTCCACTTCGATGACACCGAACTGATTGGCCATGTTGAGCGGTTGGCGTACCGCCGCAACCGTGGCCTTCGCGCCGCTTGCGATGTGCTGCTCCACCATCTGGGAGAAGTCCATCCGGTAAACGTGGTCCGCGCCGACCACTACCACGATGTCCGGGGCGTCATCATGGATGAGGTTCAGCGATTGGTAGATGGCATTGGCACTGCCAAGGAACCAGCTCTTGCCCACGCGCTGCTGCGCCGGAACTGAAGCCACGTAACGGCCCAGCTGCGTGGACATGCGCCACGTTTCCGAGATGTGCCGGTCAAGACTGTGTGATTTGTACTGAGTCAATACCACGATTTTCAAATATCCCGAATTAACGAGATTCGACAGCGCAAAGTCAATTAACCTGTAGCCGCCAGCAAACGGAACGGCCGGCTTGGCCCGATCCGCCGTCAGCGGCATGAGTCGGTTGCCTTCGCCGCCTGCCAATACGATTGCCAAAACTTTCTTCAACGCCATGGTCACAGCTCCCCGTACGTCTTCGTATCCCCCAAAAGTCCGATTTTCCGGACCCTTTCACACTAGAACACATACGCCGGAACGACTACGTTGGTTAGCGTGCGAATAGACATTGTGACTAAAGAATTCCCTCCGGAAATTTATGGCGGTGCCGGTGTCCACGTTGCCGAGCTCAGCCGGGTGCTGGCGAAGCACGTCGACCTTCATGTCAGGGCGTTCGGCGCGCCCCGTGATGCCGACTACCACGGGGCAACCGTGGCCTCCTACGCCACTCCCGAAGACCTCGGCGGTGCCAACGCTGCACTCCAGACCTTGGGCGTTGATCTCAGGATCGTTCCGGACATTGCGGGAGCGGACCTTGTCCACTCGCACACCTGGTACGCCAACATGGCCGGTCACCTGGCATCGCTGCTGCATGGCATACCCCATGTACTCAGCGCCCATAGCCTGGAACCGCTGCGCCCGTGGAAAGCCGAGCAGCTCGGCGGCGGGTATGCCTTGTCATCATGGGTCGAAAAGACAGCCTACGAAGCTGCCGCCGCCATCATTGCCGTCTCCGATGGCATGCGCCAGGACATCCTCCGCAGCTATCCCGACGTCGATCCCGACAAGGTGCGCGTGGTCCACAACGGCATTGACGTCTCCCTGTGGGAGCGCGACGAGGAAGATGATGCCATTCGGGCGTTGGGCATTGATCCCGCCAAGCCCAGCGTGGTGTTTGTCGGCCGCAACACCCGCCAAAAGGGCGTTCCGTACCTGCTTCGCGCGGCGTCGAGCCTCCCCGACGATGTCCAGTTGGTGCTGTGCCTCGGCGCGGCGGACACTCCCGAGCTTGCCGCTGAAACGGCACGGCTCATCGAGGAGCTGCAGACCAAGCGGCAGGGTGTGGTTCTCATCGAAAGGATGCTCCCGCGCCGGGAGCTGATCCAGGTCCTGAGCCATGCCACGGCTTTTGCCTGCCCTTCCATCTACGAACCCCTGGGCATCGTGAACCTGGAAGCGATGGCTTGCGGCGCAGCCGTCGTGGCCAGTGCCACCGGCGGCATTCCGGAAGTGGTCCAGCACGGTGAAACCGGCCTGCTGGTTCCCTTGGAGCAGGTCACCGACGGCACCGGCACTCCGCTGGACCCTGAGAAGTTCGTCAGTGATTTCGCCGCCGCCCTCAACCAGGTGGTGTCGGATCCCGCGCGCGCCCGGGAGATGGGTATCGCTGGACGGCGGCGGGCCGAGGACCACTTCTCCTGGGAGTCCATTACGGAGACAACCCTCGAGGTGTACCGCTCAGTGCTGCGCTGACGCCCGGCTTCCCGGGTCCGTCCCGAAAGCACGCCAAGCCGCGACGGCGCCGCCCCCCTTGGTGGGGACGGCGCCGTCGCGGTTAACTTCCCAGGCTGTTTGCCGGAAGGTGCGTCACTTCGACGGGCGGGATTTTGCCGCTTTCAATGCCAGCAGCGCCTTCTCGTCCGAGGGAGCGCTGCCGCTGGCACGCATTTCGCGGAAATGCCGGCGCGCCTCATCCTGGCGTTCCGCTTCTGCGCCGCTGGCGATCCTGGCCCGGAGGTGCTCGGGGCCGTAGCCGAACGCATCAACGAGGTCGACCGCGTGCGGACGGATCTTCACCAGGAGGCGGTTGATGTAGGTACCCACGGTCCTGCCGCGCTGCATGGAAAGCCGGCCGTTCATGAGGTACCAGGAGAGGTGCTTCTCAATGAGGGACAGGCCGAAAAGATCGCGCAACCAGGTGAGCACCCGCTTGGTTCCCTCGTCAGGCGTCCGGGCCAGGGCCTCGGTGAAGGCCTCCCACTGGAGCAGTTCGGCATGGGCCTGGGCTGCTTCGATCAGTTCGTCCTGGTGCTGGTTGAAGAGGGCCGCCGCCTGGTGCTGGGGGAGCTTATTGGCTCCCTTCAACGCCGCGCCGACCTCGGCAACCATGGACTGGACACGGTCCGCGAGCAGTGTGCGCTGGCCTTCTTCGTCGCGCAAGGCCAGGGCGGCTTTTTGCACCGAGCCGGTGTCGGCCACGAACTGGGCAACCTGCCTCAGGCCTGTCCGGTGCAGGGCGACACCCGCGGCCTGGTCCACGACGTAGCGGGCCAGCACGCCAAAGTCGGCACTGCGGAATTCCTTGGCGTAATCGGCCAGGAGGCGCTTGGCGACCAGTTGGAGCAGGACGGTGTTGTCACCTTCGAAGGTTACGTAGACGTCGAGGTCCGCACGCAGGGAGGCAAAGCGGTTCTCGATCAGGAAGCCCGCGCCGCCGCATGCTTCACGGCATTCCTGCAGTGTGTCCAGTGCGTGCCAGGTGCTCAGCGGCTTGAGTGCAGCTGCCAGCGTCTCGAGGTCCTGCCGGTCGGCGTCGGTGTCATGGGCGCCGGAGAACACGTCGTCGAACTTCTGGAGCAACTGCTCGTGCGCAAAGCTGGCCGCGTAGGTGGTGGCCAATCGCGTGAAGAGCCGGCGCTGGTGCCGCTGGTAGTCCAGCAGCACTTCTTCATCCGTGGGGGAGGAGGCATTGAACTGCCGGCGCTCAGTGGCGTATTGGATGGCCGTCTTGAGGGCTACCTTGCTGGCGGCAACGGCTGCACCATCGAGGGAGACACGCCCCTGGACCAGGGTTCCCAGCATCGTGAAGAAACGACGGCCGGGGCTGGCGATAGTGGAGGTGTACGTGCCGTCCACTGCGACATCGCCGTAGCGGTTTAGAAGGTTGGTGCGCGGGATCCGGACGTTGGTGAAATGGAGGCGTCCGTTGTCGATGCCGTTCAGTCCACCCTTGATGCCGTCATCCTCACCGCCGATGCCCGGCAGGAACTCCTTGGTGGCGGGATCCCGGAGTTCCACATAGAAAGCGTGGACGCCGTGGTTGACGTTCCGGGTGATCAGCTGGGCGAACACCACGGCTGCCAGGCCGTCATTGGCCGCGTTGCCGATGTAGTCCTTCCATGCTGCACGGAAGGGGGTGTTGATGACGAACTCCTGGGTGCTGTCGTCGTAGGTGGCCGTAGTGGCGATGCTTGCAACATCAGAGCCGTGGCCGGTCTCCGTCATCGCAAAGCAGCCGGGAATGTCCAGGCTCATGATGCCAGGAAGCCATTTGTCGTGGTGCTCGGACGTGCCCAGGTGCATGACGGCAGAACCGAAGAGGCCCCACTGCACACCGGCCTTGATCTGCAGCGAGGGGTCGGCGGTGACCAGTTCCTCGAAGCCGGCGATGTTGCCGCCGTGGTCGTCCGAGCCACCCAAACGCGTGGGGAAGGCACGGTGGACAGCATTGTTGTCCACCAGGAACTTCAATTGCTCGAAAACGCGGGCGCGGTGCTCCGTGTGGTGCAGCCCCTCGATTTTTTGCACAGCGGGGTTGCCCGCCACCTCACGGGCCTGATGCCGTATATGAGCCCATTTACCCAGGAGTTGCTCGCCGAGCGCCGCGACATCGACCACGGGTTCGGCGGCAGCAACGTCGCGGCTTGCCGGCTTGTTGGCCGATGAGGCCCGGTCCACTACTTCAGTCATGTTGTTTCCTTCTTTGGTTCCGATAACTGATGAGTCATTTGCTGGTGTCAGGTGGTGGTCTTGAGTTGCGGTGCGATGCCGAGGCAAAGCCAGTCGGTAATCTGCCCGGCCATGGCCGCCTGGTCGGGCTTGTCGGCGCCTGCGGGGCTCCCCAGCCACATCTCTCCGGCGTTTCGCACCAGCCCGATGGCAGCAGTGGGCCAGTAGACGATCACCGATTCCTTTTCTTCACCCAAGTGCTCACGCATGGGGGTGGCGATCATCTCCGTGATCTGCTCAAAGAAGTTGCCCAGGGCCCCCGAAGCCGCAATTGCGTCCTGCGCGGACGCTTCGCCAGGAGACAGGCGCGTGATGAAGGCATAAACGTTGGGACTGGACTCAGCCATCTGCAAATAGGCCGAAACCATCGCATACAGTCCCTCGCGGGGGGTTTGGGCCAGTTGCGCAGCTTCCTTCATCCGGCGCTGCATCTGGCCCAGGACTACTTCTCCCATGGCCTGTTGCAGCCCGGCCTTGTCACCGAAATAGCGGTAGAACACGGATTTGGAAGTGCCCGCCGCGCCGGCAATGTCCTCCATCGACGCATCGCTTCCCAGCCGGTGGACGGCCCTGCGGGCTGCCTTGATGAGTTCGCGACGACGCTCCTCGCGGTGGGATTGCCATCGCGCGGCCCTGCCGTCTACGGCGGAGGGAGCCTCTCCCGGGAGAACCTCGGGGGCGGTGGGGATTTCCTGACGGTGGCTGTTCACGATACCCAGCGTATCAGGTACGCTGGGTATCAGTAACTGGCATTGATCGAAGGAGACAAGCATGGCTGCAGCAGACGTGACCCCGGGCGAGAACCCCGAGCGCACTACGACACCCGCGGCAACGCGCCGCGCCTTCATTGTGGGCGGCAACCGCATCCCGTTCGCCCGCACCGGCGGAGCCTACGTGAAGTCCTCCAACCAGGACATGCTCACAGCAGCACTTGAGGGGCTGATCGCACGGTTCGGGCTGCAGGACGAACGCATCGGCGAGGTAGCGGCCGGGGCGGTGCTGAAGCATTCACGGGACTTCAACCTCACCCGCGAAGCCGTGCTGGGCTCGGCCCTGTCACCGGAAACCCCTGCCTACGACCTCCAGCAGGCCTGCGCAACAGGCCTGGAGACCGTGCTGGGTTTGTCGAACAAGATCAAGCTGGGCCAGATAGAGTCCGGCATTGCCGGTGGCGTCGACTCGGCGTCCGATGCGCCCATCGCGGTCAGTGAAGGCCTCAGGGAGATCCTGCTGGACCTTAACCGCGCCAAGACTCCGGTTCAGAAGCTGAAGATCATCGGCCGCATCCGCCCCAAGGATCTGGCTCCCGATGCCCCCAACACCGGAGAGCCCCGCACGGGCCTGTCCATGGGAGAACACCAGGCCCTCACCACAGCCCAGTGGAACATCAGCCGCGAGGCACAGGATGAGCTGGCCTTCAACAGCCACCGCAACCTCGCAGCCGCCTACGAACGGGGCTTCTTCGATGACCTCCTGACCCCGTACCGGGGCCTCAGCCGTGACTCCAACCTCCGCCCGGACACCACGCTCGAGAAGCTCTCAACGCTGAAACCCGTGTTTGGCAAGAACCTTGGGTCCGAGGCAACAATGACCGCCGGCAACTCCACGCCGCTGACTGATGGCGCGTCAACAGTACTGCTCGCCACCGAAGAATGGGCCGATGAGCACAGCCTGCCCAAGCTGGCCACCGTGTTGGACGGCGAGGCGGCCGCCGTCGATTTCGTCCATGGCAAGGACGGGCTCCTGATGGCTCCGGTCTTCGCCGTCCCGCGCCTGCTGGCCCGCCACGGCCTGACGTTCGAGGACATTGACTTCTTCGAAATCCATGAGGCCTTCGCCGGAACCGTCCTGAGTACCCTGGCTGCCTGGGAGGATGAGGAATTCGGCCGCACGCGCCTTGGGCTTGACGGCGCCCTCGGCAAGGTCGACCGGGCCAAGCTCAACGTCAACGGTTCATCCCTGGCCGCAGGGCATCCCTTTGCCGCTACCGGCGGACGGATCGTCGCCTCCCTCGCAAAGATGCTGCACGAAAAGGGATCCGTGGACGGGCGCCCTGCGCGCGGCCTGATCTCCGTATGCGCCGCAGGCGGCCAGGGCGTCGTCGCGATTCTGGAAGCAGCCTAGGGGGAACTCCATGACAGACAAGTACACACAGATCGTCAGCCACGGACTGGGCAGGAACGTCGCCCGGAAACTGGGACTGCCACAGCCGGTGGAGCTTCGACGCTACCAACCCGGAGCACCGCTGATAACCGGCCCCGTACTGGTCAGCGGTGACAGCGCCGGAAGCGACGACATCGCCACCACCCTTCTCGGCTGGGGCCTGGACGTCCGCCGGAATGCGCTCCCCAAGGAAAAACTGGGCGCCATCATCCTTGTGCTGGATGCTGTGCAGCACCCGGAGGACCTTGGCAAGCCTGTCCTCAAGGCGGCCGCCTCCCTGCGGGACCTCGCTCCCAACGCCCGGGTGGTGACGATTTCGCGGAGCCCCCAGTCCGCACCGTCACCGGCGTCGGCGGCCGCCCGCCAAGGCATTGACGGACTCCTGCGCTCCCTGGCCAAGGAGCTGCGGGCCGGGGCGACAGCCAACGGAATACTCCTCGACGACGAGCTGGCAACAACCAGTCCGTCTGCGCTCGGTGCCCTGCGCTTCTTCCTGTCGGGCCGCTCGGCGTACGTTGACGGACAGTTCCTGACGGTCTCCTCGACGTCGGGGGCGCTGCCTACGGACTCCGACAAGCCGTTGGCCGGCAAGGTCGCAGTTGTTACCGGAGCTGCCAGGGGCATCGGTGCTGCCATTGCCCGCACCCTGCACCGCGATGGGGCGAAAGTGGTCCTGGTGGACATTCCGGCGGCCGGCGACCATCTGGCCGCTGTCGCCAATGACGTCATGGGCACCGCGCTCCAGCTCGACATCAGCCGTGACGACGCAGGGCATCGGATCATAGAACACGCCGTGGAACGCTACGGCCGGCTGGACATCGTGGTGCACAACGCCGGAATCACCCGCGACAGGCTCCTGGCCAACATGGACGAGGGCCGGTGGCAGTCCGTGATGGCGGTCAACATCGCGGCGCAACTGAGGATCAATGAGGCCCTTCTGGCATCGGAGCACTTCAGGACCTCTCCGCGCATCGTTTCAGTGGCCTCCACCAGCGGAATCGCCGGCAACAGGGGCCAGACCAACTACGGGGCGTCCAAAGGTGGCGTGATCGGCATGGTCAGGTCGACGGCGGCCCTGCTGGAGCCATACGGCGGCACCATCAATGCCGTCGCACCTGGATTCATTGAAACCGAGATGACGGCGAAGATGCCTTTGGCCATCCGCGAAGCGGCAAGGCGGCTGAACTCCCTTAAACAAGGCGGCCAACCACAGGACGTAGCCGAAGCAATTGCCTTCCTCGCCAGCGACGCCGCCGGCGGGATCTCCGGAGGAGTGCTGCGGGTCTGCGGGCAACAGTTGGTGGGAGCATGAACACGCCGCAAGCGGTGGTTCTTGAGGAGCTTCCGTCGCTGTCCCGGCTTTACGTCAACGCAGCGACGACGGCGGCCCGCCGGCGCGTACTGGGCGCAAATTCAGGCGGAACCAGGTTGCCGGCGGTCAGCCACGAGGTCCGGGACGTCAGGGCCGACGTCGAAAACCTGACCGCCTACCAGCACTTGGTGGGGGAGACGGCCAGCGACACCCTCCCGGCCGGCTATGTCCATGCACTGGCGTTCCCGGTGTCCATGAGTGTGATGAACCGGGATGATTTCCCTTTACCGCTCCTTGGCATGATCCACCTCAGGAACCATGTGGAGCAGCACATGCCCATCCACTTCACCGAAACCCTGGACATCAAGTCCTGGGCGGAGAACATGACAGGGCATCGCGCAGGGACCCAGCTGGACGTTGTTGCTGAAGTCCGTTCCAATTCCAATGGGACGCTGCTGTGGCGCGGGGTGTCCACCTACCTCGCCAAAGGCGTTTTCCTGCCGGGCATCGATAAGGCGGGAACCGCACATGGATCTTCCGCCCCAGCCGATTTTTCACCTCCGGATCCCACAGCCCTCTGGCAGCTTGGCCTGGACATCGGGCGGAGCTATGCCGCGGTGTCGGGTGACTTCAATCCAATCCACCTGAGCGTCCTGTCAGCGAAAGCACTGGGCATGAGGGGCTCGATTGCCCATGGGATGTATCTGGCCTCCCGGGCGTTGGCAGACGTTGGAGCTGCCAAGTCGGAGGCTTTTACCTGGAAGGTCACGTTCGAAGCTCCTGTTTTCCTTCCTGCACGGGTGGCCTTGGATATTGCGACAGTCCAGTCCGCGTCGGGGGCGTGGGAGCGCTCGGAGTACATCGCTTGGAATCCGCGCAGCGGTAGGCGCCATTTCCTGGGCTCCGTTTCAGCATTGTCGTGAACCATGTCCGGTAAGCGGCGGCCCCTTCGGTGGGCGCCGCTTACCGGATCGACAAATGAAGAAACAATAGTGACCAACGTCGCAGAGGCGGCCTCGACTACGGCTCGCAGCAGTTCGTGATGGAAACAAACAAGGCCTGGAATCCGTGGATTCCAGGCCTTGGTATTGTGCGCGGAGGGGGACTTGAACCCCCACCCCCTTTCGAGGACTAGCACCTCAAGCTAGCGCGTCTGCCATTCCGCCACCCGCGCAGGTGGTGTTCAGCAGGAGCAGTAAGCACCTTGCGGCGCTTCATATTCCTCCGAAGCAGCGAGAAAAACTCTAACACGGTTTCAGGTGCCTGAAAAATCGGCAGGAGCCGCCAGGCACGGGTGAGGCCCCGGGGACCCTTGGGGCCGTGGAGTTCCTGACTCGGGGCGCAACTGGTGAGTAGGCTAAAGGTACACGGGACGGGCTGCGGATGAAGCAGTCCGCGTCGCCGGAACCTGCAGCCCAGCCACGCAAGGAGAGTTTCCATGTCTGCCATCCGCCCTGAAGACGAAGTTGTCAGGATCTGCCAGGAGCTCATCCGCATCGATTCCTCGAACTACGGCGACGACACCGGTCCCGGGGAGCGGGCAGCAGCCGAATACACGGCCGGACTCATCACTGAAGTAGGCCTGGAAGCGGAAATTTTCGAATCGGCCCCTGGCCGCGCCAACGTCGTAACCCGCATGGCAGGCGAAGATCCCGGTGCGGATGCGTTGGTTGTGCACGGACACCTGGACGTCGTGCCCGCGCTAAAGGACCAATGGAGCGTGGATCCCTTCAGCGGCGAATTGAAGGACGGGCTGGTGTGGGGCCGCGGAGCCGTGGACATGAAGGACATGGACGCGATGATCCTGTCCGTCATGCGTGACTTCGCCCGGACCGGCCGCAAGCCAAAGCGGGATATCATTTTCGCTTTCTTCGCCGATGAAGAGGCCGGCGGCACCTACGGTGCCAGGTACGCGGTGGAGCACCGCCGTGAGCTGTTCGACGGGGCCACGGAAGCCATCTCCGAAGTGGGTGGTTTCTCCGCGACCATCGGCGGGCAGCGGACCTACCTGCTCCAAACTGCCGAGAAGGGCCTGTCCTGGTTGCGGCTGGTGGCCCACGGAAGGGCGGGACACGGTTCCCAGATCAACACTGACAACGCTGTGACCAGGCTGGCAGCCGCGGTTACCCGTATTGGCGAATACAAATGGCCTGTTGAGCTGACCCCTACCACCCGGCAATTCCTGGACGGCGTGACTGAACTGACCGGCGTCGAGTTCGACGCTGACAACCCTGACATCCTCCTCAAGGAGCTCGGCACGGTCTCACGCTTCGTGGGTGCCACCTTGCAGAATACGTCCAACCCCACCTTCCTGCGTTCGGGCTACAAGCACAACGTCATTCCCGAGTCCGCCGAGGCCTTCGTCGACTGCCGTACCCTGCCTGGGCAGCAGGAGCTGGTGTTCGAGACCATCAAGCAGCTTGCCGGCGACGGAATCGACATCAGCTACGTCAACAAGGACGTTTCCTTGGAAGTGCCTTTTGCCGGCAACCTTGTCGATTCCATGATCGATGCCCTCCACTCCGAGGACCCTGGGGCCAAGGTCCTGCCCTACACCCTCTCCGGCGGCACGGACAACAAGTCACTGAGCAAGATCGGCATCACCGGGTACGGCTTTGCGCCCCTGATGCTGCCGGACGAGCTCGATTTCACCGGAATGTTCCATGGTGTTGACGAGCGGGTGCCCGCAGAGTCACTCCAGTTCGGCGCCCGCGTCCTGAATACGCTGCTGAGCAACTACTAAACGGCACCCACCACAAGGAGGCCCTGCTTTGACTCCCGAAGAAATCCTTCCCGACGCCCTGCTGGAAAGACTGCGGGGCCGTGCTGCCGGGTACGACCACAACAACCAGTTCTTCCATGAGGACCTGGAAGAACTGGCAGCCGCCGGTTACCTCAAGCTGTTCGTGCCGGAGCACGACGGCGGCTTGGGGCTTGGTCTCGAAGCGGTAGCTGCGCTGCAGCAGCGGCTCGCAACGGCTGCCCCGGCCACCGCCCTGGCGGTGAACATGCACTTGGTGTGGACCGGCGTCGCGCGCGTCATGGCGGCCAGGGGTGACGATTCCCTGGACTTCGTCCTCAAGGAAGCCGGGAAGGGCGAAATCTTCGCCTTCGGTATTTCGGAGGCCGGCAATGATTCCATGCTGTTTGATTCGGGCACCGTTGCCGAACCTTTGGCTGACGGCAGTTACCGCTTCACCGGCCGGAAGATCTTCACCAGCCTCTCGCGTGGCTGGACGCGGCTGGGGACGTTCGGCAAGGACCCGGAAGCCAGGGAGGGTGAGGGCGAATTGGTGTTCGGCTTCCTCCGCCGTGACGAACCCGGGCATGAGACCCTCAGCGACTGGGACACCCTGGGCATGCGGGCCAGTGCTTCGAACACGACGCTGCTGCATGGAGCGGTCATCCCGGCCGAACGCATCTTCCGGAAACTGCCTGTGGGTCCCAACAAGGACTTGCTGATCTTCGCCATCTTCGCGTGCTTTGAGACGTTGCTTGCCGCCGTCTATACAGGCGTTGCCGAGAGGGCGTTCACGCTTGCGGTGGAGAATGTGAAGCGTCGCGTGTCGGCGAAATACGGTGGCCGCAGTTACGCGCAGGACCCGGACATCCGGTGGAAAGTGGCCGACGCTGCTCTGGCGATGGACGGGATCTACCCTCAGATCTCCGCGGTGGCCCGCGACGTCGACACCATGGTGGACCACGGGGCCCAATGGTTCCCCAAGCTTGTGGGGATCAAGTCCCGCGCCACCGAAAACGCCCGGCATGTGGTGGACCTGGCCATCCGGGTCACCGGAGGATCAAGCTACTTCCGTGGCTCGGAGATGGAGCGGCTGTACAGGGACGTACTGGCGGGAATCTTCCATCCATCCAACGACGAATCAGCCCACAACACAGTTGCCAGCGCCTGGCTGGGACCACTCGAGGGCTAGTCGAACGAACTGCGTGCGTCGAAGGAGCTTGGGCACCTAGACGGTGCGCTGCACGGAGTAGACCTTGCGGCGCAGCCAGAATCGTCGTCCGCCACCGAGATAGAGGACGCTGCGCTCCAGTTCCCACTTGCCGTACTCTGAGTGCTCGGCCAGCCGGCGCCGGGCGTCGGGCAGTGAATCATCAGGCCCCACCGTCAGTACGAGGTATTCGTACTGACGTGCGTAGTCTCGTTGGCGCTCCACGGAGCTGCCTGGAAATTGTTCTCTCATCCCTCTCCATTTTCGTCTTTTTCCGGCTAACGTGAAGTCATGAGCATCGATCCGCGTGTCGCGCTTCAATCATTTACCGCCGCCCTGGAAGAACATCTCGCCGCTGCATCGGCACGACGCGGTGAGGGCGACCCCACCGTCGAAGCCGCCTTCTTCGCCGTTGCTGACGCCTTCGAAGTCTACGAAGACGCCCTCTACGAGTCATTTTCAGAGGTCACGCCTCTCCAGGTTTTCGAGGATGAGGATGAAGATGAGGAAGAGGACGACGAAGACGAGGCGCTCGAGAGCGTAGACGACTGATTTTCCGTTGTACCGGCCGCCACACGGCGGCCGGTTTTTTGTGCCCTTTTCGCGGGTTCGGCCTTGGTGAAACGGTGCGGATTTCCGGGCTTTTCCCTGTCCTCGCGGTCAAGCAAAACACGTAGTGCCCCGACGGCCAGCTAGGTACTCGCACGTAGGACCCTTGGGCAATACTGCGCAAACTTGAGTACCGACTACTGGTGCGCCCCCTTGCGGCCAAAGCTTCACTGATATGTAGGCAATGGACGGTCTGCAAAGAAGGCTGACAAGGTGAAAGTTCCAGTCGTACGTTTAGGCAAGGCGGCAGCACCCAAGGGTGCGGGCCATGCTGCCGTGGGACCAGCCTTCCCAGTGGACCCGGTCACTGCCCACGTCAATCCGCCGGTGTCTCCCTGGATTGACAAGTCCGTTGCTGCACAACGGACTGAAAAGGCGGGACTGGCGGCGCCCAGGCCGGATGTCACCCTGGACCTCGTGCCGCCAGTCACCCACCGCCACTCACGCGTCAAGCCCCCGCACCGGAACCGGCTGGGCTGGACGCGCTTCCTGACCACCTCCCTGACAGTCTCCGACACCATACTGGTCTCAGCCGCCGTCTCAGCCGGCTATGCACTCAATACCGGGGGACTGCCCTTCACAGACGGAACTTCCGGGTTCCCGCGCCAACTGACCCTGGTGGTGATCCTGGGCATCATCTGGCTCGCCGCCCTAGAGGTCTACCGGACCAGGGATCCGAAAGTACTGGGAGTTGGACCGGAAGAATACAAACGGGTGCTCTCAGCGAGCTTCAGGGTGTTCGGCTTCCTGGCAATCGTCGCAGTGGTTTTCCGTGTTGAATCGGTAAGCTCCTACGTTCTTGTCTCCCTGCCACTGGGCATCGTGGCGCTGACAGGCAGCAGATGGGGCTTCCGTAGGTGGCTGACCCGCGAAAAATCACGGGGGCGCTGCCTGACCCGCGCCATCGTGGTGGGAGAACCACAGGACGTCCGGTACGTGATCAAGCAGATCAACCGGAAGTCAGGTGCCCCCTACGACATCCTCGGCGCATGCCTCCCGGGGGCCAGGCGTGGGGCGGTGCTGGTCGTAGACCAGGTCCGTGTCCCCGTTCTGTCATCCATCTACGGGATAGCGCACACGGTCCGCCAAACCGGAGCGAATGCCGTCATCGTCGCCGGACCTTTGCCCGGCGGAAACCAATTCATCCAGGAACTCGGCTGGCGCTTGGAAGAAGACGCCGCCGAACTCGTCCTGGCCGCAACGCTGACCAATGTGGCCGGCCCCCGGATCCACTGGCGGCCAGTGGAAGGCCTGCCACTCATGCACGTGGACATTCCGCACTACTCCGGAGGCAAGCACACCCTCAAGCGATTGATGGATATCGCCGTTTCTTCCCTGGCACTGGTTGTCCTCTCGCCGGTCCTGTTGGCCCTTGCCATGATCGTCAAAGCAGACAGTCCCGGTCCTGTGCTCTTCCGCCAGCAACGCGTAGGAAAGCAAGGCACCACGTTCCAGATGCTCAAATTCCGTTCCATGGTGGTTGACGCCGAAGCGCGCCTGGAGGAACTGGACAACCAGGACGAAGGAGCGGGCGTACTTTTCAAAATCCGCGGTGACCCACGCGTCACGACATGTGGCCGGTGGATGCGCAAGTACTCCTTGGACGAACTGCCGCAGTTCTGGAACGTCCTTGCAGGCGACATGAGCCTGGTCGGCCCACGGCCACCGCTGGCGCGGGAAGTGAATGGGTATGAACGACACACCCATCGCCGGCTCCTGATCAAGCCCGGCATCACCGGGCTCTGGCAAATCAACGGACGGTCCGACCTCCCCTGGGATGAGGCTGTCCGGCTCGATCTCTACTACGTGGAGAACTGGTCCATCGCCGGGGACTTGATGATCATGTGGCGCACTTTCCGGGCCATGATCCGGCCATCGGGTGCCTATTAGCCACCGCCCGCAAGGCAAGGCAACAAGAAACCTGCTACCTATACAGAATCCGAGTGGGAAATGAGCATACGAACTATTCCATCTGGACAACTCAACGGCAACGGTCACCGGCCCAAGCTGCGCATTGCGGTGGTCGGCGCCGGTTATTGGGGTCCCAACCTCGCACGGAACCTCAAAGCCAGCCCGGACTGGGATCTCGTAGCGATCTGCGACCTGGACGTTGAGCGCGGCATGAAGCTCGCCGAATCGGTGGGTGGGGTGGCCGTCGTCGAGTCTTTGGACGAACTGCTGGACGACTACAACCTGGACGCCGTGGCCGTCGCAACCCCGGCGCACACGCACCACGGCGTAGTGATGACGGCCCTGCGTGCGGGCAAGCACGTCCTGGTGGAGAAACCGCTGGCTGACAGCCGCGCCAAGGGACTGGAAATGGTGGACGAAGCCAAAGCCAGGGGACTGGTGCTGATGGCCGACCACACTTACTGCTTTACCCCGGCGGTCCTCAAAATCCAGGAACTGGTGGCCAGCGGCGCCTTGGGCGACATCCTCTATGTTGACTCGGTCCGGATCAACCTCGGGCTCGTCCAACCCGATGTCAACGTGTTCTGGGACTTGGCGCCCCACGACCTCTCCATCCTCGACTTTGTCCTGCCGGGCGGCCTGCACCCCACCGAAATTTCGGCCCACGGCGCGGATCCCCTCGGTACCGGCCGCGACTGCGTCGGGCACTTGACCTTCGGACTGCCCAATGACGCCATGGTCCACATCCACGTCAACTGGCTCAGCCCCACCAAAATCCGGCAGATGATCATCGGAGGGTCAAAGAGGACCCTCGTCTGGGATGACTTGAATCCGCAGCAACGGCTCAGCGTTTACGACCGCGGCGTCAGCCTGGAGCAACAACCCCGATCGGCTGCAGACAAGAAAGCTTCGGCCATCTCGTACCGTCTTGGCGACACGTGGTCACCGGCCCTCCAGGAGCGCGAACCGCTGGGACAAGTGGTGGCTGAACTCGCTACCTCCATCCGGAACCACACGATGCCCCGCACCAGCGGCGAATCCGGGCTCAGGGTCTTGTCCGTCCTGGAGGCCGTGACGCAAAGCCTCGGCACGGATGGACGGTCCACCATCGTGGCCGGCAATGAGACGAATCTCCAGGTTGTGCGATGAAAGAGCTCTTGGGCGCCAACGTGCTGGTCACCGGAGGCGCCGGAACCATCGGCTCCACCGTGGTGGACCAACTGCTCGACGCCGGCGTGGCCCACGTCGACGTTTTGGACAACCTGGTGCGCGGCAGACGCGCGAACCTGGACCAGGCCTTGGGCAGCGAGCGCGTCTCCCTGGTCGAAGGCGACCTGCGGGACCGTGACCTCGTCAACGACCTCACCCGCGGCAAAGACCTCGTGTTCCACCAGGCCGCCATCCGCATCACCCAGTGCGCAGAAGAACCACGCCTGGCACTCGAAGTTCTGGTGGACGGCACTTTCAACGTCTACGAAGCAGCCGTGGACCACAAAGTGGGCAAACTCGTCTCCGCGTCAAGCGCGTCCGTGTACGGGATGGCCGAACAGTTTCCCACCAGGGAAAACCATCACCACCACAACAACGACACCTTCTACGGCGCGGCAAAGTCCTTCAACGAAGGGATGGCCAGGAGCTTCCGGGCCATGTCCGGCCTGGACTACGTCCTGCTGCGCTACTTCAACGTCTACGGACCCCGCATGGACGTCCATGGGCTCTACACCGAAGTCCTCGTGCGCTGGATGGAACGGATCGACGACGGCCAGCCACCCATGATCTTCGGCAGCGGTGACCAAACCATGGACTTCGTCCACACCCACGACGTCGCCCGGGCCAACATCCTGGCAGCTGTCAGCGATGTGCGTGAAGGCGTCTACAACGTCGCCAGCGGAACCGAAACCAGCCTGGCTGAGCTGGCGCAGACCCTCCTGAATGTCATGGGTTCAAGCCTGCATCTCGAGCACGGTCCGGAGCGTGCCGTCAACGGCGTGGCCCGGCGCCTGGCGGACACCACGGCAGCACGCAAAGACCTGGGTTTCGAAGCAGCCATTGGACTGGAGGACGGTCTGCGTACTTTGGTCTCATGGTGGCGGCCGCTCCGTGCGGAAATAGCAGCCGCCCGCCTCGTGGCCCACCCCGCCGTTCCCGCAGCAGGTGCGCGATGACCATCTCCGAGACGCGCCTGGCCCGTATCGACGTCATGAAACCCTGGCTTGGCGAAGAGGAAGCCCAAGCAGTGGCCGAAGTGATCGCCTCCGGGTGGGTGGCCCAAGGACCCAAGGTCCGCCAGTTCGAAGAAGCCTTCGCGGCGGAGCAATTGGCAGGTCACGCAGTGGCTACCTCCAGCTGCACTTCAGCCCTGCACCTGGCGCTCGCGGTCGCCGGCGTTGGACCGGGTGATGACGTCGTTGTCCCGTCATTTTCCTTCATTGCCACAGCGAACGCGGCTACTTACATGGGAGCACGCCCTGTGTTCGCCGACGTCGACCTGCAGACAGGGTGCGTGACAGCCGAGACCGTGGAAAGAGCCCTGACTCAGGAAACCAAGGCAGTCATCGCCGTGGACCAAGGCGGGGTGCCCGTTGACCTGGATCCCATCAGGGCCCTGTGTGAGCCCCGCGGGATCATCGTGGTGGAAGACGCAGCCTGCGCCATTGGCTCCCGCTACCACGGCCGCCCTGTCGGTGCCGGCGCGGAGGTGGCAGCCTGGTCCTTCCACCCGCGCAAGATCCTCACGACGGGAGAGGGCGGCATGCTCTCAACTCCACGGCAGGACTTCGCGGACAGGGCACGACGCCTCCGGGAACATGCCATGAGCGTTTCGGCCTCGGACCGGCACGCCAGCATCCTCGCACCGGCCGAAGAGTACCTCGAAGTCGGGTTCAACTACCGCATGACCGACCTTCAGGCCGCCGTCGGACTCGTTCAACTGGGCCGCCTCCGGGAAGCCGTCCAACGGCGTCGTGAACTGGCCGCAAACTACGCGAACGCGTTTGCCGGCGTCGCAGGCCTCCGCCTGGTCGGCGACCCGGACTACGGGACCGGCAACTTCCAATCCTGCTGGCTGGAAATCGGGCCGGCGTTTCCCCTCGGGAGGGACGGACTGATGGGCCACCTTGCACAGGACGGCATTTCAGCCCGGCGGGGCATCATGGCAGCCCACCGCCAACCCGCCTACGCGGGCAAGGACACCGGCGGGGCGTCCCTTGAGGTCACGAACTGGCTGACTGACCACACGCTCATCCTGCCGCTGTACCACCAGCTCGCCCTCCACGACCAGGTCCGGGTCATCGACTCGGTCCTGCGGGCATCGAGGCACCCATAATGAGCGAACTTCTCCTCATCGCTGCCAGCGGCCTTGCCCGTGAGGTACTGGCCATGGTCCGCAGCAGCGGCCCGTTCGACGTCATCGGAATCCTCGACGACGACGAGGACAAGACCGGCCGGGTGGTCGACGGTGCACACGTCCTTGGGCCCATCCGTGATGCCCTGAAGTTCCCCCACGCGTTGCTGCTGGTCTGCATCGGATCAGGAAGCGGCCGCGAGGGTGTGGTGATGCGGCTACGAAGCCTCGGGCTTGACGAAGAACGCTACGCCACAGCCATAGATCCCTCCGTCAACGTTCCGGAGGGGTGCGTAATCGGCCGGGGGAGCATCATCCTGGCCCACGTCAGCATGACGGCGTCAGTGACCATCGGCAATCACGTTGTCGCCATGCCCGGGGTCACCTTCACCCACGACGACGTCATCAGTGACTTCGCCACATTCGCATCAGGCGTTTCCCTGGGCGGCAACGTTCGGGTCGGCCGGGCGGCCTACATCGGCATGAACGCCAGTGTCCGGGAGGGCCGGTCCATCGGGGCCAAAGCGACCATTGGCATGGGAGCGGCCGTCCTGAACGATGTTCCCGACGACGAGACCTGGGCCGGTGTCCCGGCCCGGGTGATCAGGCGCGGCAATACGCCTGCGCTGGAGGGGGCCCAGTGACGCTCAAGAGCCCGGTTACCCAGCGGAAGGGACCAACCCCCACAAGGGCGTTCGTAATCAGCGTCGTCAACGCCTTCATCACCAAGCTGGGGACCATTGGAATCGGTATAGCGATGGCGCGGCTGCTGGGGCCTGAGGAATTCGGGACCTACGCGGTGGCGTTCATTGCGCTCGTCGCCGTCCTGAGCTTCAACGAATTGGGCGTCAGCCTGGCGATCGTACGCTGGCCGGGGGACCCCAAGGAAATAGCCGCCACCGTCACCACCATCTCCGTAGTCTGCAGTGTCCTGTTGTTCGGGCTCTCGTACGCGGTTGCACCCCTCTTCACAGCGGCCATGGGAAACGAGGCAGCAACGGACGTGGTCAGGGCCTTGGCCTTCTGCATCGTGCTCAACGGGCTGGTGGCCACGCCCGCGGCCCTGTTGCAGCGCAACTTCCGCCAGGGACAACGGATGGTCATCGACCAAGTCAATGTGTGGCTCGGGGCGGGCGTTTCGTTGATCCTGGTGATCGCCGGAATGGGAGCCATGAGCCTGGCAGTGGGCCGGGTCCTAGCCAGCCTCGTAGCGGCCGTCCTGTTCCTTGTTTACTCACCCCTGCCGTACCGGTTCGGATTCTCACCGCTGTCCGCGAAACAGCTCCTGGCTTTCGGACTTCCCCTGGCAGGTGCGAGCGCTGTGGTCTTTGCCGTGGGTTACGTCGACCAACTCATCGCCGGGCGGCTGTTTGGCCCGGTGGTCCTCGGCTTCTATGTCATGGCCTTCAACATGGCCGGGTGGCCCTCGAGTTTGTTGTCCCAACCCCTGCGAAGCGTGGCGCCGCCGACCTTCGCCAGGCTCCAGGACCGGCCGGATGACATGAGGGCGGCCTTGCTGGCGATGATCGGAGCAGTGTCGGCCATGGTGTTGCCCGTCTCGGCGGTGATGGTGGGGTGCGCCCTTCCCCTTGTCAAAGTCGTCTACGGTGAAGCCTGGGCCCCGGCGGGCATGGCGCTGATGTGGTTGGCGCCCCTCACGGTCCTCCGGATCCTCCATGAGCTGCTGTACGACTACCTCGTGGTCCTGGGTTCGTCCCTGTCCATCTTGAATGTGCAGCTCGTGGCTCTGATCGCGCTCGTTCCGGCGCTGCTGGCAGGCGGTGCGCTCGCAGGGATGCCTGGGCTGGCAGCGGCTCCTGTGCTGGTGGCCCTGCTGGTGACCTCGCCGCTGTATCTCCGGGCTCTCCGGAAGGCAGGTGTGCCGCTCCTGGCCGTGGGAAAACGCTTGGGACTTCCCACGGTCATGGCAGCACTGACCGCAGCCGGCTGCTACGCAATCACCCGGTTCCTGGATTCCCCTGTGGTCGCTGTCCTCGTTTCCACGGGACTGGGAGTCGTCGCGATGGCGGCAATCATGGGGCTTCGACGGCAGGACCTGCGGGACGTCCGGATGTGGGGGCGTGGACGGGAGGTGGCCGCGACATGAGGATCCTGATCTACCCGCACGATCTGCGCATGGGCGGCAGCCAATTGAACGCCATCGAACTCGGTGCCGCAATCAGGCAACTGGGCCATGAGGTCATTCTCTTTGGACAGCCCGGGCCCCTCGTCGAAAGGGGAGCAGAGCTTGGGTTGGAGTTTGTCCCCGCGCCTGCACCAGGGAAGCGACCTTCCCCATCGGTCATCAGAACTTTGGTGCGCACCGTCCGCGAGCGCCGGATCGACGTCGTTCACGGCTACGAATGGCCCCCGGCGCTGGAGTGCCTGGCGGCCTCCAGGCTGGTGCCGGACACCACCGCGGTGGCCACGGTGATGTCCATGGCAGTGGCTCCGTTCATCCCCAGGTCCATGCCGCTGATGGTGGGCACTGAACAGATCCGGCAGGGCGAGCTGTCCTCCGGACGCCACCGTGTCCATTTGCTGGAACCGCCCGTGGACATCATGGCCAACCGCGTGGTCGATGACGCGGACCTGGAAGGGTTTCGCGCACGGTGGGGACTGCATGGCAACTTTTTCACGATGGTTTGCGTCTCCCGCTTGGCCAAGGAACTCAAGCTTGAAGGCATCCTGTCGGCGATTGATGCCGCGGGACAACTCGCCCGGGATCTCCCGGTGCATCTGCTGATCACAGGTTCAGGCCCGGCGGAGTCCGTGGTCAGAGCCCAGGCCGAACGCGTCAACGCGGCGACAGGGGAAAACACGGTTATTCTCACCGGTGAACTTGCTGACCCCAGGCCGGCCTACGCTGCTGCCGACGTCGTCCTGGGCATGGGTGGCTCCGCCCTCCGGGGGCTATCGTTCGCCAAACCGCTCGTTGTCCAGGGCGAAGGAGGCTTCTGGGAACTTCTCACTCCAGAGTCCCTGCCGGTGTTCCTTTGGCAGGGCTGGTATGGTTCCGGTCCGGGTTCGACCGGTACCGGGACCGACGCGCTGGTAACCATCTTGAGGGCTCTCCACACGGACGAGCTGCTGAGGAAGTCATTAGGCTCTTTCGGCCGATCGGTGGTGGAAGAGAGGTTTTCACTCACTTCCGCGGCGCAACACCAAACCGAGTTGTACCAGCGCTTCCTGGCCGGTGCTCCCGCGACGCGGTCCCGTTTGTGGGCTGAAACCATCGCCGGGGTGCAGTACTCCTCCTATGTGGTTCGCCGACGTTATCAGCGCCTCCGTGGCCACCAGCCCGCAGAAGACTTCAACGCCCGTCCTGTCGCCGTCCGTGCTGCCGCGGCCGGGCAACTCGTCTCAGGGGAGGCGTGATGGACACGATCATGTACATCTCCGGTGGCCAATGGGATGGCCTGCCCGGAACTGATCGGCTGCTGGCTGAGTCCTTGGCAGAGACAGGCCCGGTCCTCTGGGTTGACCAACCTGCCCCTGTCTTCCGGTTCGCAGATGTCCGGAACCACACGGTGAGGAGTCTTCGCGGGATCCCGGAGACCATGACACCGCACTTGTCGCGCTTGCGGCTTCCTGCTCCGCCGTTCTTCAGCAGCACGCTTGGCCGTCCCCTGACCGAAGCCATTGCACGTCACTGCATGGACAACGCCATGAAGACCGCAGGCGGTCCAGTGTCGGCGGTCGTCAATGCCTCCCCGGTTGTAGCGTTCCCTGACCGTGGCAGCGGCGTGCGGCTGCTGCATCTGACGGATGACTGGCTGGCCGCAGCTGAATTGATCGGATTTCCCTCCGGCTATCTGAGGCGCTCCCTGGAACGCAACATCGGGACGGCCGATGTCATCACCGCTGTCTCAGCAGGCCTGGCCGCCAAGATGTCCCATTTCTCGGGACGGCCCGTGCAGGTTCTTCCCAATGGGTGCCGTCCACCGGCCGGCCCGTCCACAGACGAGAACCGGAGGCCGGTCGCGGTCCTGGTGGGACAACTCAACGAACGATTGGACCTTGACGTGCTGGAGTCGTTGGCCGACGCCGGGCTCAGCCTTCTGGTCATTGGTCCGCGGACTGAGTCCAACCCGGTAACCAGGCTGAGGCTGGACGCCTTTCTGGAGCGAAGCAACGTGGATTGGCGTGGACCTCTGGCCCCTGATGACGTACGGCGGCTGCTTCTGACCGCAGCCGTCGGGATCACCCCTTATGCCGACACGGAATTCAATAGATCCAGCTTCCCCCTGAAAACGTTGGAATACCTGTCGTCGGGCTTGCCCGTGGTCGCCACGGACCTGCCTTCCGTTCGATCGCTGCGGTGCAGCGCTTTAGCTGTGGCAAGCAGCTGTAAGGCATTCGTGGATCTGGTCAGGGCTGCCCTGCAGGAGCCTCCGGACCGGGAGCAACGTGAGGAGATGCGGCGCGTCGCGGAGGCGAACTCCTGGGACGTACGGGCCGCCAATATCAGGGATCTGTGCCGGCAACCGGGAGGCGGGCGCAACACCAAGTTGCGCACCACAGTTCAATCCGTTCGAGGAGCAAGCCATGAACGTTGATAAGCCGGGGAACCCGCCGTCGGGTATTGACCACGTGTTGCTCACTAGGTTCAATCTTCCTTCCCGGGGCTTTGAGAGCCTGGTCCGGGCCCAGGAAGGCTGGCTGAGGGACCGGATTTCTTTGTTCGAACGCTACTGTCTACCCTCCGTGAAGGCGCAGACCAACCGGGACTTCCGGTGGATCATCTACTTCGACCCGCAGAGTCCGGCATGGCTGCTGGACCGCGTGCATGGGCTGAACCGTGAAGGGACCTTCGTGGCCCTGTTCAGGACAGAAGTCAGCCCGTCCGAACTGCTTGAGGACATCAGGACAGTCACAGGGGGCGGACGTGGCACACTGCTCACCACCAACTTGGACAACGACGACGGGTTGGCCATCGATTTCGTGGACCGGGTGCAAAAAGCGGCCCACGATGCTGGAAACTCAGCGATCTACCTCGTATCCGGCCTGGTGATGGGAAAGGGTTCTGTTTTCCTAAGGAACGACCCCCACAACGCGTTTTGCTCCGTCAGCGCCCCCTGGTCCGCTCCTGTGACGTGCTGGGCTGCATGGCACAACCGGCTGGGCCAATCCATGAAGGTCACATCGCTGCGCGGTGCACCTGGGTGGTTGCAGCTGGTCCACGACCACAATGTCAGCAACAGAATCCGCGGCCGGCGCGTTTCCCCCAAGCCCTACAGGGCACTTTTCCCGGCCCTTCTGGCGGATGCTCCCATCCCGACTGCAAGTTCCATCATCGTGGACCGGGTCTTTGAGTCTCCCCTCCGGGCGTTGCGGGAGCTCGCCCGGAAGGGAGCCAAGGCCGTGACCATCGCGCTGCTTGGAACCCAGGGCATCGATCGCGTCAAGACGCTGCTTGCCAACCGGAGAAGCACAGTGTCCAGGACCTGAGTCGTACGACTGGTCCAAACCCAAAGACACTCAACGAAAGGTAAGAGCAGGACATGCAGGTACAAAAGATACTGAAGAGCCTGATACGCCGATGGTTCATCGTCGTGTTGGGTCTTGCCGTGACCGCAGGCGCCTGCTTCTTCCTCCAGCAGAACGCGCCCGACAACTACAAAGCCCAGGCGAGCCTGGTCCTCCTGCCCTCCACCAAAAGCGTCGGAGAAGCCGGTAATCCATATCTGGGGCTGGGCGGCATGAGCGAGGCCCTGGATATCCTCACCCGCAAGATGTCCTCCGAGGAGTTCAAGGAGACCATCCGTGAACAAAGCGGGGCCAGCACCTTCACAGCTGAAGCCGACAAAGGAACAAGCGGGGCCATCCTCCTCATCACAGCCTCCTCACCCGACTCCGGCCAGGCCCTCAAGATCCTGGATACTGTGATGAACCAGGCACCCGTGGCCCTGACCGAGCTGCAGGACGTCCTCAACGTGCCAACAACTTCCCGCATTTCCACGATGAAACTGCTTGAGGACAGCAAAGCAGTTCCCGAGGTCAAAGCCCGGACGCAACTGCTCCTGGTCACCGCTGCCGGCGGCGTGGCGTTCAGCATCATGCTTACCGTACTCATCGACGGGTTGCTCCTGTCCCGGAAACACCGCAAGAGCACAGAACCCACCGACAAGCCCGCCGGATCCAAACCGCCCACGCCGCCGGCTACCAGGCAAAGGAAACCTTCCTCGACGGAACGGTTTTCAAGCAACCGGCCCACAACGGACGAACCGGCACACCTCGCGGGTGAAACTGCCAGTGTCGTACCCAGTTCCTACAGGCCGGGATAACCATGACCGCAGCCATCCTTCTCCGTATCCTGGGCAGGCGCTGGTACATCGTGGCCATCGGGATAGCCATCGGACTGGCGTCCCTGGGCGCGGTCCGGTCCGCTGAGCCTGTCTACTGGACCAAGGCGGAAGTTACGTTCGTCGCTCCGGACCGAGAACCGGCCTACTGGATACCCGGTGACGACTACGCGTCGCTGGTGGACTTTGCGGCCATGGTGGAGCGACGTGTCAACTACGACTCAGCATCTGTGGATCTCACGCTCTCCAGCGGAACCCTTTATGGTGCCGGGGTCCGGCACGGCTACTCAGTGACCCTGCTCAACAGCGGCGGCCAATGGGCCAAGAGCTTCCGATGGCCGGTCCTATCCGTGCAGGTGGTCGACTCCAGCGCACAAAAGGTGAAGGACGTGCTCCAAAACGTTGTCGACGGCATCAATGACGCTTCCCTGGCGCTCCAGCAGGAGGCAGGTGTCCAGCAAGCCCTCATCACCACCCTCACGTCGCCGTCCAGCCCTGAGATCGTGTTCGGCGGAGGCACCCAACTCAACCGCGTCAAAGGCGCAGTATTCTGGGTTGGCCTAGCCGCCACACTTTCCATCCTGGCCGCAGTCATTGTTGATTCACGGCCCCGTCGCCGCAGGACCCTGCACAAGGGCGGCTCAAGCGTCCAACGTCCCGACATCCCGCACGCAAAGGTGACCTCCCGTGTACCGGGCTAACGGGTTACTACATCGAGACGGCATCCAGGGGGTGGCCCGGAAGTCCGATGCGCCCCTGTTCCTCACCATCTACCTGGTGCTCACATGTGCCCTGCCGTCAAACATGGTGATAGCGTCCCTGGGGTCCATCGGCCGGCCAAGCACGCTCTTCGCCCTCCTGGCCCTCGCATGGTGGATCCTGCACCAGCTGCGCCGCACGACACCATCAATCAGGCGGTGGCATCCCTTGCGGGTGGCACTGGCAGCCTTCCTCCTCGTCGCAGCATCCAGTTACGCCTACGCCATGGTCAGGGGATTGCCGGAAAGCGAAGCCAGCCCCGCAGACGCGGGCCTCCTACGGCTCGCAGGATGGGCCGGGATCCTGCTCATAGCAACTGACGGCCTGACAACCCGCGAAAGCGTCAGGACGCTGCTCCGCAGGATCGCCCTGGCCGGGGGACTGACAGCATTACTGGGCCTGCTCCAGTTCGCCACCGGCTCGTCCCTCATCGAATGGATCAGGATACCGGGCCTCAGCGTCAGCTCGGAGCTGGCAAACATCGATTCCCGGGGAGGCTTTGTCCGCGCGGCCGGCATGTCGTTGCATCCCCTTGAATACGGGGTAGTCCTCTCCACCTCGCTGCCGATAGCCATCACCCTCGCCCTCAACGACACCACCAAGCGCCGGCTGCTGTGGTGGCTCCCCGTTGGCCTGATATCCGTAGCTGCCATGCTCTCCGTCTCCCGGGCCGCACTGATCTGCATGGCATTGGCTTTCCTCATCCTCCTGCCGGTATGGCCCAAACAGCTCCGGCGGAAGGCCGTGATGGTTTCAGCCCTCCTGGTGGCAGTGATCTACGTAGTGACGCCAGGCATGATCGGAACACTCTTCGGCCTTTTCACCATAGGGACCGACGACCCCAGCATCAGTTCAAGAACCAACGGCTACTCCACCGCCTTCGGAATGGCGAGCCAGAACTTGCTGTTGGGCCGTGGCTTCGGCACCTTCCTCCCCGCGTACGTCATCGTTGACAACCAATACCTGGGGCTCCTGGTCGAACTCGGCATAGCAGGCCTGATCGCCTTCCTGCTGCTGGTCTTTGCCGGCATCCTCTGCGCCTGGCAGGCCAGGAAGTCGGCCAGGGACAACGAACTGCGCCAAATGAGCCAGTCAGTCCTTGCAAGCGTCGCCGCAGCCGCATTGGCCTTCGGATTCTTCGACGCCTTCGCCTTCCCCATGGCAGCCAGCCTCCTGTTCCTTATGCTGGGCATCACCGGGGCTCTATGGCGCATATCGCGCAGGGAAGCGACGGAGGCACAGATCCAGGAGAAAGCCGCAACCTCGGGGGACAGCTGAGACAGGGGACAGGTTCAAGGCAGGGGACAGGTTCAAGGCAGGGCAACCGTCTATCGGCGGCTCTCATCCCGCTCCCACACAGGAGCAGAGGTGCCGGAGACCCCGGCACGACGACGACCCGCCACCGCGAACACCGCATAGACGGCCGCATCGAAAGCCGTCCGCGGCCCACGCACCGAGGCAAGCAACTGCCGCACGGTCCGTGACAAGGACGCCCCACCAGCCACCACATCCTGCTCGGCATTTCCCCGATACGTTCGTCGCAGGACAGCCAACAAGGCACCAGAGGTCCTGGGCGTCCGGACGACCACCGGCTCCGTAGCAAGAACCGCCTTCTCCTGCTCATCAAAGAGCCTGTCCACGAAATAGTCATCACCCGTGAGCGCAGGAAAGACCCCCATACGGAGATGCCCTGAGCGGCTCAGGGCATAGGCACCAGCACCCCACAGACCCTGCGCATTGCCCGGGATCCGGCCGCGAGCACGGTAGTAAGCCCGGACAGGCGCCGAAGCACCCTGTGTGTCGTATCGGAAGGCCGGCCGGGCAGCCAGCAAGGTCCCATCCTGCAACGCTGCAAACACCTCAGCAAGGGCCGTGGCGCTGACCTCAATGTCCGCGTCCAGATAGAGGCGGGGCCACAACCGGGTGCATTGGTCGCCGGCATTGAGCGCTGCCGTCTTTGACGCCTCCGGCACCTGAAGTACCGAAACCCCCTGCCACTGGGACGCGATCGCCTCCGTCCCATCGCTACAGCCGTTGCAGGCCACCACAACATCCACCGTGCCCCACCCAATGACCTCCCGCAGCGACCCAAGGGTACGCCCGATGACGGCAGCCTCATTATGGGCGGGGATAATCACAGCGCCCGAGGGGAACGCCCCCACCATCAGAGGACCCCGCCAACATTGCGTACGGCATGCGGCAGGCGATCCCACCGCCGTCGGCTGGCCACTGCCCAGGCAGCTTCCAGATGACCCGGCTTTCCCAACCGGGCCACCTCAGCGGCGAGAACGGCACCGCGAAACGCCATGACCCGACCCGGCCCAAGATACTTCTCCGCATAACGGACCCTGTTCACAGACATCAAGGCAGTCAACTGCGGCGAAGCCCCGGACCCACCGCGTTGATGCCACATCCGCGCGGAAGGCTCAAACCAGATGGAATACCCCGCCTCCCGCATACGGTGGCAGTAGTCCGTCTCTTCCGAATACAGGAAAAACCGTTCATCCCAGGCTCCCACGGCCTTAGCCGCACCGGCATCCAGCAAAAGCGCCGCACCCGTTGCCCACTCAACCCGATGCCCGTGCAAATAGCTCTCTTCATCAAAGTCCATCTCGGACAACCACCCCGGGCGTCTCCTCACATGGCTGCCCAGCGCGGCGTCACCCAGCGCTCGCAGGATTCCCGGCTCACGGCGCAGCGAAGGGTAGACGCTCCCGTCGCCGTCCAGCAGGACAGGCACCACCATCCCGGCGCCGGACCGTACCATGCGTCTGCGCATTGCACTGATGGCACCCTCCTCGATACGGAGATCCGGATTGAGGATGAGGTAGGTGGCCGCTTCACCGGCTTCTGAAAGTGCGGCGTTGATGCCCCCGGCGTATCCGAGGTTCCCTCCGGTTTTTATGGCAATGACGTCGGGAAATTGTGCCAGCGCCTCAAGCGTGTGGTCGTTGGGGGAGTTGTCGGCCACCACCACCTTGATCGACTGGCCCAAGGCCTCCTTCCGCAGGCCCCGGACCAAGGGCCCGATATCGTCCTCGTTGTTGTAAGTGACGACGACGACGGCGACATCGGCTGCAGCCCTGGCAGGGAGGAAAGACCCCGGAGCGCGGCTGGGCGCACGCTCCGGGACATCCCTGGATGGCAAGGACCTGTTGGACGACAGGGATAAGCCGCTGTCCCTGCGCAACCGCACGTAGGCTTCCGGGCCTTCCAGGAGGTACCGCCGGGCAAGCCGGCGTGGTTCCAACGCAAGCCGCCAAGCCCACTCAAGGCTGTTGGAACTCACCCATGAAGGGGCCCGCCGGATGTGGCCTGCCAGAAAGTCCACAACCGCTCCGAAAGCCAGCAGTACCTTGGCTCCGGTCAGGGCTCCGTACTCTGATATCCAAAGTTCCTGCCGGGGTTTTCCCAAGCCGACGATCAGGATGTCAGGGGCTGTCAACGCGATCGTTGCTGCCAGCTCCCGGGAAGCGTGGTCATCGCCAAGAGTGGTCCGTGGCGGTGCCCACCATCCAGTGACCGCAACCTTTGGCCGTTCCACCGCGAATTTGGCCCGGATCCGTTCCTGGGTCTGAACCGACCCGCCAAGGAACCCGATACTGAGGCCCCTTCGCTCTGCCTCATCCAACAACGGGCCCACGAGATCGCTGCCCGCCAGCCTCGGCCATGTCCGTGCGGTGAGGCGCCGGGCCTCAGTAGCCAGCGGGGCGCCGTCGATAAGCGTCAACCACTCCAGGGACCGGGACCGTTCCAGGGTCTCCTCCCACCGGCTCCCGGAGCCGAAATGACGTATGTGGTCCAAATTGGCTGAGCACACTCCCAGGGGCGGTGCGCCGGTATCGCCGGCCCTGCCCAGGATCTCCTGAATTGCCGGGGCGAACTCCATGAGCTTTACGGGGACGCCGCCCAGATTGACCCAGCGCTCCGGGGACATGGGGGCGGGCGTCCCGCCGTCGTCCATCGGCCTCTGTAGCAGGAGGCTGCGGCCACTGAGCCCGCTTGTCAGGGGGCGGTGGCGGACTGCACCGTGGAGGGCATTTCGGGTGGGCAGGACTTTGGGTAGCAGCATTCTTGGCTCCAGGCTCGGGTCAAGCTCAAGGCATAACCATGTGGCCCACGATCCGTGGCTGCTGCACTGCCAGGATCGTGGATGGCGGACAAACGCCGCCACATCGACATGTTCACTTGAGTTGTCTCCCGGCCTCCTGCCAGAGGCTGCCGTAGGGCTACTTTAGGACGATTTTCCGGAGTCCGCCAGAGCCCTGGGCGGCCTTTGCCGGGACAGTACGCGCCTTAAAGCGCGATGCGGTAGACATGGTGCGTGTATTCGTTCGGGAAAGCATCCGTGAATTTCCCGCCCTGAATGTGAATTGACCGGTTCTCGCCCAACACCTCCACGGCGGACCCGATGATCCCGCCCGGGAGAGTGAAGGTCCTGCTTCCGGTGAGCCCGTCGTCCGTCATCGCGAAAATATAGGCACTTCCGTCCTTGGCTTTGAGCATCGTGTCGGTCCCCTCGCCAAAATCCCAAACGTAGGACTGGGTGTTGATGACTGGCGCCAATGAAGTGATGGCATGGTTCACGACCCCCGCTGCAGCCACTTGGTCCTTCAAGCAGGCAGCGCTGTGTATCCGGGCGTCCTGGAAAGCGTCGCCGCTGATGCAATCGTTGACGTTTTGCTGGTCCGGGGACTGGCTGAACCACACGATGCCCCGGGCCTCATGGATGATCGACGCCCACACCTGGGCTTGGACTTGCTCGGGGCCCAACTGCTTGTAACCGCCTGTGGAACCGCCGGTGCTGATCACAGTGGGCAGAGCCCAGAGTGGTGCCTGTACGCCCCGCGCGGCATTGATTTCCTGCTGGAGCTGCATGATTTTGCCGTAGCTCGAGGCCGTGCGGCAGTTCACTGGGGCGATGGGATTCTGTTCCTTGGGCGTCCGCCACCTGAGCGTCCCGTCGCCCCAATCGCATTGGGGGACGGCGTAGAAGTACTGGTCCACGGAGTTCACGTTCGCAGTGCTGAAATAGTCCATCGACAACTGCATGGGCACGTCATAGGTGATGATCCCCGAGGTCCAGTTCGCGTAGGTGAACCTGCCCGTGGCTGCGGGATCATGCTGGGCTGCCAACTGCTTCATGTGGGCGAGCCCGGCTACGGGGTCATACCTGCCGTCCACTTCGTCGTCCAGGACGCTCCCCACCTGCCGGTCCCAGCCGGCCGGTGCGTCCTTGGTCGCGAAAAGGGTGAACATGCCGTGCGCGGAGATGGCTGCACTGGACGCGTCCGGGTTCCCTTGGACGTAAGTGTTGATGCCCAGCGATTTGTCGTAGGCCAGTTGCGCATCGCTTCCAGGGGACCCGTACCAGATCGCGATGGGAAAGAAGGACGGATCGCTCCAGCCGGCTGCGGTTGCCTTGGCAAACTGTCGCCAGTACGCCGGTCCGCCTTCCCACGGAATCCTGGGCAGCTCGTGGAGCGCGTCCGCTGCTTCCACGGGGGCTGCCGTGGGGTCCGGCTGCGGAAGGGCAGCTGTCCTGGGTACGGTGCCAGGTATCGTGCTCGCCCAGAACAGCAGGCCAAACGTCAAGGCCATCGTGGTGAAGTAGCGAACCCGCATAGCGTCATCTTCTTCCGCAACCCAATGATGAGTACCTCAAAGGATGGCACCAGCTTCGCGAATCCGTAACCCGCCGTCGTCAATTGCTCCTGGTGCGGGCCGCGTTCAGGAGGGCCTTTGTCCAGTCATGTGTTGGAGATAATCGGCCAGCCGCTGTGAGGCGTTCGGGGGAGCGAAGCCCACTGCCGAAATTTTGCCGAGGTCCAGGACGCTGTTGGCCGGCCGCGGTGCCATCTCCGGTTTGTTGTACTCGGCTGTGCTGATCGGGCGCACCAGGCGCGGGTCCGCTCCGCACAGCCGGTAGACGTCCGCAGCAACATCTGCCCAGCTCTGATTGCCGCCGCTGTTGCTGAGGTTGTAGGTTCCATACGGGGCCCGGGAGTCGAGCAGGTGCCGGATCCCTGCGGCGAGGTCCTCGGCAAAGCTCAAGCGGCCAAGCTGGTCATCGACCACTCCCGGTGATGCACCTTTTGCAGCAAGGCCGGCCATGGTCCGAACAAAGTTCTTTCCGTCGCCGACCACCCAACTGGTCCTGACGATGTAGTGCCGCGGCACGGTACCCGCGGCGATGTCACCGGCGGCCTTGCTCTGTCCGTACACACCCAACGGTGAGAAGGGTTCGTCCTCCTGGTGAGGCTTGACGGTCCCGTCAAAGACGTAATCGCTGGATACATGGACCAGGGTCAGTGAATGGTCGACGGCGGTGGCCGCCAACCGGGATACGGCGGCTGCGTTGATTGTCCAGGCAGCTGCACGGCCTTCAGGGCTTTCGGCAGCGTCAACCGCGGTAAATGCCGCGGCGTTGATGATCGTGGAGTAATCGCGCCAGTTCACTGACCGGTAGGAATCCTCGCTGGTGATGTCAAAGTCCCGGCGGCCGGCGAAGTCCACGGTGGTGTCGCCGTCGAATGCTTGCCGGAGCGCGGTGCCCAATTGGCCGCCGGCCCCCAGCACGAGCGTGCGCCGCTTCTCCATCGGACTGACGCCGGCCATCCTCGGGTGGTTCTTGTCCTGGTCCGAAAGGATGGCCTCGCTGAGGGGTATCGGCCAGGGAACAGCGACCTGTTCGTCGGCAAGATTCAGGAAGGTGTAGTTCTGCTGGGCCTCAGGGCTCCAATGGTCGTTCACGAGATAGGTGTAGGCGGTGTCGGCCTCCAGTGTCTGGAAGGCGTTGCCCACGCCACGGGGCACGAACACGGCTTGGCCAGGCGTCAACTCCGCCGTGAACAGGACACCGAAAGTCGGTCCTTTCCGGAGGTCCACCCAGGCCCCGAAAATACGACCGGAGGCCAAGGAGACGAACTTATCCCACGGCTCGGCATGGATGCCCCGCGTAGTGCCGCGTACGGCGTTGAAGGATATGTTGTTCTGCACGGGCCCGAAGTCCGGCAGTCCGGCAGCCAGCATTTTCCTGCGGTGCCAGTTCTCCTTGAACCAACCGCGGCCGTCGGTATGGACAGGGAGTTCGAAAAGCACCAACCCCGGGATCGGAGTCGGAGTGGAAGCCAGTTCCCGCGGGTCCACGGCCTAGTGCCCTTGACCTGCATATTTTGACTCCGTGACCGCTTTCTGAGGACGCCACCAGTCTTCGTTGCTTCTGTACCACTGCACGGTCTCTGCCAGGCCGGAGGCAAAGTCGGAGAACCGGGGCGTCCAGCCGAGCTCCCTGCGCAGCTTGGTGGAGTCGATGGCGTAACGCAGATCGTGCCCGGGCCGGTCCTTGACGAGGTCGTAGGCGTCAGGTTGTTGTCCATCGAGGGCGAGGAGCATTTCCACTACCTCGCGGTTCGATCGCTCGCCATCTGCCCCGACCAGGTAGGTTTCACCCACCCGGCCACGTTCAAGGATGGTCAAAACCGCGGAGGAATGGTCTTCCACATGGATCCAGTCCCGGACGTTTAATCCTTGCCCGTACAACCGCGGGCGCACGCCGTCCAGGATATTGGTGATCTGCCGCGGAATGAACTTCTCAACATGCTGGTAGGGACCGTAATTGTTGGAGCAATTGCTGATGGTCGCCTTCAGGCCGAACGAACGCACCCATGCCCGCACCAACATATCCGAGCCTGCCTTGGTGGCCGAGTAGGGGCTCGTCGGGCGGTAAACGGAGTCTTCAGTGAACTTGCGGCGTTCGTCCAAGGCCAGGTCTCCATACACTTCATCCGTGGAGATGTGATGGAAGCGTGTTCCATGCCGGCGGGCAGCCTCGATGAGAGTAAAGGTTCCCGCCAGGTTGGTATCCATGAACGGACGTGGATCCGCCAGGGAGTTGTCGTTGTGCGATTCTGCAGCGAAGTGGACGACGGCGTCCACCGAGGATGTCAGCGCGTCCACAACGCCGGCATCGCAGATATCGCCTTTTTGAAAATCGAAACGGCCGGACGGCAGCCCCGACAGGGATTCCATGTTGCCGGCGTAGGTCAATTTGTCCAGGACCGTGACATGGAGGCCGGTGTGCTCCATGATGAAGTGAACAAAATTGCATCCGATGAATCCGGCCCCGCCGGTGACAAGGATTCTCTGCATGGCCATAGCGTAACCGTCATGGACGGTGATGTGCAGCGGGAGAGGACAGCTAGATGCGCGGAATTATTCTTGCCGGTGGCACAGGATCCCGGCTTCATCCGATTACGCTCGCCATCAGTAAACAATTGGTTCCGGTTTTTGATAAACCGATGATTTACTACCCGCTGTGCACCCTGATGCTGGCGGGAATCCGGGACATCCTGATCATCACTACGCCTGCCGACGGCCATCAATTCGAAAATCTCCTGGGGGATGGCTCGCAATTCGGCGTAAATCTGAGTTACGCCCGTCAGCCCACTCCCGATGGACTCGCCCAGGCGTTCATCCTGGGCGAGGAACACATCGGCAGCGGCAAAGTGGCGCTCATCCTCGGCGACAATATCTTCAATGGCCCCGGCATGGGCAACCAGCTCCGGCATTATGCCGATGTCGACGGCGGTGCAATTTTCGGCTATTGGGTCAAGGACCCGTCCGCTTACGGCGTGGTGGAATTCGACGACGACGGCCTGGCTGTTTCCATTGAAGAGAAGCCTGCCGTGCCCAAAAGCAACTACGCGGTTCCCGGCCTTTACTTTTATGACAACAATGTGGTGGCCATGGCAAAAGACCTTCAGCCGTCTCCGCGCGGGGAGCTGGAAATCACTGACATCAACCGCAAGTACATGGAACTTGGACGGTTGCATGTGCAGAAGTTCCCGAGGGGTACAGCTTGGCTGGACACGGGAACCTTCAGCGACCTCAACGATGCATCCAACTACGTTCGAACCACCGAGAACAGGCAGGGCTTGAAAATCGGGGCCCCGGAAGAGGTGGCGTGGCGGATGGGATACCTGACCGACGACGAACTGCGCCGGCAAGCCGCGAAACTGGCCAAAAGCGGCTACGGCAGCTACCTGTTGGACATCCTGGACCGGCGCTGACAGCGCTAGGCTGCCGAAACGTCCTCCAGGGCCCTGGCAATTTCCGTTGGGAGCACGGACAGTTGCGCGTCCAGCAATTCCTTGAGCTGGACAGCGTTCCTGGGTCCCACGACCGCGGAGGAAACCCCCGGCCGGGAAAGCAGCCAGCTCAATGAGACATCCAGCGGTGACCGGCCCAGACCACGTGCGGCCATTGCCACCGCTTCCACGACCCGGGACTCCCGGGGTTCCAGATAAGGCTCAACGTAACCGGCAAGCCTGCCCTGCGCTGCGCGGGAATCAGCGGGAATCTGTCCGCGGTACTTTCCGCTGAGCACACCACGTCCCAGCGGGGCCCAGGCCATCAAGCCAAGGCCTGCGTCCTCCACGGCAGGGATCAGTTCTTCTTCGGCTTTGCGGTTGACCAGTGAGTATTCGGACTGGTTGGCCACCAGCGTGAATCCGGCCACGGCCGCTGCCTTGGCCGTCTGCCAGCCGTTGTAGTTGGAAATGCCCACGTAGCGCGCCCGCCCGCTCCGCTGGGCCAATTCCAGGGCGGAGAGGGTCTCTTCCAGGGGCACGTTCGGGTCCCATTCCTGGGCGAACCAGATGTCGATATAGTCCGTTCCGAGCCTCGCCAGGCTCGCATCCAGGGCAGAAAGCAACGCGCCCCGGGAAGCGTTGATGCTGCGGCGTGTTTCTGATGACGACACGCCGGCCTTAGTGGAGATCACCACCTCGGAACGGGCTACAACATCGCCGAGCATGGAACCCAGCATTGCCTCGGCCTGGCCCTGCGCATAGGAAGCTGCCGTATCCACAACCGTCCCTCCGGCGGCAACGAATGCGTGGAGCAATTCGGCAGCGTCTTGTTCATCGGTCTCCTGGGCCCATGACATGGTTCCGAGGGACAAGGAGGACACGCGGAACCCACTGTTCCCGACATAACGCTGCTGCATAGCTGCTAGCTTACGGGCAGTTACCAGTCTTCATGACGTAGGGTCTATTCACGTGAACTGGATAGAAGCAGCCTTGCTGGGCCTTGTGCAGGGCCTCACCGAATTCCTCCCGATTTCCTCGAGCGCGCATCTGCGGATCGTCGGCTCATTCCTTCCGAATGCAGCCGATCCCGGGGCGGCATTTACTGCCATTACGCAGTTGGGAACCGAGACCGCCGTGATCGTCTATTTCTGGCGCGACATCGTCCGTATTGTGCGGGCCTGGTTTGGCTCGCTGACGGGCAAGGTGGAAAGAAGCGACCCCGATGCCCGCATGGGTTGGCTGGTCATTCTTGGCAGCCTGCCCATCATCGTTCTTGGATTGTTGTTCCAGGACCAGATCGAGTCTGTGCTCCGCAGCATGTGGATTGTGGCCACCATGCTGATTGTCTTCGGCATGATTCTGGCCGTCGCCGACGCCGTGGGGCGGCAGGAGCGCGACCTGACGCAATTGAGCTACAAGCACGGCATTCTCTATGGCTTCGCGCAGGCCATGGCCCTGATCCCGGGCGTCTCACGCTCCGGCGGCACGATCACCGCCGGCCTGCTCATGGGCTATACCCGTGAAGCAGCAGCACGCTATTCCTTCCTGCTCGCCATACCGGCCGTGTTCGGCAGTGGGCTCTACCAGCTGTACAAGACAGTCTCGAATGAAGGTTTGGCTGGACCTTACGGCCTGCCCGAAACGGCCCTGGCCACCGTCATTGCCTTCGTTGTGGGTTACGTCATCATTGGCTGGTTCCTGAAATTCGTGTCCACGCGCAGTTACCGGCTCTTCGTTTGGTACCGCATCCTTCTCGGGCTGGCCTTGTATGTCTTGCTCGGTTTCGGTGTGATCAGTGCCTAGCACTAAGGTTGAGTCGTGAAATCGTGGATCTCCCGCCCTGTACCTGAGCTGCCCGGCAGCATGCCGCCCATCCGGCTGTACGACACCGCCGTCGGCCGTGTCGTGGAGGTGGAGCGGCAGGCGGAACAATCCATGTACGTCTGTGGCATCACGCCCTACGACGCAACGCACATGGGCCATGCTGCAAGCTATGTCTCGTTCGATCTGCTGAACCGGGCGTGGCGCGACGCGGGCGTCCGGGTCTCCTACGTCCAAAACGTTACGGACGTCGACGACCCCCTCCTGGAGCGGGCCACCGCTACGGGCGTTGACTGGCGTGATCTGGCACAAAGCCAGATCGACCTGTTCCAAACCGACATGGATGCCCTGAACGTTCTCGCACCAAATCACTACATCGGTGCCGTCGAGGCCATCCCCGACATCGTGCCCGCCATCGAGAAACTCATCGCCGACGGTGTCGCCTATCGCGTCCAGGGCAGCGACGGCGAGCCCGACGGCGACGTCTACTACGACGTCGAAACCGCCGGAAAGCGCTCCAGCGCCACTGACGCCTGGAAGCTGGGTGAGATCTCCGGCCTGGGCGAAACCGAAATGCTCACGTTGTTCGCCGAGCGCGGGGGAGACCCCACCCGGCCAGGCAAGCGAAACGCGCTGGACCCCCTGCTGTGGCGGGTCGCCCGTGACGGTGAGCCCAGCTGGCCGGGAGCAGGTCTCGGAGCCGGCAGGCCGGGATGGCACATCGAATGTACCGTGATCGCGCAGAAGTACCTCCCTGCGCCATTCACAGTGCAGGGTGGGGGATCGGACCTGATTTTCCCCCACCACGAAATGGGAGCCGGCCACGCCTATTCACTCTCCGGCGTTCCGCTGGCCCGCCACTACTGCCACGCCGGCATGGTGGGTCTGGACGGCGAAAAGATGAGCAAATCAAAGGGAAACCTGGTGCTCGTTTCCAAACTCCGCGCAGCCGGTGAAGAACCTGCCGCCATCCGCCTGGCAATCCTTGCCAACCACTACCGCTCGGACTGGTCCTGGACCAGTGAGGGTTTTGCTGCAGCCAAGGACAGGCTCGCACTCTGGCGGGCAGCCCTGGAACAGGCCACGGCCGGTTCGGCGGGCAACCTCGTTTCCGCCATGCGGGAGGAACTGGCCAACGACCTCAACGCCCCCGGAGCGCTGGCCGCCGTCGACCAGTGGGCCAAGGACGCCGTAAGCAACGGGGCGGAAGCGTCCGCCCAGGACGCGGCACTGGTTTCCGACGCCATCGACGCTTTACTCGGGGTGGAACTCTAAGTCCCGAACCCCGGAAAAAAAGAACGGCCCCGACGAATGTCGGGGCCGTTCTTTTTGCGGTACGGGGTCCTTACGGGCGCTCTTTACCGCGTCGCTTAAGATAACGCTCGAATTCCCGGGCAATGGACTCACCGGAGGCTTCCGGAAGGTCTGCTGTGTCCTTCGCTTCCTCCAACTGGCGCACATACGCGGCAATTTCAGGGTCTTCCGTTGCAAGTTCATCCACCCCGCGTTCCCATGCCTCAGACTCCTCGGCGAGTGCATGGCTGTCCAGTGGTACCTGGAGCAGATCCTCGATCCGGTGCAGGATAGCAAGCTGGGCTTTGGGGGAGGGCGGCTGCGCAACGTAGTGCGGGACTGCGGCCCACAGGGATACCGTCGGCAGGCCCGCCAGCAAGGCGAATTCGGCAAGGACTCCCACGATGCCTACGGGGCCCTCGTACTGTGATGCCTCCAGGTTGAGGCGTTCCCGCAAGGAGTTGTCTTCGGTGGTGGTGCTGACCGGAATGGGCCGGCTGTGCGGAACGTCCGCAAGCAACGCGCCCACCAGGATGACGGCGTCCACCTTCAGTGCTTCAGCGTGCACCAAAAGTTCGGTTGTGTAGGCGCGCCACCGGTAGGAAGGTTCAGTTCCGAGGACAAAAACGACGTCCACGTTGCTGTCGGGAACGGCTGCCTTATAGATCCGGGTCGATGGCCATTTAACTTTGCGGGCACCTGAAGAAGTGCGCCGCACGGTGGGCCTGGTGAACTGGAAATCGTAATATTCCTCGGCGTCCACGGTGGCAACCTTCTTGCCGTCCCATAGTTTGTTCAGGTAGTGCAGGGCATCGCTGGCAGCTTCACCGGCGTCGTTCCAGCCCTCAAATGCAGCGATCATTACGGTGACACGCTGGCCTTCCGCGGGTTCCTTCAGGAAACGCTCGGGCTCCGCGGTGATGTCCTGCCCTTCGGGGGTCCCGTCCACACTGTTCATCCACTCACCCTACGTCGAAGACCCTGATGGATGCATGGCATTTCGTGTCAACGCGTGTCCCATATTCGCCCACAGCACAACGCCAGGACTGTCGACCACCAGGTTCCACGTAGACTGGAAACCATGCATTCGTTACCCAGCCAGCCCCTCCTCAAAGCCGTGCTCTGGGATATGGATGGCACACTCGTGGATACCGAACCCTATTGGATCGCTGCCGAACGAGCCTTGGTGGAGTCGTATGGCGGCACTTGGTCGCACCAGCAGGCCATGCAGCTTGTGGGACAGTCCCTGCTTCATTCGGCTGCCGTTCTGCAGGCCGCCGGTGTCGGGCTTGAGGCCCGTGAAATCGTGGACACCCTCAGCGCGCAAGTCATCGCCGAGGTTCGCCGGGAAGTCCCGTGGCGGCCAGGCGCGCGTGAACTGCTGGATGAGCTTCACACCGCGGGCATCCGTTGCGCGCTGGTGACCATGTCGGAAGGCCCCCTCGCCGGCGTGGTGGTGGAGAGCCTACCCAAGCCCTACTTCGAGTTCATGGTCACAGGCGACACCGTCACCAACGGCAAGCCGCACCCGGAGGCCTACCTGACGGCGGTCGAACGCCTTAGGCTGGACGACCCCTCCCTGACCATCCACCATTGCGTGGCCTTGGAAGATTCCGTACCCGGCGCTACTGCCGCCATCGCTTCAGGCGTCATAACGGTGGGAATTCCGCATCAGGTACCCCTGCCGGAGGACCCCCGCATGATCACGTGGCCCACTCTCGCGGGCCGGACCACCTCGGACGTCGAGCAGCTGGTTTTCGACCGCTTCCCGTCAGTCAACCTCGTTGAAGGGGCCAACTAGGTGAGCAGTCCCACCACTCCGCACCATGTTGTGACAAAGCGTGAAGGCATCCCACTGGGCAGGATCGCCGGCGTTCCTGTGTACCTGGCATATTCGTGGTTCGTTATCGCCGCCATCACGGTTGTCTTCTACGGCCCGGTCGTCATCGACTTGTTCCCGGGCATTGGCAACTGGGGATACCTGGTTGGGCTGGCCATCGCCTTGCTGCTTGCTGTGTCGGTGCTGATCCACGAACTGGCACACGCGCTGAGCGCCCGGGCGTTCGGGTGGCCCAGCGAGAAAATCGTCCTCAATCTATGGGGCGGGCACACGCAGTTTGAGAACTTCACGGCTTCCCCGGGCCGCTCCGTCACCGTTGCCCTGGCGGGACCGGCTTCAAACTTCGTCATCGCCGGAGTGATGTGGGCGATTCTGTCAACGGACACCCTGACCGGCGTACCCGCCATGCTCGCGGACATCCTGCGACTGGCAAACCTGGTGATCGGTATCTTCAACGTCCTGCCCGGTATGCCGCTGGACGGCGGCCGGCTGGTGGAATCCGCTGTATGGAAAGCCACCGGCAGCCAGGACAAGGGAACCATTGCAGCCGGCTGGTCGGGTCGGATCATCGTGGTTGCCCTGGTCATCTGGTTCATCGTTGTGCCCTTCCTGCAAGGGCAGCTTCCCAACCTGATGTACACGGTCATTACTGTCCTCGTCTGCGGTTTCCTGTGGATGAGCGCTTCGAGCTCCATCCATCACGCGAAGCTGCGCAGCAGGCTGTATCTGGTCAGTGCCGCCGGTCTGGCAGAGCCCGCTGTCGGCGTGCCGAACACGGCTACCGTGGCTGATGTCCTGGCCATCGCACCCGCGGGGAGTCCCGCCGTCGTGATCTGCGGCCCCGATGGCAGGCCGCAAGGAGTGGTGGACAGCGGTGCCACCGCCAGCGTCCCGCCGGAAGCCACGACGACGACGCCCGTCACCGCGGTTGCCCACGCCCTGGCAGCAGGGGCTTACGTCCCGGAATGGTCAAAGGGGCAGGAACTGATCCAGTACTTGGCTCGCCTGGAGGGCGGCGAATACGCTGTGGTGGACCATAACGGAATCGTCACCGGCCTTCTCCGCCAGGAGGCCGTAGTGACAGCCATAACAGGTAAGGAAGCCCGCAGGAGCGGCCGCCCCTGACCACGCGCCCGGTAGAGTTACATGCCGGTCGTCAAAGCAAAGAACCCATTGTGCCTGGCGCCACCAGCCAGCAACACGTCGCGGCCCAGCCGTACAAGAGCGAGGAAAACCACATGAGCAGCGAAACCGCCGCCCCCGAGGCCAGCGCAGGCCCTGACGAGGCAGCCACAGGCTCCGCCCCGCAGCCGACGGGCGCTGCGCGGCGTCGCGGGCCGTTCCGCGTGGGCGAGCGGGTCCAGCTCACTGACGAACGCGGCCGCATGAACACCATCACCCTGGAAGTCGGCGGGGCGTTCCACACCCACCGCGGTTTCCTGAACCACGATGAAATCATCGGCAAAGTGGACGGTTCCGTGGTCAGCAACAACGTCGGCCAGCAGTACCAGACTCTGCGCCCGCTGTTGTCCGACTTCGTCTTGTCCATGCCGCGTGGGGCCGCAGTTGTCTACCCCAAAGACGCCGGCCAGATTGTCACCATGGCCGATATCTTCCCCGGCGCACGGGTTGTGGAAGCAGGCGTTGGATCCGGCGCGCTGTCCATTTCCCTGCTCCGTGCAGTTGGCGATGGTGGCTACCTGCACTCCTTCGAACGCCGCGAAGAATTCGCGGACATTGCCAGGGGCAACGTCGAGACAATCTTCGGCGGCCCCCACCCCGCCTGGCAGATTTCTCTCGGTGATTTCCAGGAGGAAGTCGTCAAGGCCGAAGCACCCGGGTCCGTGGACCGGGTCGTCCTGGACATGCTTGCCCCATGGGAGTGCCTGGACGCGGTGGCAACGGTCCTGGCCCCTGGCGGCGTCTGGATCAACTACGTAGCCACTGTCACCCAGTTGTCGCGCACAGCTGAGGCCATCCGCGCTGATGGACGCTTTACCGAGCCTGACGCCTGGGAGTCCATGGTCCGCGGCTGGCACCTCGAAGGCCTGGCCGTCCGTCCCGACCACCGCATGGTGGCCCACACCGGCTTCCTGCTCGTCACCCGCCGGCTGGCTGATGGCGTAACCGGGATTTCCGTGAAGCGTCGTCCTTCCAAGACCGAATTCAGCGAAGAGGACCTCAACGCCTGGACCCCCGGCGCAGTCGGGGAACGCTCCGTATCGGACAAAAAGCTCCGCCGGGCCGCCCGTGACGCCATCGCCGGCACCAACGTCCAGGACGACCCCACGGTCACAAACTGAAAAGGTCACAATAGGGTCCGTATTCCGGATGTCACCCAGCACCCTGCGCTTTTCGGGACTAAGGTCTTGTTAAGCGCAGGAAGGGGCTGATGAATCGTGGATACGCCAAACAACGACCTTGGACGGCCGACGCCGGAGGATGCAAACACAGCGGCAGAGGAGAGGGCGGACCGGGGTCCCGCCCCGGTTCAACCGCAGGAACCTTCGACGGACCTGACTGTTGCCGAACGGCAGATCAACATCCTTCGGGACAAACTCCGCCACATTGACCGCCAGCTGGCTGCCGCCACGCAGAACAACAGCAAGCTTGTCAGCATGCTGGAAACGGCCAAGGCCGAAATACTTCGTCTCAAAGGGGCACTGGAGCAAGAAGGACAGCCGCCCTACAGCTTCGGCACGGTGCTCCAGATCAACCCCCGGAAGCAGCCGGCCCCCGGTAACTCCGGGCAGGCGGCCACCGAAGAGTCAGTGGACATCTTCAATGCGGGCCGAAAGATGCGGGTGGGCGTCAGCCCGCTGGTGAACCTCAACCAGCTGGCTGTCGGCCAGGAAGTCCTGCTCAATGAAGCGCTCCTTATCGTGGCAGGGCTCGGATACGAGCGGGCCGGCGAGCTGGTCACCCTGAAGGAAATGCTGGGCAAGGACCGCGCCTTGGTGGTCGGCCGCGCCGACGAAGAACGGGTGGTCCGGCTCTCCGGTGCCCTCCAGGAACTTCACTTGAAGGTCGGCGACGCCTTGTCACTGGACTCGCGGACGGGTTACGCCTTGGAGAAGGTCCCGCGCGCCGAAGTGGAGAACCTGGTCCTGGAGGAAGTCCCGGACATCACCTACCAGGACATCGGCGGACTTGGTCCCCAGATCGAACAGATCCGCGACGCCGTCGAACTGCCGTTCCTGCATCCGGACCTTTACCGCGAACATGGCCTGAAGGCCCCCAAGGGAATCCTGCTCTACGGCCCTCCGGGTTGCGGCAAGACCCTCATCGCCAAAGCGGTGGCCAACTCCCTTGCGGCCCGCGCGGCAGAACGCGCCGGCAACACCGACCTCAAGAGCTACTTCCTGAACATCAAGGGCCCCGAGCTCCTGGACAAGTACGTGGGCGAGACTGAGCGCCACATCCGCCTGATTTTTGCGCGGGCCCGCGAAAAGGCCTCGGACGGCAGCCCCGTCGTAGTTTTCTTCGATGAGATGGACTCCCTCTTCCGCACCCGCGGCACCGGGGTCTCATCCGACGTCGAAACCACCATCGTGCCGCAGCTGCTCAGCGAAATCGACGGCGTGGAGCGTTTGGACAACGTGATCGTCATCGGTGCCTCCAACCGCGAGGACATGATCGATCCCGCCATCCTCCGTCCGGGACGGCTGGACGTAAAAGTAAAGATCCAGCGGCCTGATGCCGAAGCAGCGGCGGACATTTTCGGCAAGTACATCACCACGGACCTGCCGTTCCATGCCCAGGACCTCGCCGAGTACGGGGGAGACGTCCAGGCCACAGTGGATGCCATGGTCCAGCGCACCGTGGAAGCCATGTATTCCACCGAGAAGTCCAATGAATACCTCGAGGTCACGTACGCCAACGGTGACACCGAGATGCTCTACTTCAAGGACTTCAATTCGGGTGCCGTCGTCCAGAACGTGGTGGACAGAGCCAAGAAGTACGCCATCAAGGACCTTCTGACCAACAACCAGAAGGGTCTTCGGATCGAGCACCTGCTGCGCGCGGTGGTGGATGAGTTCCGCGAGCACGAGGACATGCCGAACACCACGAACCCTGATGACTGGGCACGGATTTCGGGCAAGAAGGGTGAACGGATCACTTACATCCGTACCATCGTCCAGGGCAAGGCCGGTCAGGAACCGGGCAAGTCCATCGAAACCACAGCCAACACGGGCCAGTACCTGTGACAGCAAGACCCGAAGGTACACAGGCCGGAAGCTTGCCTGCAGGCGGTGCAATGCGTGTCATGGGCTCGGAAACGGAATACGGTATCCACGCGCCGTCGGCACCCGGCGCGAACGCCACCATGATGTCCGCCAGGATCATCCAGGCCTACGCCACTGTGACCCGGCAACGGGCGGCAGGAGGAGCGGAGACGCGTTGGGACTACACCGACGAAGAGCCGCTGCACGACGCCCGGGGCTGGACCGTGGACCGCGCGGCTGCCGACCCCAGCCAGCTCACCGACCAGCCACCGGTTCTCGACGCCGAAGCCGTCGCCTTGGCGTACGGCCGGCAGGAACTGGAACTGGATGGCGCGGATGAATCCGGTTCGCTGCTGATGAACATGGTCCTGGGCAACGGTGCGCGTCTCTACGTGGATCATGCGCACCCGGAGTATTCCAGCCCGGAGGTCACCAACCCCAGGAATGCCGTGACCTGGGATGCAGCCGGCGACGTCGTAGCGCTTGCCACAGTCCGGAAGGTTGCTGCTGATACCAGCCTGCCTGCCATAAACCTCTACAAGAACAACACCGACAACAAGTCGGTCTCCTATGGCTCACACGAGAACTACCTCATGCCACGTTCGGTTCCATTCGGTGACATCATCCGGGGCCTGACGCCGTTCTTCGTGTCCCGGCAGGTGACCTGCGGTGCTGGTCGCGTTGGCTTGGGGCAGGACAGTTCCACCCCCGGTTACCAGATCAGCCAACGGGCCGATTTCTTCGAAGCGGAGGTGGGGCTGGAGACCACGATCCGCCGTCCCATCATCAACACCCGGGACGAACCGCACGCCACGGCGGACAAGTATCGCCGCTTGCACGTCATCATCGGGGACGCGAACCTCAGCCAGGCCTCCAACTACCTCAAGTTCGGGACCACAGCCATGGTCCTGAGCCTCATCGAAGCCGGTCAGGCGCCCAAAATCGAGGTCCACGAGCCGGTCCAGGCGCTTCAGGCCGTCAGCCATGACACAACGCTTGCTGCTACAGTCCGGCTGCTGGATGGACGCAGGGTGACGGCCCTGGACCTTCAATGGATGTACTACGAGGCCGCGGCAAAACTTGCCCAGGAAACCGGTGTGGCTGATTCGGTGACCGGAGACGGCCACACCCACGACGTCCTCCTGCGCTGGGAATCCACGTTGACTGCTCTGGGATCCGATGTCGGATCTGCGGCGTCTTCCGTGGAGTGGGTGGCCAAGAAATCGATCCTGGAAGGGTACCGGAACAGGGACGGACTGGGCTGGGACGACGCCAGGCTTGGCCTGGTGGACCTGCAGTGGTCCGATATCCGGCCCGAGAAAGGGCTGTACTACCGGCTGCTCTCCAACAACCGCATGACGCGCGTGGTGGACGACGCCGACATCGCCCGGGCGGTGACGGAGCCGCCGTCGGACACCCGCGCATATTTCCGCGGCCGGTGCGTTTCGAGGTTCGGCCGGGACGTTGTCGGCGCCAGCTGGGACTCGGTCATTTTCGACGTTCCAGGGCTGGGAAAGCTCCAACGGGTACCAACCCGCGAGCCCTTGCGGGGGACGCAGGCCCTGACCGGCGCACTGTTCGACCGCCACCAGGATGCCGGTGCGTTCCTGGCCGAATTGCTGGGCCAGAATCCGCCGGCGGCAAGGGCCTGAGAACGTGTCCGGCACAGCAACATTCGTACTTGTCCAAAGCCGTACGAAGCGGCCCGCAGCGTGGCAATATGGCAGTAGGAAGTCCCCAATTTCAGGGGACTGACAGTAGGGAGAAAGAAAATGGCAGCTCAGGAACAGCAACAACCACAGTCACGGGAAACCGAAGCAGAAGTGGACGTCCCGGAGGCTCCGCCTGCAGCGCCCGAAGCCCAGGCATCCGAGGCAACACAGGGCGTGGATGATCTCCTCGACGAAATCGACGGCGTGCTGGAATCCAATGCCGAAGAATTCGTCAGGGCTTTCGTCCAAAAGGGCGGCCAGTAACCGGCCCGTACAAGGATTCACAACCCGGACGGCGTGAGGCCGCCGGGCACCGGAACGCAGAGTCGAAGGAGTGCAGCAATGCAGGACCCATCAAACGGCCCCCTGGCCACCCAGGCAACGTCTTCATTTACCGAGCATCTCCAACGCTCTCGTCCTGAACTCCTTCCCTTCAGCCAGGCGCTTCCCGCCGGCACCGTGCCGTCATCGCCGCACGCCACCACGATCGTCGCACTGACGTATGCGGGCGGCGTGCTGATGGCGGGCGATCGCCGCGCCACGATGGGCAATGTCATCGCCAGCCGGCACATCGAGAAAGTTTTTCCGGCCGATGAATATTCGGTGCTGGGCATCGCCGGCACGGCCGGCCTGGCCATCGACATCACCAGGCTGTTCCAGGTGGAGCTGGAGCATTACGAAAAAATAGAGGGAACGCTCCTGAGCCTGGTGGGCAAGGCCAACCGCCTGGGGGCCATGATCCGCGGAAATCTCCCGATGGCGATGCAGGGGATGGCCGTTATCCCGCTGTTCGCCGGATTCGACCACGTCAGCGGTATTGGCCGGCTGTTCTCCTACGACGTCACGGGCGGCCGCTATGAAGAACAGGAACACCACTCAGTAGGCTCAGGATCGGTGTTTGCCAGGGGCGCCCTGAAGAAGCTGTGGAAGCCCAACCTTTCCGAGGAAGACGCGGTCGCTGTTGCAGTCGAAGCCCTGTACGACGCCGCGGACGACGATTCCGCGACCGGCGGTCCGGACCCTGTCCGCCAACTTTGGCCGGTGGTCTATACCGTGAACAGAGCCGGTAACCGAAGGGTCCCGGAGCGCGACCTCGCAGCAATCGCCGGAGCAATCGTTGAATCGCGCGCCATCGCCGGACGGGAGGCCTGACATGACGCAGCAGTTCTATGTTTCTCCGGAACAACTGATGAAGGACCGCGCGGACTTCGCCCGGAAGGGCATCGCCCGTGGCCGATCCGTAGTGGTCATCAGCTGCGCCGACGGCATCGCCCTGATCGCGGAGAACCCGTCACCATCCCTGCATAAGATCGGGGAGATCTACGACAAAATTGCCTTCGCAGCGGTGGGCAAGTACAACGAGTTCGAGAGCCTGCGGCAAGCCGGGGTCCGCTATGCCGACGTCCGCGGTTACTCGTACGACCGCGAAGACGTCACGGCCCGCGGGCTGGCCAGCGTGTACGCACAAAGCCTGGGAGCTGTGTTCACTGCAGAACAAAAGCCTTTCGAGGTGGAATTGGCGGTAGCGGAGGTCGCTGCGGCACAGGAGCAGGACCACCTCTACCGGCTGACCTTCGACGGTTCCATCGCCGATGAGAACGGTTTCGTGGTCATGGGCGGCCTGGCAGATCAAATTTCCGACGTCGTCCGCGGGGCTTGGGAGTCCGAGCTCAGTTTGGCCGGCGCCATGCGTCTGGCCCTGCGCGCGCTGGCAGTCGACAAGGAAGTGGAAGCCCTTCCGGCCACCGCCGTCGAGGCGGCAGTCCTCTACCGCGCGTCGGAGAGCCACCGCGGATCACGCAGGGCGTTCCGACGCCTGCTGCCCGAGGACATGACCCGGTTGCTCAACGAGGAGGCCTGAGATGGACAAACGAATATTCGGCATCGAAACAGAGTTCGGGATTTCCTATTCCAGCCCGGATTCACGCCCGCTGGCGCCTGAGGAAGTGGCCCGGTACCTCTTCAGGAAGGTCGTCAGCTGGGGAAGGTCTTCGAACGTCTTCCTGACGAACGGCTCGCGGCTTTACCTGGACGTAGGCTCGCACCCGGAATATGCCACAGCCGAGTGCGATGACCTTGCCCAGCTCATCGCGCACGACCGGGCCGGCGAGCTCATTCTCGACGACCTCGTGGACGAAGCGCAGACAAGGCTCGCCGCAGAGGGATTCAACGGAACCGTCTATCTCTTCAAGAACAATACGGATTCGGCCGGCAACTCCTACGGCAGCCATGAGAACTACCTGATTCCGCGCCGCGGGGAATTCTCCCGCCTGGCGGAGATCCTGATTCCGTTCCTGGTCACCCGTCAGTTGATCGCAGGGGCGGGCAAGGTCCTGAAGACTCCGCACGGAGCCACCTTTGCCTTCTCCCAACGCGCCGACCACATCTGGGAAGGCGTGTCATCGGCAACCACCCGATCACGTCCCATCATCAACACGCGCGACGAGCCCCATGCGGATGCCGAGTTCTACCGCCGCCTTCACGTGATCGTGGGGGACTCAAACATGTCCGAAACCTCGGCTCTGCTCAAGGTCGGCACCGTCGACCTGATCCTCCGCATGATCGAGTCCGGTGTCATCATGCGGGACATGCGCATGGAAAACCCCATCCGCAGCATCCGCGAGATCTCCCACGACCTCACAGGCCGGGCGCTCGTCCGGCTCGCCAACGGCAGGCAACTCACGGCCCTTGATATCCAGCGCGAGTACCTGACCAAAGTCACGGAGTTCGTGGCGGCCAACGGCGCCCACAATCAGCATGTTCCGCTCATCCTTGACTTGTGGAAGCGAACGCTGGACGCCATCGAGTCCGGTGACACCAGCACCATCGACACCGAGGTCGACTGGGCCATCAAGAAGAAGCTCATGGACAGCTATATGCGGCGGCATGGACTCAGCCTGGATTCGCCGCGGATCGCGCAACTGGACCTGACCTACCATGACATCTCAAGGCAGCGGGGACTGTTCTTCCTGCTCCAGTCCAGGGGAGCTGCGCGCAGGCTGGTCACGGAGACCGACGTCAAGGACGCCGTGGACGCACCACCGCAGACCACCCGTGCAAAGTTGCGCGGGGATTTTGTCCGTCGGGCACAAGAGCTCGGCCGTGACTACACCGTCGACTGGGTCCACCTGAAGCTCAACGACCGCGCACACCAGACCATCCTCTGCAAGGATCCCTTCCGGAGCGAAGATGAGCGGGTGGATGCCCTCCTGGACTCCATGGGCTGAACGTCCCTATAAGCTGGCTCCCAGCTTTCCGGGCTATTCTGGATAGTGGTCTCTTTCCAGGAGACAACCTGCTTGGAGGCGCCTTGCGCTGTTCCGAGTGTCCCTTGCCCCGACGAAAGTGTCTTTTTTGTGCGCCGACTCCTAGCAATTCTCCTTCCTGCCCTGCTGCTCATTACCGCGTGCGGCGGAAGCAACCCGGCCGCCGAGCCCACCAGCCAGTCCGCCGGTGACCTCTCCAAGCTCGACTCCGTGAAAGTGACGGATAACGGTAACGACAAGGCCCCCGGCGTTGAGTTCTCGAAGCCGCTGAGCGTCACCGAGCCCACCGTCAAGGTGGTTGTCGAAGGTGACGGAGAGCGCGTAAAGGCCGGCCAGACGGCTGAGCTTGTCTACGTGGCCGTCGACGGCAACGACGGCAAGACGGTGGAAGACGCCTACACCAACGGGCCTCAGCCGATCGACTTGACGGACGAACTGAAGTCCGGCAACCAGCAGATCTACAACGCAATCGTCGGAGCCAAGATCGGCTCACAGATTGCCTTCGCAGCTCCCGGCAACGCCTCGGCTTCACCGGCCGCCTCTACGCAGCTGGTCGTCTTCAAGCTGCTCTCGGCCAAGGATCCGGCCCCCGTGCTGGACAAGCCCGAAGGCGATACTGTCACTCCTCCCGCCGGTCTGCCAACGGTGAAGGAAGACGACAAGGGAATCCCGCAGATCTCCGTTGACGGTGTTGCTGCGCCCAAGGAACTTATTGCCCAGGATCTCATCAAGGGCAAGGGTGCAGTCGTCAAGGCAACCGACACCTTGACCGTGAACTACGTAGGCGTGAACCTCGTGGGCGGTACCAAGTTCGATTCCAGTTACGACCGCGGAAAGTCCACCAGTTTCCCGCTCACCGGCGTAATCAAGGGCTGGACCCAGGGGCTGGAGGGCAAGACTGTCGGCTCCCGCGTGCTCTTGGTGATTCCGCAGGACCTCGCCTACGGCGCAGCCGGGCAGGGCGAAGCCAAGGGCGACCTCGTCTTCGTCGTGGACATCCTGGGCGTTAAGTAACCCCAGCGGAAAATGCAGGCACTGGCTTAGGCTGGTTCCTGACACCAATTCATCACTGACACCAAGGAGTACCCATGTCATTTGGTCAGCGTGACTTCGACCGCACCAAGCCGGAGATCGATTTCCCCGAAGGCGACGTCCCCACGGACCTCGTCATCACGGACCTCATCGAGGGCACGGGTCCTGAAGCCAAGGCCGGAGACACCGTGTCCACCCACTATGTTGGCGTTGCCTGGTCCACCGGCGAAGAGTTCGACGCTTCCTGGGGCCGTGGAGCTCCCCTTGACTTCCGCGTCGGAGTCGGCCAGGTCATCCAGGGCTGGGACCAGGGCCTCCTGGGCATGAAGGTTGGCGGCCGCCGTCGCCTGGAAATCCCCTCGGAGCTGGCCTACGGCTCCCGCGGCGCCAGTGGGGCCATCAAGCCGAACGAAGCACTGATCTTCGTGGTTGACCTCGTAGCTGTCCGCTAGGAACCAGCTGTTCTGCAGGGCGCGTCATCTCCCGGTTCAACCGGCAGGTGACGCGCCTTGCTGTTTTCCTGCTGGACTTTAGTAACGTAGCAACCGTAGTAACGTAGCAACCGTGTCCGCATCCCGCACTGAACGACTCCTGAACCTTCTCCTTGCTTTGCTCAACACCAAGGTGGGGCTCTCACGCTCCGTGCTGCGCGAAAAGGTCTACCACGATACCGCCGGAAACGATGTCTCCTTTGGGCGCATGTTTGAGCGTGACAAGGCCGACCTCAAGCAGTTCGGCTTCGAGGTAGAGACATTGATGGACCCCAGCAGCTTCGGCGCCGATGACCCTGCATCAGCGCGCTACAGGATCGGTAAGGACTCCAACAGGCTGCCGGAAGTGAAGCTGACTCCGGCAGAGTGCACGGTCCTCCTGCTGGCCGCCCAACTGTGGGAGCGCGCTGCCCTGGGAAATGCTGCCGCCAATGCCGTCCGTAAGTTGCAGGCCGCCGGCGGATTCACCGACGTCGAACTTCCTGCGGGGGTTCAGCCGCGGATCAAACCGGCCGGACAGGCTTTCGACGACGTCGTTGCCGCCATGCATGGCAGGCATCCCGTCCGTTTCGGCTACCTCGCCATCAGCACCGGCCGCGAGGAAACCCGCGAGGTGGAGCCATGGGGGCTCGGCAGCCGCTTCGGCCAGTGGTACCTGGTGGGCTTCGACAGGGGGAGAGGCGCAAAGAGAATCTTCCGGCTCTCGCGGATGACCACCGCACTGACCTTGGTGGCGGGCAGCAGTTTTGAACCTCCGGCAGGCTTCAACGCCAAGGCTGAGCTCGCTGCGCTCAACGAGCTGCCACTTCAAAAGGCCATCCTGGATGTGGACAAAGACCGCTTGCTGGCGCTGCGCAAGAGGGCAATCGCCACTGGACAGTCCGCTGACGGGGGAGTCCGTGACCGGATCCAGGTTGATTTCAGGGATCCCGAACAACTCGCCGAGGAGCTGGCGTCCTACGGCCCGCAGGTGAAGGTGTCAGAACCGGCCGACTTGCGCACCGCCGTCGTCCGACGCCTGAAGGCTGCAGAGGACTTTGGCGCCGCACCGGCAGTGGAGGTGGGGTTCCCCGAAGCGGGACGCGCACCGCGCGCCCGGAAGCGCACTTCGGAAGACCAGTTGGCAAGGATGCTGCAGTTGGTGCCGTTCCTGGTCCATCACCAGGGCCTGCATATCCAGGAGGTCGCTGACCGTTTCGGCGTCTCCCGCAAGGACCTGATCGATGACCTCAAAATCCTCATCTGTTCGGGCCTTCCCGAGGGTTACCCGGATGATCTGCTGGACATACAGTGGGAAAACGATCATGTGTATATCTCGGAGCATCTGGACCTGAACAGGCCGGTCCGTTTCAGTGAGGACGAGGCCGCCGCGTTGCTGACCGGCCTGGCCATGCTGGGGGATCTGCCCGTACTGGCTGGCGTGGCCGGCGACGAAGCCGGCAGTGCACTGGAATCTGTCACCATCAAGCTGACCGGCGCTGCAGGGCAGGCCGGCCGCTTGGCCGGTTCAGTGGCCGGCCAGTCGGTGGCACCGGAACAGTCCGAGGCCTTTGCCACCATCACGCAGGCGATCAGGGACGGGCAACAGCTGCGTCTGCGGTATTTGTCGCTGCAGCGCGATGAGGTAACCGAGCGGAACGTCGACCCTTTGCGGCTCTATTCGATGGACAACACCTGGTATTTCGAGGCCTACTGCCACAGCAAGGCCGGAATCAGGAATTTCAGGTTGGACAGGGTGGAGTCGCTGGAACCGAATGGCCGGGCCGTGGCGGGCCCCGCACCGACCGGCCAGGACTTCCCCGCGCGGCTGTTTACCCCCAGCGACGACGACCTCCAGGTAGTGCTCCAGCTGACCCGCCAGGGTGCCGGGCTTGCCGATGACTACTACGCGGAACGCACCGCCCAACTGCCCGACGGCGGCCTGCTCGCCGAGGTGCGGTTCGGTGACGCAGGGTGGTTGCCCATGTTCGTGGCACAGCATGGTGGAACGGTACGGATCCTCCAGCCAAAGGCCCTGCAAGACAAGGCCCTCGCCTGGGTGAGGGCTGCCCTGGCGCAGTACGACTCTGCTTCCGACGCCCAGGCTGGCTAGACTACTCAGATGCCTTGGTGGTTCTGGATCCTGTTGTGGATCGCACTCGTAGCTCTTGCCCTGCTCCTTCACTTGACCTTGGGTTATCGCTTGTTCAGGAAATTCATGGCCACTGTTCATGATTTGGGCGACGCCGGGAAACGTTTCAGCAACCTTTCTCCTGCCGCGGAAACCTCCGATGTGGAGGTCGCCGAAGACCGCGCCGCACCGGGATCCGCAATTTTTGCCTCCCCGGATCAGATGCGTCATGATTACCTGACGGCCAAAGCCTTCCGGCAGGAAGTTCGCCGCCAAAAGCGTGTCCAACGCAAAGCGGAGCGGGGTCAGCCGCAATCCCTGCACGACATTGAATTCAGATAGACGTAGGATGTATCCAAAAGGAAAGGACCTCCCCACATGAGGCTCGAAGGCTGGCATCTCATCATCATCATCGTCCTGGCTCTGGTGCTTTTTGCCGCACCGAAGCTGCCGTCCATGGCGCGCAGCATTGGGCAGTCGATGCGTATTTTCAAGTCTGAAGTCCGGGAAATGAAGAAGGACGGTTCTTCAGAGGCGAAAGACTCCCAGGACGGTTCCGACGCCGTTGAAGGCAAGGTCGTGGGCCACCCGGACGCCAAGACACAGAACGTGAAGGCACAGAACACCGGCGAGACCGACGTTCCGCCCTCCAACCGCGTCTAAAGAGAAGTGGTAGAGACGAAGGGGCGCAAGGCCAACCCCGAAGCCCGGATGGCGCTTCTTGACCATCTCAAGGAGCTGAAGAACCGGCTCTTCAAGGCTGCAATCGGCGTCATCCTCGGGACAGTGGTGGGCTTCATCGTCTACCAGCCGCTCCTGGAGGCGCTGATCAAGCCGATCAAAGACCTCAACGAAAAAGAGGGTCGCGCTGCGACACTGAACTTCGATGGCGTAGCCAGTTCGTTCGACCTCATGGTCCAGGTCTCGGTATTCCTCGGCGTGCTGCTTTCGAGCCCGGTATGGATCTATCAACTCTGGGCTTTTATTGTGCCCGGCCTGCACAAGAAAGAGCGTCGACTCGCTTTGTCATTCGTGGCTGCGGCGGTCCCGTTGTTTATCGGTGGCGTTCTTCTTGCCTGGCTTGTCCTGCCCAACGCCGTGCGGGTCCTGACGGATTTCACCCCCATTGGCGGTTCAAACTTCATCAGCGCCGAAATTTACCTTGCGTTCGTCCTCCGGCTCCTGTTGGCATTCGGCATTGCCTTCCTGGTTCCGGTGGTGCTTGTTGGTCTGAACCTGGCCGGCATCGTCAAAGGAAAGCAGCTCGTCAAGAGCTGGCGCATCACCATTTTCCTGGTGTGCTTGTTCGCCGCCATGGCCGCCCCGGGCGCGGATGCCATGAGCATGTTCTACCTGGCAGCACCCATGCTGTTGCTGTTTTTCGCAGCCATTGGGGTTTGCCTCCTCAACGACCGTCGTCGTGAACGCCGCGCCATCAAGCGGGCTGCCGAGACGGAAGCCACTGCGGATGTCGCCACCCCGGCCTCCGATCTGGAGAATCTCTAGACCTCGGGCCACTAGGCTTGATGCATGTCTTCGTTTCCCGGGTCTCCTTCTCCATCAGAGCGTTACCAGGCGGCAGCCCAGAGGGCGGCCGAGGCTAAAACCTATCTCGGTGCTTTCGCCGGCTCGCTCAACTTCGAGCTGGATGATTTCCAGCGCGAAGCCTGCAAGTCCCTGCAGGAGGGGCGGGGAGTATTGGTGGCAGCCCCAACCGGTGCCGGCAAGACGATCGTCGGGGAATTCGCCATCTTCCTGGCCCTTCAGCGGGGACTCAAGGCTTTCTATACAACTCCCATCAAGGCCCTGAGCAACCAGAAGTACTCGGAACTGGCAGAAAAGTACGGTGCGGCCAACGTCGGTCTGCTGACAGGCGACACCACCATCAACGGTGAAGCACCGGTAGTGGTGATGACCACCGAAGTCCTCCGGAACATGCTGTACGCGGATTCCGAGACGCTCAGCGACCTCGGTTTCGTCGTGATGGACGAAGTCCACTACCTGGCCGACCGCTTCCGCGGTGCAGTCTGGGAAGAGGTGATCATCCACCTGCCCAGCGAGGTCCAGGTGGCATCACTGAGTGCCACCGTATCCAACGCCGAAGAGTTCGGTGCGTGGCTGGACACTGTGCGGGGCGATACTGACGTGATCGTGTCCGAGCATCGTCCCGTGCCTCTGTGGCAGCACGTCATGGTGGGCCGGGAAATCGTGGATCTCTTCGCTGGCGATACCACTTTCGACGAAATCGCGCCGGTTGCCCCGGGAGCCCAGGAAACCGACGCGCCCGATCTCTCGGAAGCCGGCGAGGTATCCAGCGAACCGAGCAATGGCCGCCGCGTCTCTTCCAAGCAAGCGTCCGCCACGAAGGTGCGCCAGGCAGTGACCGGACCCGAATTCGAGGTCAATCCTGACCTCCTGGCCATGGCACGTTCAGAGAGCCGGATGAACATGAACGGACGGTTCGGCCACGGTGGCCGGAGCCGCCGTCGTCAGGACCGGAACCGTGACGAGCGCCAGCAGTCCGAACAACGCAGTCCTTTACGCAAGGCGAGCCGCCCGCAGGTCATCGAAAGCCTCCGGCGGCAGGACCTCCTGCCTGCCATCACCTTCATCTTCTCCCGCGCAGGCTGTGATGGTGCCGTGGCCCAGTGCGCAGCGTCCGGCCTGTGGCTCACCACTGAGCGGGAGCAACAGATCATCGCCCAGCGCGTGGACGAAGCGAGCCACGAAATCCCTGCCGACGACCTCGATGTCCTCGGCTTCTGGGGCTGGCGTGACGGGTTGGTCAGGGGCTTCGCCGCCCACCATGCCGGTATGCTCCCCACTTTCAAGGAAGTGGTGGAAAAGCTCTTCGCCGACGGCCTGGTCAAAGCGGTCTTCGCCACGGAAACGCTCGCTTTGGGGGTCAACATGCCCGCCCGGTGCGTGGTCCTGGAAAAGCTTGAGAAGTTCAACGGCGAAGCTCACGTCAACATCACAGCGGGTGAGTACACCCAGCTGACGGGTCGCGCCGGAAGGCGGGGGATCGACGTCGAAGGCCATGCCGTTGTGTTGTGGCAACCCGGGACGGATCCCGCGGCAGTAGCCGGCCTGGCATCCAGGCGCACCTACCCCCTGAACTCCAGCTTCAGGCCCACGTACAACATGAGCATCAACCTCATTGCCCAGTTCGGACGCGTGAGGGCACGGGAGATCCTGGAGTCCTCCTTCGCGCAGTTCCAGGCCGACCGATCCGTAGTGGGCCTTGCCCGACAGGTCCGTGGGCGGGAAGAGTCACTGGCGGGATACGCCAAGTCCATGAGCTGCCATCTGGGCGATTTCACCGAGTACGCCAAGCTCCGGCGCGAACTCAGCGACGCGGAAAACCATGCCGCCCGCGACCACCAACGGGCGCGCAAATCACGCGTCGCTGATTCGCTGGCACGGCTGATCCCGGGTGACGTCATCAGCGTCTACAGCGGCCGGCTCGCGGGGCACGCGGTGGTCCTTGATGTTGACCCCAACGCCCGCGAACCACGGCCCTCGGTACTGACCCAGGACAACCAGCTCCGCCGGATCGGCGTCCACGACCTCGACGGTCCCGTGTCACCGGTAACCCGGATCCGCATTCCCAAGTCGTTCAATGCCAAGGTGCCAAAGTCCCGCCGCGACCTCGCCTCGTCCATGCGCCATGCCATCAGTGAGGACGCACCCCAACGCCACCGGAACAGCCGGCATGAGGACTTCGGCCTGGGGGCCCGCCTGCCGGATCAGGAGAAGAAGATTGAGGATCTCCGGCGCGCACTCCGGGCCCACCCCTGCCATGGCTGCAGCGAGCGGGAGGACCATGCGCGGTGGTCCGAGCGCTGGTGGAAGCTCCGCAAGGAGACCGACGGGCTGGTGCGCCAGATTCAAGGCCGTACCAACACCATCGCGAAAACCTTCGACCGTGTGTGTGAGGTCCTCTCCGTTTACGGGTACCTGGAAACAAACGACGCCGGCGACGTCACCATCAGTGCCGACGGGCAGCGCCTTCGCCGGATCTACGGGGAGAAAGACCTGCTCATTTCCCAGTCCATCCGGCAGGGTGCCATCAACGACCTCGATGCGGCAGAACTGGCTTCCTTCGCCAGCACGCTGGTCTACCAGGCCAAGCGTGAAGACCGCGGGCTTCGCCCGAAGATGCCAACCGTCTCGCTGGAAACGGCCGTTGACGTGGTTGTCCGTGAGTGGTCTCGACTGGAGGACACCGAGGAGCAACACCGGCTCCCGCTGACCGGCGAGCCGGAACTCGGTTTGATGTGGCCCATGTACAAGTGGGCCAAGGGCCGCCATCTCCAGGAGGTGCTCAGCGGAACAGACCTGGCGGCCGGAGATTTCGTCCGCTGGGCCAAGCAGGTAGTGGACCTCCTGGACCAGCTCGCCAAAATCCCGCAGCTCGACCCCCGCTTGGCCAGGATTTGCCGTGAGGCGATCGATTTGGTCCGCCGCGGCGTGGTGGCATACTCCACGGTGGCCTAGCCGGCCGTCCCATGATTGATTTGTTGACAACGCTCAAGGAGCCCACAGCATGAACCAGCCAGGCGCGTCTGCCGGCCAGCACCCCAACGGATCCGGCCGCAAGGTCACCATGTACCGCAATGGTTCGATCTATACGGCGGCGGATCCCTTTGCAACGGCCATGGTGGTGGACGGAGACACCGTGGCTTGGGTGGGCTCCGAACAAGCTGCGACCTCCATTGCCGATTCGTCCATGGAGATCATCGATCTTCGGGGCGCCCTGCTGGCCCCCGGGTTTGTGGACTCCCACGTCCATTTGACGGAAACCGGCGTGGCCCTCGCAGGCCTCCAGCTCGGCACCGTCCGTTCCGCTGCGGAACTGCTCGACGCCGTTGCCACCGCGGGTGGTACGGGCACCATCCTTGGCCATGGTTGGGATGAGACGAAGTGGGACAACCCCACACTGCCCAGCCTTGAACAAATTTCCCGGGCCGCAGGTGACCGGCACGTATATTTGTCGCGCGTTGACGTTCACTCTGCACTGGTTTCACCCTCACTTGCCGCGGCCGCCGGACTCGAAGGACTCGACGGCTTCACAGGCACTGCTCGTGTGGTGCGGGCAGCGCATACAGCGGCCCGCCTGACTGCGCGGAACTTCCCGGAGCAAGAACGGCGCCGGTACCAGGAACAAGCGCTGCGGGAAGCCGCTGCGCACGGCTATGTAGCCATGGCCGAGATGTCCGCGCCACATATTTGCGGTCCCGAGGACCTCAGGACCGCCGTGTCCTGGAACGACGGCGGGGACCAACCGGAGGTGCTCCCTTATTGGGGCGAACTGGCGTCCTCGCAGGAGCACGCCAAGGCCATCCTGGATGACTTGGGCACCAACGTCCTTGGCCTCGCCGGGGACCTCAACATGGACGGCTCCATCGGTTCGCGCACAGCCGCCCTGTTGGACGACTACTCCGACGCCGCTGGGCAACGCGGCAGCCTCTACCTTTCGGTCGACGAGGCAAGCAAACATCTCGCCGCCACGTCGGCACTGGGCGTGCAGGCAGGATTCCATGTGATCGGCGACGCCGGCCTGGCGGCGGTACTGGATGCCCTGGACGCCGCGGCGGCAGAAGTGGGGGAGCAGCGCATCCGGGCAGCGGGGCACAGGCTTGAACACGTGGAGCTGGCTGACCAGTCCGCCATAGACAGGCTGGCGAAGTACTCCGTGACAGTCAGCGTCCAACCTGGCTTTGACGCCGCCTGGGGCGCAGCTGGTGGCTTGTACGAGCAACGCCTTGGCAGCCGGAGCGCCGGCATGAACCCGTTCGCGTCCTTCTACTCCAGTGGCGTACCGATTGCTTTTGGCAGCGACAGCCCTGTCACTGCACTCCGGCCCTGGTCCAGCGTGCGCGCTTGCCTCGAGCACAGCAACCCGGAACAACGCATCTCGGCGCGTGCGGCGTTTCTGGGGCACACGCGCGCAGGATGGCGGGCGGCAAAGCACAGGAACCCCCTAATGGGGCAACTCGTACCTGGCGCACCGGCCAGTTTCGCCGTGTGGGAAGTGGAAGAGCTGATGGTCCAGGTTGCTGACAGCCGGGTACAGTCATGGAGCACGGATCCCCGTGCTCGGACACCGCTCCTGCCCGCCCTAGACACAGGGTCGGACCCCCGCTGCCTCCAAACTGTCCGTGAGGGACGTGAACTGTTCGCCCACGAATCCCTTCGTGTCTAGTCCTTCCGTCTGCAAGCCAAGATCAGGGACTGCCACTTGTGCCCTGTGGCCGGCACCACAGACGCAAAAGTCATGGCCGCCGTCGTCCTATAATGGAGAGTTGCGCCAGAACGCCAGCTGCCAGGCTGGTCCGGCACACTGACCGCTCCATCAAGGAAAGGCCTCTTCTTGCGTGTCCTGACGATCATTCCCACCTACAACGAGCTGGAATCGCTCCCCGTGACGCTGGGACGGCTGCGCGCAGCGGTACCCGACTCCGACGTCCTGGTGGTCGACGACAACAGCCCTGACGGCACGGGAAAGCTTGCCGACGACTTCGCCGCTGAGGACAGCCAGGTTCATGTCCTGCACCGCAAGGGCAAGGAAGGCTTGGGGGCCGCCTACATCGCAGGCTTCAAGTGGGGTCTGGCCGCCGGTTACGACGTCCTCGTCGAAATGGACGCGGATGGTTCGCACAAGCCCGAGCAGCTTCCCCTCCTCCTCGACGCCGTGCGGGACGGTGCGGATCTCGCCATGGGTTCCCGCTGGGTTCCTGGCGGAAGTGTCGTGAACTGGCCCCTCTACCGCCAGGCCATCTCCCGCGTCGGCAGCACCTACGCCCGCATCATGCTTGGCGTCAAGATCAAGGACGTCACCGGTGGATACCGGGCGTTCCGCCGCAGCACCCTCGAGGCACTGAACCTGGACGAGGTCGAGTCAGTAGGCTACGGCTTTCAGGTTGACCTGGCCTGGCGAGTGGCCAAGCTTGGCCTTCGCATCGAGGAGCGCCCCATTACGTTCGTGGAACGGGAGCTCGGAGCCTCGAAGATGAGTGGCAACATCGTGGTGGAAGCCATGATCAACGTCACCAAGTGGGGCCTGGCTGCGCGCTGGGCGAAAATCACCAGCAAGTCACCCGAAGCCGCGAAGTAGCAGGCACAGGAAAGGCCGGGTCCGGTTCCATCAGGAACCAGACCCGGCCTTGCTGTTGCCTTGGAGACTGTGCCCAAAAGGCTTGCCGTTAGCGGCTATGCGGAGCGGCGTTCTCCGCGGCGCTCACGAAGTATGTTGAGGCGGTCCTCGAGGATCTGCTCCAGCTCAGGAAGGCTGCGGCGTTCCAGCAGCATGTCCCAGTGGGTACGGACGGCTTTCTCGTTGGCGTCCACGGGACGCTCGCCATCGACCAGGAGCGCTTCCTTCCCCGTTTTGGAAACCCAAACGGGAGGGATCTCTGCTTCGGAGGAGAAGGTTACGAAGACCTGCTCGCCATCCTCGCAACGGTACTCGACCCGCTGACGCGGTGCCGGTTCAACGCCGGATTCAGTTTCCATGCTTTGGGCGCCAAGACGCATACCCCGCAGGCTGCGATCGCTCATGATTACTCCCTCTGTCTGTTCGCGGAGCAGGAACTCCGCGCTAGCCGTAAGCCGTTTTCACGATCCCTACGGACTACTTCTGCACACCTTGCATCACTAATTGCAACGCCTGGCCAAGCTTTAATGTTCCGTCCACGCTGAACCAGCCGGACAAATATCCCATTATACGCTGATCTTCGCTGAGTACTCAAAAGCCCGGAGACGCCGCGAGCGGCCAGCCGGAATGGCTGGCCGCTCGCGTTGTCCCTAAGGGACAGGAACTACTCGGCGGGACGTGGTGGTTCCACTGTCCCTACCGGCTCCGGGGTCTTCGAGCCTCCGTCGAAGAGGCCCGCGACAGGGGAGTCGGGGCTGTTCCCACCAAGCGCACCGCCGATGCCCTTGAGGGCCTCGCCAACTTCGCTCGGGATGATCCAGAGTTTGTTCGAACTGCCCTCTGCGATCTTCGGAAGCGTCTGAAGGTACTGGTAGGCGAGCAGCTTTTGGTCCGGGTTGCCCTTGTGGATGGCATCGAAGACCTTCTGGATGGCCTGTGCTTCACCGTCTGCCCGGAGGATGGCGGCTTTGGCGTCACCCTCAGCTGCGAGGATGGCAGCCTGGCGCTGGCCTTCCGCGGTGAGGATCTGCGACTGCTTGGTACCTTCGGCGGTCAGGATGGCTGCGCGGCGGTCACGCTCTGCACGCATCTGCTTTTCCATCGAGTCCTGGATGGAGTGGGGCGGGTCGATCGCCTTCAGTTCCACCCGGGACACCCGGATTCCCCAGCGGCCTGTTGCTTCGTCCAGTACGCCACGCAGCTGACCATTGATCTGGTCGCGGGATGTGAGTGCTTCCTCAAGGTTCAGTCCACCCACCACGTTACGAAGCGTGGTGGTTGTCAGCTGTTCAACGGCCTGGATGTAGTTGGCGATCTCATATGTCGCGGCCCTGGGATCAGTGACCTGGAAGTAGACCACGGTGTCAATCGAGACCACCAGGTTGTCCTCGGTAATGACCGGCTGCGGCGGGAAGGAGACTACCTGTTCGCGCAGGTCGAGCAGCGGCAGGAGCCGGTCGACAAACGGAATCAGGATTGTCAGTCCCGGGTTGAGCGTGCGCTGGTACTTTCCGAGCCGTTCAACGACGCCGGCACGTGCCTGCGGGATGATCCTTACCGAACGGACCAACACGATGATGACAAAAATAACGAGAACAATCAGCACAATTGCCGCTGCTGTTCCTCCTAAGCCGTCCATACATCTCCTTCGTTCCCCAATTGCGTGGTTTGATGAGGCTGTGCGCGGGCAGGTTGCCCCGGTCCGGCAACGGCCTGAAATCCGAGTGCGACTAAACGTCAGCGGGAGCTGTTGTCGGCAGCCGAAGCGACCACCGCCGTCGCTCCGTCAATCTTGGTGACCTGGACCATGGCCCCGGCATCAATGACGCCGGCGGCGCTGCGCGCGCTCCACACGTCGCCGCCGATTTTTACCAGCCCGCTGGTGCTGCTCACGGCTTCAATGACGAGGGCAGGCTGGCCGATGAGCCGGTCTATGTTGGAAAGCTGTTCTGTGGGTCCCTTGCGCAGGTGGTTCAAAGCCACTGGCCGCACGAAAACGATCATCAAAAGGGAAACCACGCAGAAAATGACGATCTGCAGCCAGAAGTCGGCGCCGGCGAAGTCCGCTATCAGGCCTGCCAGCGCACCGCCTCCTAGCATGATGAAGAAGAGGTCGAGAGTCAGCATCTCCACCACTGCGAACGCGAGGAAGACCGTGAGCCAGAGAGCCCACCAATTCTCGCCGAGCCATTCAAACATCGTTCCCCCTTGGTCCCGGATCCCGCGAGCGGGATCACAGTCGCTGTTCCTCCATCCTAGCCCGACGTGTCGTCGGGCGTCAGGACGCAGTGAACACGCTGATCCGGAACTTCGCGGTGGCGGGCACCGGCTCCTCGGAAGCTGCAAGCCCTGACAACTGTTCCTGCTGCAAATGGTGGCCGGCAGGGCCCATGAAGGCGAGGTCGGCTACCTCGTTTCCGTCCAGCACCAAGGGCAAGTCAAGGCAGTGGCTCGCGGAAGAATCGAAATACCCGCTCATCGACTCCGCCAGCCGTTCCTCCTTGCCTTCTTCGATGCTGAGCATTCCCGTCCTGGCTGCGATCTCCTGCAGGTGGCCGGGCCGTGGAGTCACCACCAGGAGGCTTCCTCCGGGCCGAAGCACCCGCGCGAACTCCGAAGGGTTCCGCGGGGCGAACACAACCGTCACCACGTCCACCGAGTTGTCCGCCATGGGCAATGGACGCCAGATGTCCCATACAACATTGGCCGCTAGCGGGTTGAGGCGGGCTGCACGACGAAGCGCGAATTTGGAAATATCCATGCCGACGGCGGTTGAGCCTGTCGCTTCAATAACGCTGCGCAAGTAGTGGCCGGTGCCCGTTCCGGCGTCGAGAACCAGTGTCTCCGGCCCCTGAAGCGCCTCAGCCGCCATGCCGGCCAACGCCGTGGCCAGACCCGCATAGTGCCCGCCTTCCAGGAACCGGAACCTGGCAGCGACCATCTCCGCCGTATCAGCTTCGAAGACGGTGCCTTTCCCGGTCAGGAAATTGAAGTAGCCCTGTTTGGCGGCATCGAACAGGTGTCCGTTCCGGCAGGCAAGCGTGGCCGGCCGGCCTTCCCTTAACTCGAAAAGTCCTTGGCACACGGGACAGCGCAAGGCGGGGACGGCGTCGGACAACATGGCTTCAATCCTACGGTGGGACGGAGTGTCTGGAGCCGCGGGACGAGGCGCCGGGCTAGGCTCACCAACGTGAAACCCGAGCAGCTGCCCCTGTTGAACTCCGTGTCCGCCCCTGCCATCCACCCCGACGGGACCAAGGCGGTGGTGTCCGTCACGAGACCGGATTTTGACGCTGACACTTATGTAGGCCAGCTTTGGTCAGTGCCTTTGGACAACGCCAAGTACCCGCGCCGCATCACCCGGGGGTTCCGCGACACTGCACCGTCATTCTCACCGGATGGGCTGGTCCTGGCCTTCCTGCGCAGCGACCCCGGCGGTAAACCCCAGCTGTTCGTGGTGGAATCGGCCGGCGGGGAACCACAGCGGATCACGAACCAAGCTGCGGGGGTTGACAGCTTCGTTTGGGCGCCGGATTCGCACCGAATCGCCTTCCTGGCGCGGGTCCCCGAACGGGGACGCTACGGAACGGTTGACGACGTGACCCTGGGTGCCGAAGATGCCCGTCTCATCACCGCAAACCAATACATGATGAACGGTGTTGGATACACCGCCGACCAGCGGCAACAGCTGTTTGTCGTCGAGGTCCCGGAATTGGGCGGCGAACCCGCAGTCCTTCCGCGCGGCAGGGCGGCCCACGAGCAGCCAACTCTGGAGCTGCCCGGCCTGCCCGCCGCCCTGCAGCTCACTTTTGGGGACGCCGACCACACATCGCCGGCGTTTTCTGCGGACAGTGGCCGGCTCTACTTCGTAGCGGCACTGCATGAAGGACACGACGACGATCTGGTCACCTCTGTTTACAGGGTTGATGCTGCCGGCGGGGAGCCGGTCGTCGTCGAACCCGCCAACCGGACACCGCAGACCGTCACCGATGTGCGCCCCTCCGCGGACGGCAAGTGGTTGTTCTACATCGCCCAGGAACTGGGTGATACCGGCCGGGACTTTGTGGCGCGGAACTCCGTGCTCTATGTGATGCCGTCGGCCGGGGGAGAGGCTGTAGCCCTGACTGATGTGGAGCACCTGGATGTTTCCGGGCCCCTGGAACCAAGCGGACCGGACCGTGTCCTGGTCCTCAACACGGCTTTGGGCAGCGTTGAACTCCTTGAAGTCATCGCGAACGGCGACATCACCCCGCTGGTGCACGGCGCCCGGGTTGTCATCGGGGCTTCAGTTGCCGCAAACGGAGAAATCGCGGTAAGCCTCTCCGACGCGTCCACTGCTGGAGATGTCGCAACGCTGGAGCGTGGTGAGCTTCGCCTCCTGACGGATTTCTCAGGAGCCCTTCGGAACAACTCCACGGTCATTGAGCCCCTGGATTTCGAGGCTGAATCCAGCGACGGACATGCTGTCCACGGTTGGCTCGTCATACCGGAGGGCCCGGGACCGCATCCGGTCCTTCTGAACATCCACGGCGGACCGTTCGCCCAGTACACGGGAGCGCTCTTCGACGAGGCCCAGGTTTATGCCGCGGCCGGATACGCGGTGGTGATGTGCAATCCCCGCGGGTCGTCCGGCTATGGCCAGGAGCACGGGCGAGCCATCAAGGGGCGCATGGGCACCCTGGACATGCAGGATGTGATGGCCTTCCTCGACGCTGCCCTGGCATCGCGGAAATCCCTGGACCCCGGGAATGTGGGCATCATGGGCGGCTCCTACGGCGGTTACCTGACTGCGTGGATCATCGCGCATCATCATCGCTTCAAGGCTGCGATCGTGGAGCGGGGTTTCCTGGACCCGGTCAGCTTTGCGGGTTCTTCGGACATTGGTTGGTTCTTTGGCAGGGAATACACCGGAGGGTCAATGGAGCAGATGCTGGCCCAAAGTCCCATGGCCTTCATCGCGGATGTGCAAACACCGACGCTGGTGGTGCACAGCGAAAATGACCTTCGCTGCCCTATCGAACAAGGCCAGCGCTACTATGCACAGTTGAAGGCGCAAGGGGTTGAGACCGCCCTGCTGGTCTTTCCGGGTGAGGACCACGAGTTGTCCCGTTCGGGTACACCGCACCACCGCCGACAACGCTTTGAGCACATCCTCAGCTGGTGGGCCAAGTACCTCCCGACCGCCGGAAACAAAGCTGCGGAGTAGGGAACCGGAGCGGCGCCCGGCTTCAGGGAAGGAAGCCGAGCGACCGGCGTGCCTCATCAATGTCGGGCGAGGCCCAACGCGCGGTGTGTTCGGCGTTGCTGGCCAGGGAGCGGATCTCGGCACGGTCCAGGTAGAGGACGCCATGAAGGTGGTCGGTCTCGTGCTGCACAATGCGGGCCTGCCATCCGGAGAACCATTCCTCCACAGGCTCGCCGGCGGGGGTCACAAAGGACAACTCAACATTGCTGTGTCGGTCCACAACTGCCTGGTAGCCCTGGACTGAGAGGCATCCCTCGTAAAATGCCGAGGTTTCCGTGCCCAACGGACGGTACTTCGGGTTGACAATGGCGAAGAACTCCAACGGTTCCCTGTGCCGCACGGAGGCGGACACCGGATCAATCTCGTATTTGTCCTCCAGGACCGCCAACTGCAACGGGATGCCCACCTGGGGCGCGGCGAGGCCGACCCCTGGGGCTGCATGCATGGCATCGCGCATCCGGTCAATGAACGCCAGCAGTTCGACGTCGTCGAGCTGGCCGTCGTACGGCGCGGCATGCTGACGCAACACCGGGTGCCCCGCCTGGACGATGGCCGGGAGTTCCTCACTATCGAGCAACCGTCGGACGGCATCCCGGATCTGGAGGGGATTGAAATCTGCAGCGGGGCTTGAAGCTCCGGGATGGGGTTGATGCGTCATGGAACGAGCCTATATCCGTGGGTGTCTTTGTCAGTGGGCTAGGCTCGAAGAATGACCAATCCCACGCCCTTGGAACACGTGCTCGGGTTCGTCCGAACAGTTGAAGCCGGCGGTGGCTCAGCTGCGTTGCGGCCTTTCCTGGCTGAGGACTTCAAGCTCACCGAATGGCCCCACGCGCTGTCCAAGACAGGCTCCACACGGAACCTTGCGGAAACCCTCTCCGGCGCTGACCACAGCCAGGACATCGTGGCGGACCAGCGCTTCGAGATTGTCCGCACTACCACTGAGGAAGACCGTGTCGTCCTTGAGATGAATTGGTCGGCAACGCTGCTCCTGGATCTCCCGCACTGGGACCGTGGCGACACCATCCGCGCCAGGAGCACGGCCATCTTCCAGCTACGGGATGGCCTGATCATCAGCCAGGACACCTACGACTGCTACTACACGGCGCCGGAATAGTTACCGCATGGTGAAGCGCCGCTCCACCACCCCGGCCACGCCGGGCACCTCCAAAAGACCCGCAAACACCCTGTTCCTCGCCGCCATGGCAGCTGGTGGCAGTGGCCGGCCCAAGGCCATGTTGAGCCCGGCCTGCCGCGACGCCCGGACCGCGGCTTTCCTCCGGACCCCTTCGAAGACCTGCAGCGCCTTCCCGACACCGTTTCCGGCCAATGCGGCATCGACGATGGGAGCCAAGGCTGCAGCATCCAGCCACCCAAGGTTCATGCCCTGGCCGCCGATGGGGCTGATTTCGTGGGCGGCGTCACCAAGGAGGACCACCCGCCCGTGCACCATCTGACGGACCAAGCGCGACTGGACGTCAAAAGCGCTGAGCATCGTATTTCCGGCTACCTCCAGCACCTCACCCGTCCTGGCTTCGACCAACCGAGCCATCCCGACCGCCGTCGCATCCGTTGCCGGCGCACCGAGCCTCACCACCCATCTGCGGACACCTGCCGGCAGGGGGAATGATTCAACGATCCCTTCCGGCTCCAGATACAGCACCGCATCAGCGCCATGCCCAGTGGCGTCAGGGAAGTCTCCCATAAGGTACGAGTCCGGATAAGTCCGTGGTGCGATGTCCGGGACAAGACGCCGTCGCAGTGATGAATGCGCGCCGTCAGCTGCAATCACCAGCCGGGCCCGGTACTCCCGGCTCCCCGGCGTCGGGTGGGCCAGAACGCGAACAGCAGTTCCGTCGTCGCGCGTTTCCCGGACGTCGATGCCTCGGACGATCGCTGCCGGGTCGACTGCCAGCACCGCGTCCTCCAGCACCTTCTCCGTGGTCGCCTGCGGAACGGCCAGAATGAAAGGGAACGCGGAGTCCCCGGTGAAGGGAAGTTCGGCAACTTTACGGCCCCGGCTGTAGGCAACGCCCCGTTTGATCCTGACCCCGGCCTGCACCAGCTGCCCGGAGACTCCCGCGCGCTCCAACGCTGCCAGCGCCGGAGGATGGATCCCGATGGCGCGGGAACGTGCGCTTCCGGCACTCCTGCGTTCCAGGATACGGATCCTGTGGCCGCTCCGGAGCAGCCGCAGGCCCATAAACAAGCCCACCGGACCCGCTCCGACAATCACCACGTCAAGCACGGTTGCGGTTCCCCGATCCTTGGTGCTGGTGGACCAGCATGTTGTGCCAAGGTCCGTTGCTTTCGACTGTCCATGCGGGCGGGATGGCGGATCGCAATTCAGCCATCGTGTAGCTCCGCCTGATGGACAGCAAGCCGTCCCTGACGATGTACGAGCCCCAGCCCAGAGGCCAAAAGCCGGCCAGGAACAAAATGTAGGCGACGTTGCTTCGTTGCAGATCGTTGTGCAGCGCCAGTCGCGTGCACAGCAGTTCCGAATCGTGCAGGACCGCGGCGAACTGCCGGGCATCCAGGTGGTGAAGGATGTGGTTGGAGATCACGACATCGAATGCAAGGCCCTCCGCAACCAGCTCGGAACTGTGGGCCAGACGATATGTAACCCTTTCGTCCCCGGGTAAGTGCGTCGCAAAAGCATGGGCCCGTTGATCCGGATCGACGGCAGTCACGTACAGGGTGAATCCATCCTGGCGCGCCCATCGCGCCAGACTGCGGGCCACGTCACCGCTGCCGCTTCCTATGTCCAGCAAGGATGCATGACCCGTCTCCGCCAGCAGCGGACGGATGCGGCGCTTGTACGTCCGGCGCCATCCTGAAAGCAGCCTGTTGACGACGGGAAACCTGGCATAGGTTCGGCTGAGCAGCAGCGGATCGCAGTCCGGCCTGTCCATGTCCTCAATGCTGTCCAGGTCCCTTTCCCTGAGGGACCCCCAGGGACTCACAGAGCGGGGGAGACCAGCGTGAAGAGGCCCGTCTCCACCGTAAGGCCGGGGCCGAATGCCATGGAGCAGATCCGCTCCTCGCGTTGGCTGGCCGCCTGTCCCATCATGTACTTCAGGACGAACAACACTGTGGCACTGCTCATGTTGCCGTATTCCCTGAGAGTCTCCCGTGCAGGTACCAACTGTTCTTGCGTCAATTCCAGTTTGGACTCGACCTTGTCAAGGATGCTGCGCCCGCCGGGATGGATGGCCCAGTGGGTGATGTCCCTGTAGGGCGAACCGGCCAGTTCCGGTTCCTTGGCCAGCAAGGGCTCCAGCGCGCCGGTGATGTGTTCTTCGATGATGTGGGGCACATAGGAGCCCAGGACCATCTCAAAACCTTCGTCTCCGATGTTCCATGCCATGGCTTCCTCGCCGACCGGCGTCAGAACCGTTTCGAAGTGGTCCAGCCGGATCACTGGCTCTTCGCCCTCCGGCTCCCTGGCGGAAATGACCGCCGCTGCCGCGCCATCGCCGAAGATGGCCGAACCCATGATGGTGTCCGGGTCGTTCGATGTCCTGACATGGAGCGAGCAGAGTTCAACACAGATCACCAGGACAACCGCCTCCGGGTCAGCAAGGCAGAACTGCTTTGCCGCCTTCATGGCGGGGAATGCGGCATAACAGCCCATAAAGCCCAGGTGGTAGCGCTGAACTGCCGGATTCAGGCCCAGCGCCCTGACCACCTTGTAGTCGGGTCCAGGGTTGAAGAAGCCGGTACAGGACACGGTGATCACGTGCGTGATGTCATCCAGATCGATGCCCTGGGCCTGCGCGACCGCTGTCTTGCCGGCCTCGACGAACAGCTTGGTTGCTTCGGTGGCGAAGATTTCGTTGCGGACCTTGGTGCTGGGGCTCAGGACCCTGTTGGTTTCAGGATCGAAGAACTTCGGATTTTCGGGGTTGGCATCGAGGCTCAACTCCTCAACGGCGGTGAAACGGGTGTCGATAGCGGCCGAATCAAAGCATGTGGTGACAAGCCGCGTACCCAGCCGCGTCAGGCCCGGCTGGGCGGCAAACACCTCACGCGCCTGCTCCTGGACCAGAATCGTAGGGGGAACTGCGGTTTCGAGGGACCTCATGTATACCGGCATGCTTCATTCTTAGTGAGTAAAGCCGGGAAGACAATGGCAGAATCAATCGTATTGACCGAGGTCGGTCAAGGAGAGCCAGGCGACGCCGACGGGGGACTGTTGGACAGTGTCGCCCAACGGACGGAGAAACCATGACTATTGCTGCCGGTTCGGACACGCAATCTCCCGCGATGAACATTGCCGATACCCACGACCTCATCAGGGTCCAGGGCGCCCGCGAAAACAACCTGAAAGATGTCAGCGTCGAAATTCCGAAGCGACGGCTGACGGTTTTTACCGGCGTCTCGGGATCCGGCAAGAGCTCCCTGGTTTTCGCCACCATTGCTGCCGAATCGCAGCGCATGATCAATGAAACCTACAGCGCGTTTGTCCAGGGCTTCATGCCGTCTTTGGCACGACCTGATGTGGACGTGCTTGAAGGACTGACGACGGCGATCATCGTGGACCAGGAGCGAATGGGCTCCAACCCCCGTTCCACGGTGGGCACGGCCACAGATGCCAACGCCATGCTCCGCATTCTCTTCAGCCGCCTCGGACAGCCCCACATTGGATCTCCCAACGCGTATTCCTTCAATGTCCCCACGGTAAAGGCGAGCGGGGCGATCACTGTGGATCGCGGCGAGGGCAAGACCAAAACGGAGAAAGCCTCCTTCAACCGCCTCGGTGGAATGTGCTCACGCTGCGAAGGCATGGGCTCGGTCAACGACTTCGACCTCACTGCTCTTTACGATGAGAGCAAATCGCTCAGCGAAGGCGCGCTCACGATTCCCGGCTACAGCATGGACGGCTGGTACGGACGCATCTTCAGCGGCACAGGCTACTTCAACATGGACAAGCCGATCGCCAAATTCACCAAAAAGGAACTCCACGACCTTCTCTACCGGGAGCCCACCAAGGTCAAGGTGGAAGGAATCAACCTCACCTACGAGGGCGTGATCCCGAAGATCCAAAAGTCGATGCTTTCCAAGGACGTTGACGCTCTACAGCCCCACGTCCGCGCCTTTGTGGAGAGGGCCATCACGTTCACCACCTGTCCTGAGTGCGAGGGCACCAGGCTGAGTCCGGAGGCCAGGTCTTCCAAGATCAAAGGCAAGAGCATCGCTGACGTGTGCACAATGCAGATCAGCGATCTCGCTGAGTGGATCCGCCAGCTCGATGAGCCCTCAGTCGCACCCCTGCTCAAAGGACTGCAGCACCTCCTTGACTCCTTCGCGGACATCGGCCTCGGTTACCTTTCGCTGGACCGCCCGGCCGGCACCCTGTCCGGGGGTGAGGCCCAGCGCACCAAGATGATCCGGCATCTGGGTTCGTCCCTGACCGACATCACTTATGTGTTCGACGAGCCAACCATCGGGCTACACCCCCACGACATTGAGCGGATGAACCAGTTGCTGCTCCAACTGCGGGACAAGGGCAACACCGTACTGGTGGTCGAACACAAGCCGGAAAGCATCGCCATCGCGGACCACATCATCGACCTTGGTCCGGGGGCTGGTACCGGCGGCGGCACGGTCTGCTACGAGGGCGACCTGGACGGGCTGCGGGGGAGTGACACCATTACCGGGAGGCATCTTGACGACCGCGCCTCCATAAAGGCCACGTTCCGTAAGGCCAAAGGACAATTGGAAGTCCGCGGCGCTTCAACCAACAACCTTCAGAGCGTGGACGTGGATATTCCCCTTGGTGTCCTGTGCGTCCTGACCGGGGTTGCGGGGTCCGGAAAGAGTTCACTGATCCACGGATCGGTGGCCAAACGCGATGGCGTACTGGTCATCGATCAAGGTGCCATCCGAGGATCCCGAAGGAGCAATCCTGCGACCTACACCGGCCTGCTCGAACCCATCCGCAAGGCCTTTGCCAAGGCCAACGGCGTGAAGCCGGCCCTCTTCAGTTCGAACTCCGAGGGCGCCTGCCCAACGTGCAATGGCGCCGGCGTCATCTATACGGATCTCGGCGTCATGGCGACAGTCGAATCGACCTGTGAGGAATGTGAAGGAAAGCGCTTTCAGGCCTCCGTTCTGGAGTACAAGCTGGGGGAGCGCAATATTGCAGAAGTGCTTGCAATGTCGGTCAACGAGGCTGAGGGCTTCTTCAGCGAGGGGGAAGCGCGGACGCCTGCGGCCCACAAGATCCTGGACCGGCTCGCCGATGTCGGGCTTGGCTACCTGACGTTGGGCCAGCCATTGACCACGTTGTCAGGTGGTGAGCGGCAACGGCTCAAACTGGCCACGCAGATGTCCGAGAAGGGCGACATTTACATCCTCGATGAGCCCACCACGGGTTTGCACCTGGCGGATGTCCAAAACCTGCTGGGCATGTTGGACCGCTTGGTCGAGTCCGGGAAATCCGTCATTGTGATCGAACACCATCAGGCGGTCATGGCTCACGCCGACTGGATCATCGACCTTGGTCCCGGTGCGGGTCACGACGGCGGCAGGATTGTTTTCGCAGGAACGCCGGCTGAGCTTGTGGCTGGAAAAGCAACACTGACCGGCAAACACTTGGCCGCTTACGTAGGCGCATGACCTCTGTCGTTTGACCTGGCGTTCTACGGATAGCCGCCGGTCACAGGCGGGATCGTGTGCCCGGCTTCGACTGCTGCGTCCAGCTTCGATCGGTCAAGGCGCCAGACAACAGTCTCGCCCGAGGTGGGTCCGGTAAAGGAGTAGACCGGTTCAGCGTTTGCCTTCAGCCACTCCACGAGCTCAGGAGCTGCGTAGCCGTACCCCTCGCGCAATTGCCTGCCCTGGGTCAGGACATATTCAGCGCCCCGGTCGCTTAGCGAGTTCAAGGAAGGCAGGACCTCCCAGTTAGTGTGTGGCAGCAGCGCGAATTCTTCAGTCACGGTGGTCAGGCCCACCTGTGAGTCGGAAGGCAGCCGGGTGGTCAGGAAGTCGCGTGCGCGCACCAGCCCGTCATCAACAGTCAGCCTTGCCTGCAATCCGAGGGCAAGGCTGATGACACTCATCAGCGCCACGGCAGTAACGAGAAAAGTTCGGGCTGCGGTTCGCCGTTCGAGCACCATGGTCGCGGCGACAGGAGTGGAAATCAGGGAGGCAAGCACCACACAATAGCCGAACTGCTCCTCGGCAGCCCCGAAGAAGACGGAATATGCGCCAACGATGCCGCTGATGAACGAGTACACGCCGATGATGCGGCGAATTTGGACCCGGGACAAGGCCGCCAGTGCGCCGGACACCAGTGAAAGTCCAAGGAGTATGTAACTGGTGCCGAACCGGCCGGCGAGTTCCACGAGACGTCCGGTAAGGTCCGTGCCCGTCACTGCATTGAAGCCGGTCATTTGCATAACACCGGTAATCCTGAGGACACCTACTGTCTTCTGGTCCACGAACGCAGGAAGCAAACCAGCAGAGGCAATCACGCAGAGATACACCAGGTAGGGGACCAGTGCACAGGCGAAGATCCTCATGGCGGTCATTGCTCGGAGCGTTTGACGCCACAGCACGGCAGACAGGAGAGGAACCACCGTGAACATGACAGTCATGTCCTTGGTCACCAAAGCCAGTCCAAAAGCGAATCCGCCGGCAACTTCCAGCAGCACACGCCGGCGACCTGGCGCTTGACCCAGAGCCATCAGGACAAGCAGCCAACCTGCAAGTACGGCCAGTCCCGCTGGGGTCTCCATCATCAAGCGGCCGTCCATCCGCAGCACAAACGGGTCACTTGCCAGGATCGCACCGGCGAAAACTGCAGGTACCAGGCCGACGAGCCGGCGCACCAGCAGAACGCAGACGACTACCGTCATGACGCCCACAATTGCGTTGACCCACCGCAACTGCAGGGCCAGGTCCATGGGGCCGCCACCTAGCCCCAACACTCTAATGACCATTCCGTCGAGCGCAAACAGCCCCGGGGGATGAAGGAAGAAAGGAGACCCCAGAATAGACGGAAGTTGGCCCTCTGCCATCTGCTTGGCCATTTCCGCATACGTTACTTCGTCAATGAACAGGTCATTGGCTTGCTGGACGCCGTAGACGCGAAGCAGCACCGCCAGCAATGCCAGGAGGATTGTCATGGAAGAAGGCCGCCACAACAGCCAAAGCAATGCACCCACCGATTCACTGAGCCGAACGCGTAGTTCGCTTCGTGGACCTGATTCCAGAACTCGAGTCATCAGGGAACCAACACCCCGATGCGCAGAGCGTCTCTGACCAGCCGTCTTTCCACCGTACTTATCTCCTCAACGTGACCACAGCGATACCGCCGAAGAGTTAGTGCAGCAGTGACGGGGTTTGTGTTGCAGGCACTAGAAATCATCCAGAGTCGGGAGTTCTCGAAGCTACTTCTACTCCATAGTCTCGAACGCCGATAATCTACATTATGTAAAGTAAAGTCTCAGAGGGCCCGGCTAGACGGATGACTCTCCGCTCCCCGCCTACGCCACATCGAGTCGCCGCTTGGAAACCAGAGGGTCGCCCGGCACTACAGTCATCCGGTTATATTGACGAAATCAGTAATAACAAAGAATGCGCAGCGATGGTCTTCGCACGAACGCAAAAGAAATCAAAACGGGAATTCACTCCAATGTTGAAAGTGATCAGGGTGGGTGATCCCTCAAGGAACACCCACCCCGCGTTATGAAAGTCTTCTAATCTGTCGTACTGGTACCCGCACGACGACGCACGACCACCACGGACGCCGCGCCCGCCGCCAGCACACCGGCACCAACCAGCCCCCATATGACCATGCCGGAGCCGGCACTCGAATCCGCCACACCAACTGCCGCTCCAGCATCAGTAACACTGGAGACAGCAACGAAATCAGAGCCGCCCTTGCCATTGCCATTATTTCCGCGTCCGTGGTTGCCGTTATTCACTGCCACGCGCGCCGAACGAATATTGCCGGATGTGGCACCGACGGCGGAAATCATGTAATTGCCGGCGTTGTCGAAGGTTATGTTTGTGGAGATGGTGCCATTGCCGTCGGCGATGACGCCGAAGTTGGCTGGGGCGCTCCCCCGCGGGCCACCTCTCTTCTCGAAACTAACGTTGACAGTCTCGCCTGGGATGTATCCGCCGCCGGAAAAGGTGATCGTTTCACCACGATCGATCGTGCCGTCCGAAACGGTTCCCTGCTCATTGCCGGGCGCCGGGTAGGTACTGGCCATGGAGGACGTGGCTCCAGCGAACATGACAGTTCCTGCGAGCACAATTGTCGCAATAGTTCTTCTCATTTGCTTCCCCTGGGTTAATGAAGAATTTCAAGTGATGATTGGGCCGCTAAAAGTCTTAGCCAAATGCTTGCCGAATCCCCCATATGTCCAGCCAGCGAAACGCTATCACCGCGGGACTATCCAAACAAGCTTCAAGTGCCTCAGTTACAAGGAGTTAGCCCGTTATTTACTTGACAGTGTTGTCTCGTTTATGACAACCCTGCGACTTTCGTGACTTTATCAACTGACTATGTGACAAGCGAGTCAGTCGCATCCGGAGCAGCAATCAAAAAGGATGCCCGTCCGGTTATCCGGACGGGCATCCCTGTCGCGGCCCGCTACGGCATGGCCGTAGCGGGCATGGAGAGTGGCGCTATTGGGCCTGTTGTTCCCCGGCGATGTTGACCAACCATGCGATGCCAAACCTGTCCACGCACATGCCGAAGGTGTCGCCCCACGGAGCGCTCTCGAGCGGCACGGTGACCGTGCCGCCGTCGACAAGTTTCTCCCAGTAGCCGCGCAGCTCCGCATCGTCCGCAGCTTCACCACTCAAGGAGACAGACATGTTGTTACCCGGGTTGTACTCCATGCCGTTGGGCGTATCTGCCGCCATCAGCGTCAGGCCGTTCGGCGTCGTCAATTGGGCGTGCATGACCTTATCGGCTTCCGCAGGGTCTTGGCTGGCCTGGAAGTCCCCGAAGGTGCTAAGAGTCAATTCGCCGCCGAAGACGGACTCATAGAAATTGATTGCGTCCCTGGCGTTGTCGAGGAACGAGATGTATGGATTGAGGCGGGTGGTCATCAGTCAGTTCTCCTCATGGTTATGAAGGGTGCGCACGTCACCGTGCGGCAATGCTAACAGCGCCCAGAGGCGCCTGTCCCCCAAACTTTCTAGTCTCCGTCGTAGGCCTTTTTCAGCACCGCCAGGTCAAGTTTTCCCATCGTCATCATGGCCTCCATGGCACGGCGGGATCCGGCCTCATCCGGACCGTTCAAAAACTCGGGCATTGCGGTCGGGATGATTTGCCAGGAGACACCGAACTTGTCTTTGAGCCACCCGCACCGGCCCTCCTCTCCCCCATCAACCAGCGCGTCCCAGTATCTATCCACCTCATCTTGGTTTTCGCAGTTCACAACCAAGGAGATGGCCTCGGTGAAGCCAAGTCCCGGCCTTCCGTTCAATGCCATGAACTCCCGGCCCCCGATTTCGAATCCGACCATGATGACCGTGCCATCGGGACCCGGCATTGGCTGCCCCATGGACGCATTTGCGAACGTCGACGTGTAGAACTCCGCCGCCTCCCCCGCTTGGCCGTCGAACCACAAACAAGTGGAAATCTTCTGCATCCTGCCAACCTTCCAAAGGTCTTGGGAACCGATCGTCCCCACACGAGGCTAATAGCCCCGTTTCGTCCAAACAATGCCCGACGGCGGGTGGAGACTGGCACGCCGGTCCCACCGCACAGTGTCGCAACAGGGGGGCGCACCATCCAATCCAGGTCAGTCGCCCGCCGGCCTGACCCGACTGACCAGCCCGACCGTATTGCCTTCGCTGTCCTCGATGAACGCCATCCACTCCTCCGACTCCGCAGGACCCAAAAGGTCGTCTTCGTGGGCGAAAATCATGTGGGGTTCAGATATGACCCGGACGCCGCGCTCCTTAAGACCTGACACCAAGCCGTGGAGGTCACCTACCTCCAGATACAAGAGGGATGAGGGCGCGGCCTCCTCCAGAAGCAGCCGCACGCCGCCAACATCGAAAAACAGAAGTCCGGGAGGGTCGAACAGCGCCTTCGGTTCCGAGCCCAACAGTGCCGAGTAGAAGGCAGCTGCCCGCTGCAGATCGCCGGCGTGCTGGGCCACCTGGAGCAGTTTCATTCGACCTCCCGGAGCGCGGGCTGCTGTCGGCCCCTCCCGGTCATCGTCGCCTCAGCGGTGCACTACGCGCAAGTGTCCACCGCACACCGACTTTCGGGGAACGCTCAACTTCGCGGTGGCCCTCCTCCCCCGATATTGTCAGGATCATGCTTTCAACCTCGAAATCCTGGCTTACAGCCGCGGCCGCCGATCTTCTGCTGATTCTCGTGTTCGCTGCGATCGGCCGTGACGCCCATGCCCGCGGAGACATTATTTCCGGCGCCTTCATCACAGCATGGCCGTTCCTGGTAGGCGCGTTGCTCGGCTGGCTTGTCCTGCGGGTGTGGCGTGCGCCGTTCGCCGTCTGGCCATCCGGCGTGGCAGTGTGGCTCGCGGCCGTGATCGTCGGCATGATGTTGAGGGCCGTGACGGGACAAACCGTCGTCCTGCCGTTTGTCATTGTTGCGCTGATCAGCCTGGGTGTTTTCCTGCTTGGCTTCCGTGCGGTGATTGCGTTGGTCCGTCGGGTGTCGGCAAGCCGGCAACGCCGAGCCTGATCCGATCCTCCAACCAGCACATGCACTAGGCTGGGGAGCGTCCGCAACGATGCTTTTCCGGAAAGGCCCCACGTGATCACCGCTTTTGTCCTGATCAAGACCGATGCCTCGCGCATCCCGGAAACCGCCGAACAAATCTCGGCCATCCAAGGCATCAGCGAGGTCTATTCAGTCACCGGCGAATGGGACCTCATCGCTGTTGCCCGGGTGTCCAAGCACGAGGATCTCGCGGACGTCATTGCAGATCGCTTGTCCAAGGTGCCTTCAGTGGTCCATACCACCACGCACATTGCGTTCCGCGCCTACTCACAGCATGACCTGGACGCCGCATTTGCCCTCGGTTTTGAATAAGGACTGAGCCTGCGCACGGGAAGAACGTGAGCCAAATCAGCTTTGGCTGAGGGCCGTCCATTTGGCCAGCACTCCGGCAGCCAACCCGGAATCAATCGACTCAGTTGCCCTGCCGAAGGCAGCCCGCATCCGGTCCAGCAGGCTTCCGTCAGCGTGGAGATCGAATGCCACCAACCCTGCAGCTGCGTTGAGGAGCACCGCGTCCCTGACGGGACCGGGCTTGCCGTCAAGCACTTCCCGGACGACGCCAGCATTCACCGTGGCGTCCCCACCACGGAGGTCCGCTACGGTGGACGGTTTGATACCGAGCTCGGCAGGTGTGAACACCTCTTCTGTCACGGAACCGTCCCTGATCTCCCACACCGTGGATGGCCCCGTTGGCGTAAGTTCATCAAGCCCGTCATCTCCACGGAACACAAGGCCGCGGCTACCGCGGCGGGCCAGCACGCCGGCAACAAGGGGCGCCATCCGCGCATTCGCCACGCCCACGGCAGATGCCTGGACATGTGCGGGGTTGGTCATGGGACCCAGGAAGTTGAACGCCGTAGGAACGGCCAATTCCCGCCGAGGGACTGCCGTGTGCCTGAACGAGGGGTGGAAGACTTGAGCAAAGCAGAACGTGATTCCGGCCTCTTCCGCGTTGCGCGCCACCTGGTCGATGGACAGATCCAGGCGCACACCAAGTGCCTCCAGGACATCCGCCGAGCCCGAGGTCGATGAAGCAGCCCGGTTGCCGTGCTTTACAACCTTGGCTCCGGCGCCCGCAGCCACCAGTGCCGCCATTGTGGAGATATTCACAGTGTTGAGGCGGTCCCCGCCGGTTCCAACGATGTCCAGCTTTTCACCCGAGATCGAAATGGGATTGGCATGCTGGACCATGGCCTCCACCAGACCAGCAAGCTCCTCAACGGTCTCGCCCTTGGCCCGCAAGGCCACCAGGAAGCCTGCAATCTGCGATGGAGTAGCTTCTCCGGACATGATCGTGTTCATGGCCCACGCTGTGTTGTCCACTGCAAGGTCGTCGCCGTTGATCAGTGCTGAGATGAGCCCTGGCCAGGTATTGCTGGCTGCAGGTGCCGATGCCGGAGAAGTCACTCCCTGATGCTATCGAGCCAGCCACGCCGATGACCAATGTGAACCACGCCGGGAACTTTTCCGCGCGATTTCGCGTCTTTGTAGAAAAAGTCTCCCGAATCGGTGGTTTGCATTGGGAACTCTGGACTTTTACAGACATAATGTCCTTGTGACATCTGCGACCCATGCCCCCAGTACCCCGGCGCACCCGACGCTGAACCGCCCTAACTTGGTTTCTGTTGGAACCGTAGTTTGGCTGTCCAGTGAGTTGATGTTCTTCGCCGGCCTCTTTGCCATGTACTTCACCCTGCGATCCACATCAGGACTGATGTGGGCCGAGGAGACGGCCAAGCTCAACTTCCCGTTTGCGCTCGTCAACACCATCGTCCTTGTGGCAAGTTCCTTTACTTGCCAGATGGGCGTCTTTGCCGCCGAGCGGCTCGAACCCCGCCGCACCGGCGGGCTCTTGCAGTTCACCCGCTGGGGCATGACCGAATGGTTTACCCTCACCTTCATCATGGGTGCCTTCTTCGTTGCCGGGCAGACGACGGAATACGCCATGCTCGTATCCGAGCACGTATCCCTGTCCTCCAATGCCTACGGCTCCGCCTTCTACATGACCACGGGCTTCCACGGCCTCCACGTCATCGGCGGCCTGATCGCTTTCCTGTTCATCATCGGCCGTGCGTTTGCGGCCAAGAAGTTCGGACACTTTGAAGCGACGTCGGCAATCGTCACCTCGTACTACTGGCACTTCGTTGACGTTGTTTGGATTGGCCTCTTCCTGGTCATCTACGTCCTCAAGTAAGCCCGGCTTGACTCTTTTTCTACAAGAGGCAGAATTTCAAGAAGCGGCTCACGGAGCCGACGCAGGATCGAATAAAGGAACCACCACGTGAAGGCACTCTCGCAGAAGCGACGTCACCCACTGGCAGCCATAGCGCTGCTATTGATGGGCCTCCTCCTCACTGGTGGGCTGTACGCCGTTGCCACATCTGTCAACCAGGCCAAGGCCGACACCACAAGCTACAGCGCCAGTGACGTAGAAGAAGGCGGCAAGCTTTTCGCCGCCAACTGCGCCACCTGCCACGGCATGGGTGCCAGCGGAACCCAGGACGGCCCCTCGCTGGTCGGCGTGGGTGCTGCTGCGGTTGACTTCCAGGTTGGTACCGGTCGTATGCCCATGCAGATGAACGGCCCGCAGGCCCAGCAGAAGCCCGCCCAGTTCAATGAAGAGCAGACCAAGCAGCTCTCTGCCTATGTTGCATCCCTTGGCGCAGGCCCGGCCATTCCGGAAGAGCACCTCCTGGACGGCAAGGGAGACGCTGCCAAGGGTGGCGAACTCTTCCGCGTCAACTGCGCCATGTGCCACAACGCAGCTGCTGCTGGTGGAGCCCTGACACGAGGCAAGTTCGCTCCGGCTCTTGCAGGCGTCAGCTCACAGCACATTTATGAGGCAATGGCCACGGGCCCGCAGAACATGCCCGTGTTCAACGACTCGAACGTCACCCCTGAAGACAAGCGCGACATCATCACCTTCCTGAAGACCATTGAAGCCAATGGTTCGCCGGGTGGCGCTGACCTTGGATCCCTCGGCCCGGTCTCCGAAGGCCTGTTCGTGTGGGTTGCCGGCTTGGGTGTCATCATCGCATTCACGATCTGGCTGACGTCCCGCACGTCCTGATCGCGAAGCAACGAAAACTTCTGCTGCACGATCAGCAGTTTGAAACTGAAAATAACTCGGCCCCGGCCGAGACAACGAGAGAAGGATGAGGCGAATTATGGGCAACCATAGTGACGGCAGTCCGAACCACTCGGGCACCGTAGCTACGGCTGGTCAGAATGAGGTGGAGAAGTTCCAGGATCCTGGACTCCCTCCGCATCGTTTGCGCCTGGCTGACACGGACCCGGTAGCCGCAAAGCGCGCCGAGCGTCAGGTAGCCATTCTGTTTGGCACCTCCGTCATCGGAACGCTGGTCTTCCTGGTGGCGTACTTCGCCATTGACCTTGGCGACGACACCACCATTGCAACCATCCGCACCCAGAACCTTCTTCTGGGCCTCGGCACGGCCTTCGCGATGCTCGGTATCGGCACCGGCATCGTGCACTGGGCCAAGGCCCTGATGCCCGATCACGAAGTCTCTGAAGAGCGCCACGCTATCCGTACCGAAGAGGACCGCCAGGCAGCTGTGCGCATCGTCGACGACATCGTCGAGGAAACCGGCATCAAGCGCCGTCCGCTGATCCGCAACACCCTTCTTGGTGCTGTCGCTTTGGCTCCCCTGCCCGCTCTTGCCATCTTTGGCGACTTGGGTCCGCGTCCTGACAAGGCTCTGGCGCACACCATGTGGGCTCCGGAGGGCGGCAAGCTCAAGCGCCTGACCCGCGACCCCGATGGCACACCCATCAAGGCCTCGGATGTCACCATCGGTTCGGCCTTCCACGTTATCCCCGAGGGCCTCAACGAGCTCCACGAGGGCAAGTTGAACGAAAAGGCCAAGGCCGTTGTCCTCTTGATGCGTCTGGACCCGAACTCGCTGAATCCTTCCGAGGGACGCGAGAGCTGGAGCTACAACGGAATCGTTGCTTACTCCAAGATCTGCACGCACGTCGGATGCCCTGTCGCTCTTTACGAGCAGCAGACGCACCACCTTCTGTGCCCGTGCCACCAGTCCACCTTTGACCTCACGCAGGAATGCAAGGTCATCTTCGGGCCGGCCAGCCGTCCGCTTCCCCAGCTGCCTATCGCGGTTGATGCAGAGGGCTACCTCGTCGCTACCAGCGACTTCAGAGAACCTGTAGGACCGAGTTACTGGGAGCGTGACGAGCATGAGCGCCTCATCAACAGCTGAAGCCCCCTTCGTTCCGAAGACCAAGGTTGGTAGTTTCACCAACTTTGTAGACGAGCGTGTTGGCGGCTCCGGCATCCTGCGCGAGTTCGGCCGGAAGGTCTTCCCTGACCACTGGTCGTTCATGTTCGGTGAGGTGGCGCTGTATTCCTTCGTCATCCTGCTGATGTCGGGTACCTTCCTGACCTTCTTCTTCGATCCGTCCATGGCAGAAACCCACTACCAGGGTTCCTACACGCCGTTGTACAACGTCGAAATGTCTGTTGCCTACAACTCGTCGCTGAACATCTCGTTCGATGTCCGTGGCGGTCTCTTCATGCGCCAAGTACACCACTGGGCAGCACTGCTGTTCGTGGCATCCCTCGGCGTTCACATGCTGCGTGTCTTCTTCACGGGCGCTTTCCGCAAGCCCCGCGAAATGAACTGGGTTGTGGGCGGCGTCCTGCTGATCCTCGCCATGGCTGCCGGCTTCACCGGTTACTCCCTCCCCGATGACCTGCTGTCCGGTAACGGCCTGCGCATCATCGACGGCGTGATCAAGTCGATTCCGGTCATCGGAACGTACATCTCCTTCTTCCTCTTCGGTGGGGAGTTCCCGGGTACGGCCATCATCGGCCGCCTGTATGTGCTCCACATCCTCCTGGTGCCCGCCCTCATCCTGCTGATGATCGTGATCCACCTCTTCATGGTGGTTGTCCACAAGCACACGCAGTACCCTGGCCCGGGCCGCAACGACGGCAACGTCGTCGGTTACCCCCTCGGCCCGGTTTACGCGGCCAAGGCCGGTGGCTTCTTCTTCATCGTGTTCGGTGTTCTGGCGCTCATGGCGGCAGCGTTCACCATCAACCCGATCTGGAACTACGGGCCTTACGACCCCTCCCCTGTCTCGGCCGGCACCCAGCCTGACTGGTACATCGGATTCGTCGACGGCGCCCTTCGCCTTATGCCGGGTGTCATCAACAACTTCCACTTCGAGTGGATCGTCTTTGGACACACGCTCACGCTGAACGTGCTTCTTCCGGCCCTGGTTCCTGCGGGAATCATCTTCACCGTTCTGTTCATGTACCCATGGATCGAACGCTGGGTCACCAAGGACAACCGTGAACACCACGTTCTGGACCGCCCCCGCAATGCACCCACCCGCACTGCGATCGGCGTGGCCGGTTTCACTTGGTACTGCGTTATGTGGGCCGCGGCCGGCTCGGACCTCATTGCCACTCACTTCCACGTGTCACTGAATGACGTGACGTACTGGTTGCGGACGCTGTTCTTCATCGGCCCGATCATCGCCTTCATCGTCACCAAGCGAATTGCCCTGGCTCTCCAGCGCAAGGACCGCGAAATTGCACTCCACGGTCGCGAAACCGGACGTATCGTTCGGCTCCCGCACGGCGAGTTCATCGAAGTCCACGCACCCCTGGACGAGTACAAGCGCTACAAGCTCGTAGGCTTCGAATCACCGGCTCCCCTGCCGGCGCAGCCGAACGAGCATGGCGTAGTAACCCGCAAGGAAAAGCGCCGTGCAGCGCTTTCCCGCTGGTTCTTCGAAGACCGCGTTGCTCCGGCAACGCCTGCGGAACTTGAAGCCGCGCACGCACATGGCCACCACGAGGCCATCGAAGCGGCCGACGAGCAAAAGAGCCTGAGCCACTAACGGCCCGGACCTCGACAACAGAAGGGGCACAGTCCATGCGGACTGTGCCCCTTCTGTTGTTGGATCTCAAAGAACGCTGGAAGGGGTCGGATGTCCAGTCCCACACCGATGGTGCGGAGGCCCACCCGACAGCCACCCGACGGCTACCCAACAGCCACCCGACGGTGCGCCGGGCAGGCTCTACTGCGTGGTCCGGTATCCCGATGCATAATTGCGCGTTGGACGCACTCCAGGCCGCTGCAAGGGTACCCACAGCTTGTACCTGTCGGCCCGGTAGTAGGAGACGGAATAGTCCACCATTGCACGCGCAACGAAGGCATGGCGCTGGATCTTCAGCAGCGGCGATCCGACGTCCACGTTCAGCAACCTTGCAGTGGACGGTGACGCAGCCGTTGCCTCGATCATGTCCTCGCCCCACTCCATGACCAGGCCATACCGTTCGCTCAGAACGTTGTACAGCGACGTTGGCGGGGCCTCATCGAGAAGTCCTGGAACGCGGTGTGCCGGAATGAAGTTCTCGTCCACGCTCATGGGCTCGTTATCGGCCAGGAGAAGCCGCCGGAACCGAACCAGGGGCGTTCCCTCGTCGAGCTGCAGTTCCCGCGCCAGAAACGCACTGGCTGCAATCTGTTCAAAACTCAGAACCTTGGCGGCCGGGACCATGCCGCGCCGCTGCATTTCCTCACTGTAGGAGGTCAGCTTCACCTGAAGGTCCAGCTTGGGCTTCCTCACGAAAGTTCCCAAGCCTACGACCCGCTCTATGACTTCTTCGCCGACCAGCGCATCGATGGCTTGTCGAACAGTCATGCGTGCAAGGCCAAAGCGCTCCGAGAGATCCCGTTCGGAAGGAAGGGCCGAACCCGGCGGACACGACTGCCCAATGAAGGTACGAAGGATTTCACGCAGTTGAATGTAGATGGGCGTGCTGCTGGAACGGTCAATCTCGCCAGCAATGCCGGCTGCGTCAGCCACAGCAGAAATCCAGCAATTGAGTCATGTTTCAAGGATAAGACAGACAGCCACAGGTCTAGACCAGCGGACATTGAACTGGTGGGCTTCCCGGGATGGCGGCTACTCTTGTATGGATCATTTCCTGGCGGAGTAAACCGCCGTAGCAAAGGAGCTGGCTTGCCGCAGCAAAAAGCCTTAGTCGCCGCTGAGATCGGCCTTCATGCCCGCGCGGCAGCAGTTTTTGTCCGTGCCGTCACGGAGACAGGACTGCCCGTGACAATCCGGAAGACAGACGGCAAGCCGGTCGACGCCCGATCTCTGCTCGAGGTCATGACAGAGGACTTCGGCCACGGATGTGAAGTTCTTCTTGAGGTCGCCCCCGATGCGCTCACGGACTCTCAAACTCTCTGGACGGCACGGAATGCCCTTGCTGCTCTTTCCTCCGTCTTGGAGGCTCCTGAGGCCCGCTGAGGCTACGTTGCGCGCGGATCACCCATCACACGGGGATGCCGGACGCGAAAAAGAACCCTGAATACACAAATAAGGATGGGCCCCACCTTTTGGTAGGGCCCATCCTTATTGCCGTTCTGGAACTGCTAGTGGGCGTGGTCGCCGCGGCTGTATTCGAAGACCCAGCCGATCAAGGCAACGATGGCCAGGCCACCGGCCACGTAGGTTACCCAGAAACCTACGGCCAAGCCGAGGAATCCACCTGCACACGAGAGGCCAAGAACCAGGGGCCACCAGCTCCAGGGGCTGAAGTGACCCTGCTCCCCCGCACCCTCGTGGATCTCTGCGTCAGGACGGTCCTCCGGGCGCATTCCGATGCGCTTGCCTGTGAAGCCAAGGTAAGCACCGATCATGCCTGCGAGGCCACCTACGAGCAGGATGCCGAGCACGCCAACCCACTCGGACCATTCGGTCAGGAAGCCGTACGCAATCGCTACGGGTACGAAGAAGAAGACTCCGGCTCCGAAGAGCCACGATTCAATTTTCATTTGCTGACGTCCCTCTGGTCGGCGTTACCCAGAACTGCTGCTGCGGGTGACGGAGCCTCGGCGGTGTGCACCTGGGCCAACTCCGGGTGGTGGAGATCCAGGGCCGGGCGTTCGGAGCGAATACGGGGCAAGGAAGTGAAGTTGTGGCGCGGCGGCGGGCACGAGGTTGCCCATTCCAGCGAAGCACCAAAGCCCCACGGGTCATCTACTTCAACCTTCTTGTTGCTGCGCCACGTGATGTAGACGTTCCAGAAGAACGGCAGCAGCGAAGCGCCCAGGACGAAGGAGGAAATAGTGGAGAACTGGTTCATCCACGTGAAGTTGTCCTGCGGCATGTAGTCGGCGTAGCGACGCGGCATACCTTCAACACCCAGCCAGTGCTGGATCAGGAACGTGCCGTGGAAGCCGAGGAACAGCAGCCAGAAGTGGATCTTCCCGAGACGTTCGTTCAGCATCTTGCCGGTCCACTTGGGCCACCAGAAATAGAAGCCGGCGAACATGGCGAACACGACGGTACCGAAGACCACGTAGTGGAAGTGGGCGACCACGAAGTAGGAGTCGGAAACGTGGAAGTCCAGCGGCGGCGATGCCAGGATGATGCCCGTCAGGCCACCGAAGAGGAACGTCACCAGGAAGCCGATGCTCCAGAGCATAGGCGTCTCGAATGTGATGGATCCTTGCCACAAGGTGCCGATCCAGTTGAAGAACTTCACGCCCGTCGGTACTGCGATCAGCATCGTCATGAAAGCGAAGAACGGAAGCAGGACGGAACCGGTCACGTACATGTGGTGGGCCCACACGGTCACGGACAGAGCTGCAATGGCGATGGTTGCGTAGACAAGGCCCTTGTAACCGAAAATCGGCTTCCGGCTGAAGACCGGGAAGATCTCGGAAACGATACCGAAGAACGGCAGGGCGATGATGTACACCTCGGGGTGGCCGAAGAACCAGAACAGGTGCTGCCAGAGGACGGCACCGCCGTTTTCGGGATCGAAGATGTGGGCACCAAAGCGGCGGTCAGCGCCAAGGGCGAAGAGTGCAGCTGCAAGCGGCGGGAAGGCCATGAGGACGAGGATTGCCGTCACCAGGGTGTTCCAGGTGAAGATCGGCATACGCCACATGGTCATGCCCGGAGCGCGCATGCAGATGATGGTGGTGATGAAGTTGACGGCACCAAGGATGGTTCCGAAACCGGAGAGCGCGAGCCCGAAGACCCACAGGTCACCACCGACACCCGGACTGAATGTCGTATTCGACAACGGTGCGTAAGCGAACCAACCGAAGCTGGCAGCACCCTGCGGGGTGATGAAGCCGGATACGGCGATGGTGGAGCCGAAGAGGAAGAACCAGAACGCCAGGGCGTTCAGACGCGGGAACGCAACGTCCGGGGCACCAATCTGCAACGGCATGATGACGTTGGCGAAGCCGGCGAACAGCGGGGTTGCGAACATCAGCAGCATCACGGTGCCGTGCATCGTGAACATCTGGTTGTACTGCTCTTTGGTCTGCAGGATCTGCATGCCCGGCTCGAACAGTTCTGCACGGATCAGGAGCGCCATGACGCCACCGAGGCAGAAGAACACGAACGACGCAATGAGGTACATGTACCCGATGGTCTTGTGGTCCGTGGAGGTGATCCAGTTGACGACAATGCGTCCCTTGGATTTAGGAACTACGGGAGCCTCAAGGGTCCCGGCGGATTGAGTGTAAGTAGCCACGTCGCTCCCCTTACTTTTCGTTCAGGTTCGGATTGCGGTCGTATTCCGCACCGAGCAGGCCCGTGTTGCCATCCTGGCGGAGCTTGTCCATGTGGGCCTTGAACTCAGACTCGGAGACAACCTTGACGCGGAAGAGCATTTCGGAGTGATATTCACCGCAGAGTTCGGCGCACTTTCCATCGAAGGTGCCCTCCTTGGTGGGAGTGAACCGGATGTAGTTCGTCTTGCCGGGGATCATGTCGCGCTTCTGAAGGAAGGCGGGAACCCAGAAGGAGTGAATGACATCGCGGGAGTTCAGCTCCAGGTCCACGGACTTGCCAACCGGCAAGTACAGGGTGGGGAGCAGTTCCTTGTCCACTTCGGCGCCCGTCAGGTGAGCCTGAACGCCGGCTTCGTGGAGGTCCTCGGAGATGACCTGGCCCTGCTTGTAGTTGAAGTCCCAGGCCCACTGCTTTCCGCGGACATCAACAACGACATCTGCAGGCTGTGAACGATCGTCGATCGCGCGCTGGTCCTGGTCGGTGAAGTAGAAGAACACCAGCACCATGAACAGCGGGATGGTCAAGTAGAAGACCTCGAGCGGCAGGTTATAGCTGAGCTGCTTGGGGAATCCCGTGGTGCCCTTACGGCGACGGTAAGCAATGATGCACCAGACCAGGAGGCCCCACGTGATGATACCGACTGCCAAGGCGGCGATCCATGAGTTGACCCAGAGGTCCATGATCCGGTCAGTGTGGTTGGTCGTGCCGCGCTCTGTAGGCAGCCAACCCTTCTCTACCTCTGGTGAACATCCGGTCAAAACCAACGCGCCGGCGAGTGCCAAGCCAGTGATCGAGGTGATCTTTATGCGTCGGCTGCCGGTTCGGTTCTGCGAACTCACAGACGGCCCTTCCTCTTGTTGCTGTCTCCCGGCAGGCCGAAGGCTCACCGGGCACACTAAAAGTTTTACTACCCGATGTAGAGCTTACCGCTATCAGGCGGTTTTCGCGCACATGTCAGCGCCGTGGCTCCGAACGCTTTTGAAGCGGCCCGGAGGGGCGCCGACATGCGGCGATGGCTCACATCAGTGGAACGAATCACCGCAGGCGCAAGACCCGCCGGCGTTCGGGTTGTCAATGGTGAAGCCCTGCTTCGAAATGGTGTCTTCAAAGTCGATGCTTGCACCGCTGAGGTAAGGGACACTCATCTTGTCCACGATGACCTCGACACCGTCGTAGTCACGCACAGCGTCTCCGTCGAGCATGCGCTCGTCAAAGTAGAGCTGGTAGATCAAGCCGGAGCATCCGCCAGGCTGGACTGCAACGCGCAGCCGAAGATCGGTGCGCCCTTCCTGTTCGAGGAGGCTGCGGACCTTGCCTGCTGCGACGTCGGTCAGATTGACCTCGTGCGTGGGCAGTTCGTCACTGGTGACGACCTGTGTTCCGGTGCTGTTTTCGTTGGTTGCAGTGCTCATTGGCCTACCTTCTTATGAAGCTTCTGGAGGCGGCGCCGGGACGCTGCCTGCCCTTACCCAATTACATACGGGTTATAGCTAATGCTACGTCGCGCAGACGCTTTGCTATAACTCCAGACGTAACCACTGACAGCATTTCCTTGTTCCCTGCTAAACAGGGACTAAGCCCCCAGCCCCTCGGCATTCAGACGTGCAAGCATCAACGCTTCAGCCAACACTGCGTGGCGGAAGTCGCCGATGTGGAGGGATTCGTTGGCGCTATGCGCGCGGGAATCGGGATCTTCCACCCCTGTCACCAGGATCTGGACGTCCGGATACATTTCCAGGAGGTCGGCAATGAAGGGAATGGACCCGCCGATTCCCATTTCCACCGGCTGCACGCCCCAGGACTGTTCCAAGGCCCACAAAGCGACACGGGCGGCAGATGAGGTCGTGTCGGTGCTGAAGGCGTTCCCGCGCTCCCCCGGCGTAAATGTCACCTTGGCTCCGAATGGCGCCCTCGACTCAACGTGGTTCTTCAAAGCGTCCATGGCAGCTTCGGGGTCCTGGCCAGGGGCCAGGCGCATGCTGAATTTGGCACGTGCTGCGGGAATCAAGGTGTTGGAGGCCACGTCGACGGCCGGTACATCCATGCCGATGATGGACAACGCCGGCTTGGTCCAGAGGCGCGAACCGATGGTCCCGCTCCCGGCGAGCCGCACGCCGTCGAGCACTGACGCGTCGGCGCGGTAGTCCTCTTCGGTGAGGTCGACCACCACGTCATCACGCCCCACCAGCCCGGCGACTGCCACGTTGCCGTCGTCGTCGTGGAGTGTGGCGATCAGGCGTGACAGAAGCGTAGGAGCGTCCAGAACCGGCCCACCGAACATCCCTGAGTGGACGGCGTGGTCCAGGACGCGGACTTCGAACGTGCCGTCCACCAAGCCACGGAGGCTGGTAGTCAGGGCCGGAACACCCACTTTCCAGTTGCTCGAATCGGCCACCACGATGACGTCCGAACGGAGCAGCTCCTGGTGTTCCTCAAGGAAGGTGCGGAAAGTGGGCGAGCCCGCCTCTTCCTCGCCCTCGAAGAAGAAGGTCACGCCGAGGCCGAACTTTTCGCCAAGAACTTCGCTGACGGCGCTGTAAGCAGCCAGGTGGGCCATGATGCCTGCTTTGTCATCGGCCGCACCGCGCCCGTACAGACGGCCGTCCCGTTCTTCCGCCATAAAGGGCCCAGAGGTCCACAGATCCCGGTTACCCGGCGGCTGTACGTCGTGGTGGGCGTACAGAAGGATGGTGGGCTTGCCGTCCGCGGCGGGTCGACGGGCGACGACGGCAGGGCCGCCGGGGGTACCGTCGGCTTTGTTGCACCTCAGGATACGGACGTCCGGCATGCCGGCGGCCTGTACCAGGGAAGATACGGCCTCGGCACTTCGATCGAGTTCATTGGGGTCGAAGCTGGGCCATGCAATGCCGGGAATGGACACCAGGTTCTTCAGGGAATCCATGGTGGAGTTGAAGGCCTCGTTGACCGCCTTCTCCAGTTCCTCGACCGGGATGTCGCCGGAGTGCTGTTGCTTGTTCTGCGGGTTCTCCGCATGCGCTGAAGTCATGGCCCACACTTTACCTCCGGGTAACAAGCCCCCGCGGGATGCAAGGCCGGGCTGACCGGACCCATAACCCCGGCCAACCTCCCACGAGGTAACGTGCGCCACCTCGCCGAGGGTATTCTGTATGGGTGTTCGGACGTAAAAAGGAAGAGCCCAGCGCTCAGTCAGTAGTAGACCAGGCCTACGCCACCGCCCCGGGACCGGGTGCCGGTAAGGGCACCCCTACGCCCAAGCGGAAGGCCCAGGAAGCAGCCCGGAAACGCCCCCTGGTGCCCACCGACCGCAAGGCCTCGAAGGCTGCGGAAAGGGTGGCAATTCAGGACCAGCGCCAGAAAATGCGCCAGGCCCTGGACACCGGTGACGAGAAGTTCCTCCCCCTACGGGACAAGGGACCCCAGAAGCGGTACGTGCGCGACTACGTCGATGCCCGTTTCAGCCTGGGCGAATACCTCATGTTCGGAGCTTTGCTGTTCGTCGTGATCTCGCTGATCATTCCGCCCACCAGCGCCGGCATCAGCTACGTCCTTGTCGGCTTCTGGATCATGTTCCTCGCAGTCTTCGTTGACGTGTTCATCCTGTCGCGCAAGCTCCGCAAACAGCTGACAGCAAAATTCGGCGAGGTTGAGCGCGGATCCGTTTGGTACGGCTGCATGCGTGCGCTCCAGTTCCGCAAGCTTCGCCTGCCCAAGCCACAGGTGAAGCGCGGGCAGTACCCGGCCTAGTAGCCACACCATTCAAAAGGAGACCCCGGACCATTGGTCCGGGGTCTCCTGCTTTTGCGCTTTAGCGGGATGACCGCTTGCGGAGCTTTACCAGGCCCTTGTTGATGCGGGAAACCCAGAACGGACCTTCATAGAGGAAGGCCGTGTATCCCTGCACCAAGGTTGCTCCGGCATCCAGCCGGTCCTGCACATCGCGGGGTGTCTCTACGCCACCAACAGCGATGAGAACGAGCTGATCGCCGACCGCTTCCTTGAGGCGGCGCAGAACCTCCAGGGAGCGCTGCTTGAGGGGCGCCCCGGACAATCCACCGGCACCGAGGGCATCAACCTTTGCGGGATCAGACATGAGGCCGCCCCTGGAAATCGTGGTGTTGGTGGCAATGATGCCATCAAGCTTAAGGTCCAGCGCCAGGCGGGCGACATCGTCAATGTCTTCATCGGACAGGTCCGGAGCAATCTTGACGAGCAGCGGCACATGCCGCCCCGCGGACTCATCGGCGGCGTCGCCGACGGCCCTCAGGAGCGGGCGGAGGGTTTCGACGTTCTGCAACAGACGGAGGCCAGGCGTGTTCGGTGAGCTGACGTTGACCACCAGATAATCCGCCGCCGGAGCCAGGGTCCTTGCACTCACCAGGTAGTCCTCAGTGGCGTCCTCCAGCTCCACTACCTTGGTCTTGCCGATGTTGACCCCGATGATTGGCCGTGTGTCACGGTACTGCCTTTGCAAAGCAGCCCGTGCCGACTTAAGCCGCGGCGCAACTGCCGCGGCGCCGTCGTTGTTGAATCCCATGCGGTTGATAACAGCGCGGTCCTCGATCAGGCGGAACAGCCGGGGCTTCTCGTTGCCCGGCTGAGCTTGACCGGTGATGGTGCCAACTTCCACATGGCCGAAACCGAGCTCGGACAGGGCCTCAATGCCGTGGCCTTCCTTGTCGAAGCCGGCGGCCAAACCGAACGGCGACGGAAAAGTGAGGCCCAACGCCTCCGTCCTCAAGGAGGCATCAGGCGCAGTCAGCTTTGCCAGGATCCGACCGGCGCCCGAACGGTGGGCAAGCCGGATTCCCTGGAAACCGATCTTGTGGGCCTTCTCGGCATCCATCCAGGAAAAGGCCAACTTGAAGAATGTGGGGTAAACACGCATGATCCTAGTTTTGCCGTTCCGGGACAACTCGCCAAACCCGTGACCATGGAAGCCGCTAGCATGTACGCATGCCGCCGGTAGATAGTGACGCACATCATGAACATCAGCCAATGACTGCCGACATCGCAGTAGTCGGCGCCGGCCTGTCGGGGCTCGTGGCCGCTGCCACAGCGTATGCCGCCGGAAAGAGCGTCATCGTGCTGGACCAAGAGCCGGAAGCCTCGCTCGGCGGTCAGGCCCACTGGTCCTTCGGCGGCCTCTTCATGGTCGACACCCCGGAACAGCGCAGGCTCGGCGTCAAGGACAGTACCGAGCTCGCGTTGTCTGACTGGTTCGCCTCCGCCGCTTTCGACCGGCCCGCCGATACGCAGGCGCGGGCCTGGGCCGAGGCCTATGTCAACTTCGCAGCCGGCGAGAAGAGGAGTTGGCTCAGGAGCCTGGGCGTCGGCATCTTTCCATTGGTCCAGTGGGCGGAGCGGGGAGGCTACGGACCACAGGGTCATGGCAATACGGTGCCCCGCTTCCACGTCACGTGGGGAACAGGTCCGGCGCTCGTCCAACCCTTCCTGGCCAAAGTGCAGGAGGGTGTGGCCGCGGGAAAGGTGCGGATGTGCTTCAGGCACCGCGCCGCAGCCCTGACGACGACGGCGGGAAAGGTCACCGGCGTGGCCGGCCAGGTCCTGGAACAGTCGACGGCGGTGCGGGGTCAGGCATCGTCCCGGGTCACCGTCGGAGACTTCGAAGTGAATGCGGGGGCGGTGGTGGTGACCACCGGAGGGATCGGCGGCAACCATGAGGTTGTCAGGCGGCAATGGCCGGGGGGAAAGGCGCCTGCGGAGATGCTCAGCGGTGTGCCCGCGTCAGTGGACGGCGGGTTCCTTCCGGCGGTAGCGACAGCGGGTGGCTCGTTGATCAACGGTGACAGGATGTGGCACTACCCGGAGGGAATCCGCAATTATGATCCCGTCTGGCCACAGCACGGCATCCGCATCCTTCCGGGCCCGTCGTCCCTGTGGCTGGACGCCACCGGAGCCCAGCTGCCCGCCCCGCTGTTTCCCGGCTTCGATTCGCTGGGCGCTTTGCGCCACATTGTCGCGACCAACCACGGGTATTCCTGGTTTGTCCTTAATCGGACCATCGCGCTCAAGGAGCTTGCCCTGTCCGGATCGGAACAGAACCCGGATCTGACAGGCAAGGATGTCCGTCTGTTGGCTTCACGCCTGAAACCCGGCGCCGACTCCCCCATCCAGCGTTTCCTGGACAAGGGCGAAGACTTCATCCAGGCCGCCTCGGTGCGGGAACTCGCTGCAGGGATGAACAAACTAACCGGCAACCAGCTGATCAATGCCGGGTCCCTTGAGGCCCTGGTCCAAGCACGTGACCGCCAAGTGTCCAGCGGCTTGGGAAAGGACCCCCAACTCGCGGCAATCAGGGCTGCACGGCGATTTGCCACGGATAAATTGATGCGCGTCGCGCCCCCGCACCGTCTGACGGACCCGACTCACGGCCCCTTGATAGCCATCCGCCTGTCCGTCCTCACCAGAAAGAGCCTTGGCGGCCTCCAGACGGATCTGAAGTCCAGGGTGCTCAACGATGACGGTCATGCCATAGCGGGCCTCTACGCTGCCGGCGAGGCGGCGGGGTTCGGCGGAGGCGGCATCCACGGGTACCGTGCCCTGGAAGGAACCTTCCTCGGCGGCTGTCTCTTCAGCGGGAGGGCCGCGGGGCGGGAAGCCGCCGCCAGTGTCTAAGCTAGGGCCATGGAGTGGACCCCTGACATCCTGGGAAAGGACTTTCAATCCTGCAGTTTTGAGGCGGCAGGGCCTGACGGCGTCGTCCGCCGCGCCACTCTGATCCGTCACAGGGCGGAACTGCCTGCCCGGCCGCACGAAGGTCCGGGGGCTGGAAACGCCCCCTATGGTGCCGTCCTGTTCCTGCACGGTTGGAGCGACTACTTCTTCAATACGGAGTTGGCCCGGTTCTGGGCGGGCCAGGGTTACGACTTCTATGCCCTTGACATGCACAACCACGGACGAAGTCTTCGATCGGACAGCCCGGGTGGCTACGTGGCTGACTTGGCCTACTACGACGCCGAAATCGACGGAGCCCTGGAACTCATCCGTGCTGACCGTGCCGGCGTCCCTCCGGGCAGTCTGACCTTGATGGGACACTCAACCGGCGGATTGATTGCAGCGCTGTGGGCAAGCCGGCACCAGGACGAACTTCAGTTCCTGGTCCTCGACAGTCCATGGCTGGAAATGCACGGTCATTCGTTGGTTCGTCGTGCCGTCCACACTGTGCTGGCTCCCTTGGCCAAACTTCGTCCTGAAACCATACTGAGGCTGCCGGAGAGAGGCTTCTACTTCCGGAGCATCAGCAGCAGCGCCGAGGGTGAATGGGCGCTGGACGAGAAGTACCGGCCCCCGCTTGCCTTCCCTGTCCGGGCAGGCTGGCTCAGCGCCGTCTTCGCGGGCCATGCGCTGGTATCGCAAGGGTTGAACCTGCAGATGCCGGTCTTGGTCCTTACATCTGCGGCCAGCGCCAATGGCATGGTGTGGCAGGAATCGATGCGTCGCTCCGATGCCGTCTTGGATGTCGGCATTATCGCCCTCCGGGCCATGGCACTGGGCCGGACAGTCACCCTGGAACGCATTGATGGCGGGCTCCACGATGTCTTCCTTTCGGCACCTGCAGTGCGGCAGGACGCTTATGCGAGGCTGGGCCGCTGGATCAGTGGATACATGCGCTATGGCGGCCCGCAAGGCAGCGTGCCGGAAACCACCGTGCCGGAAACCACCGTGCCGGAGCACCCGGCCCAGGAACACCACAGCATGGAACACCAACAGAAGGGGGATGCATGACGGCTACAGGTAACGCCGGAATACAGTGGGGGCCGGATGTACTGGGCCACAACTACGAGAGCCTGGATTTGCCCTTGGGGACTGACGAAGAGGGCCCGGTCAAAGCCACCTTGGTGCGGCACTCGCCACCCACCGGGGACACCGCCCCGCACGGAATCCTCGACTTCCTGACGACCTTCGCAAAAAGAAAGCGCCGTACTCCGCCCGAGTCCGGCGGGGCGCCGCGAGCGGTGCTCTACCTCCACGGGTGGGCAGACTACTTCCTCCAAACCGAGCTGGCCGAGTACCTTAACGCGTCTGGTTTTATGTTCTATGCCCTGGACCTCCGCAAATTCGGCAGAAGCCTGCTCCCGGGACAAACCCCCGGCTACACCTCGGATCTCGGTGTCTACGACGAAGACCTGTCCGCGGCCCTCCGGGCGATTGAAGCAGATGTGGCAGAACGGACCAACAACCCTGTTCCGCCTACGATCCACGTGATTGCCCACTCCCTTGGCGGGCTGATCGCGGCACTCTGGGCCGACCGCAACCCGGGCAAGGTCGGCACCCTCGTACTTAACTCCCCCTGGCTGGAACTCCAGGGCAGCAGCCTCGTCCGCAGCATCGCCATGCACCTGGTGGAACCTTTTGCCCGCACGGACCCGAAACGACCCCTCCGCTTCCCGGAAATGCCGGCGTACTGGGAGAGCGTCAGCAATGAGGCACACGGCGAATGGATGTTGGACCCGGTCTGGCGTCCGCGCACGTCCTTCCCCATTCGCGCCGGTTGGACCAAGGCAGTACTGGCGGGGCACGCGGCAGTGGAGCGCAAGCTGAACATTGACGCACCTGTCCTGGTTCTCCTGTCTGGTCGCACCAGGATTCAGGCGGAATGGACCTCGGACCTTATGCGCGCAGACGCCGTCATCGACGTCGAACAGACCTCCCGGCGTGCTCTCGGCCTTGCCCGGCGGACAGCAGTGTTCCGGTATCCGGGTGCGCTCCACGACGTCTTCCTGTCCCGTCGCACTGTCCGGCAGCAGGCGTACCGGGACGTCGCCGTCTGGCTGGCTGCCTACCCGTATTGATGTAGCCCACGTGTGCTATTCCGCTGCCGGGGCAGCATCGACGGCCCCGCCGTAGCGTCTGTCCCGTTTGGCGTAGATTTCGACGGCGTCCCACAAGGTGCGCCGGTCCACATCAGGCCACAGGGTGTCCATGAAGACGAACTCCGCGTAGGCGGACTGCCAGAGCAGGAAGTTGGACAGTCGCTGCTCCCCCGAACTCCGGAGGAAGAGATCCACGTCCGGGAGATCGGGCTCGTCCAGATACCTCTGTATGGTCTTCTCCGAGACAGAGCCAGGCTTCAAGCGGCCGGCTGCGACGTCCTGCGCAATGGCCGATACGGCATCGGCAATCTCGGCCCGCCCGCCGTAATTAACACACATGGTCAAGGTACAGGTGTCATTGCCCTTGGTGTATTCCTCGGCCTCTTCGAGTTCCTTGATGACCGAACCCCAAAGCCGCGGCCGCCGGCCGGCCCACCGGATCCGGACGCCCCAGTCGTCCAGCTGGTTCCGCTGCCGCCTTAACACATCCTTGTTAAATCCCATGAGGAAGCGGACTTCCTCGGGCGAACGGCGCCAGTTCTCTGTAGAAAAAGCGTAGACGCTGACGTACTTGATCCCCAGTTCGATGGCTCCGGCCATCACATCAAGGAGGGCAGGTTCGCCGGCCTTGTGTCCCTCGATCCGTGGCAATCCACGCTGGTTCGCCCATCGGCCATTGCCGTCCATGACGATGGCCACGTGCTGCGGGATAAGCTCACTTGGAATTGCTGGCGGCACCGCTCCGGATGGATGCCCGTAAGGAGCGACGACCGGCGCAGTCCTTGCCGCTGTTGTCTTGCTTTTCTTTCCAAGTGCCACTGTCAGCTTCGCTCCACGTGTTTGAGTGATTTCAAGGCCCGTTCCAAATGCCATTGCAGGTAACTCGCCACCAGCCCGGCGGCTTCCCTGCGGTGCCGCGGGTCGGAAACGTCCGCGACCTCCCAGTTGCCTGTCAACAAAGCGCCCAGGAGTACCACGGTCTCAGCCGCCGGCGCCGGTGATCCGGGTGGCCTGCAGTCGCCGCAGACCATTCCGCCCACCGGAGCAGCAAATGCTGTGTGGGGTCCCGGTTTACCGCACCGTGCACAGGCCGTGAAGCTGGGGGCCCAGCCTCCCGTGGCCAACGCGCGCAGAAGATAGGAATCCAGGATCAACTCCGGAGGGTGGTCCGAACGGCTCAGGGCCGCCAGCGCACCTACCAGAAGGTTGTATTGGGCCGTGCCCGATTCCGTGTCTGCGTCGGTCAGCTTTTCTGCTGTCTCCGTCATGGCGGCAGCCACCGTAAATCTGCCGTAGTCGGCAGCAATGCTGCTTCCGTAGGCACCTTTCGCCACTGCTTGGGTGACGATGTCCAACGTGCGGCCGGATACCAGCTGAAGGTCGGCCACCATGAAGGGCTCAAGCCTCGCGCCGAAACGGCTGCTGGTCCTGCGGACCCCTTTTGCCACGGCACGGACCTGCCCATGGTGCTTGGTCAGCAAGGTAATAATGCGATCCGCCTCGCCCAGCTTGTGGGTACGGAGAACCACGGCATCGTCCCGGTAGGACCGGGCTGCAAACGATGGATTGGCCACATCTAATCTTCGCACTATGCCTGGACCCGGGACGGTTGCCGGACCGTGTGGTGACAGAGTTTCCTGTCACCACACGGCCGGGGCCTAGGCCTGGGCGTCCCGAACGGCCCTGTTCACAGCCGAGATCAGTGCCTTGAGGGACGACGTTGTGGTGCTCGGGTCAATTCCCACTCCCCACAGGACACGCTCTCCGACGGCGCATTCAACATACGCGGCGGCACTGGCGCTGCCGCCTTCCGACAACGCGTGCTCGCTGTAGTCGAGAACCCGGACATCGACGCCGTCCTGGTGCAGTATGTCCAACAGGGCCGCAATGGGACCGTTGCCATGCCCGGTGCGCCGAACCTCAGTACCCTCGATCCGCAGGTTCGCATTCATGGTCATTGCGCCGGACTCGTCGGTCTCGGTGCTCACGCTGCCCAAGGTATAACGGCCCCACTGGGCCTGCTCTTCGTCCGAGGGCAGGTACTCATCCTGGAAGATCTGCCACAACTGGGACCCGCTGACTTCGCCACCCACGGCGTCCGTGCGTCGCTGGATAACTCCCGAGAACTCGATCTGGGCACGCCGCGGCAGGTCCAAATTGTGCTCGTTCTTCAGCAAGTAGGCAACGCCACCCTTGCCGGACTGGGAGTTGACGCGGATGACAGCCTCGTAGCTGCGACCCAGGTCCTTGGGATCGATCGGCAGGTAGGGCACCTGCCAGGTGAAATCATCCACGGGCTTGCCGGCAGCGGCGGCGTCCTTCTCCAGAGCCTCGAAGCCTTTCTTGATGGCGTCCTGGTGCGAACCCGAGAACGCTGTGAAGACGAGATCGCCACCGTAGGGAGAGCGCTCCGGCACAGGCAACTGGTTGCAGTACTCCACTGTCCGGCGGATTTCATCAATGTCGGAGAAATCGATCATGGGGTCAACGCCTTGCACGAACATGTTCAACCCCAGCGTGACCAGGTCAACGTTGCCAGTGCGTTCGCCGTTGCCGAAGAGGCACCCCTCAATACGGTCCGCACCGGCCAGGTAACCGAGTTCGGCTGCAGCAACTCCCGTGCCGCGGTCATTGTGCGGGTGGAGCGAAATGATGATGCCTTCGCGCGGGTGCAGATTACGGTGCATCCACTCGATCGAGTCGGCATAGACGTTCGGCGTAGCCATTTCCACCGTGGCAGGCAGGTTGATGATGACCTGCTTATCGGCTGAGGCCTCAAAGACGTCGGCGATGGCGTTGCAAACGCGTGCAGCATACTCGAGCTCGGTTCCCGTGAAGGACTCCGGCGAGTACTCGTAGGTGATGTGCGTGTCGGTCAGCGTCTCTTCGTACTTCTTGCACAAACGCGCACCCTGCAGCGCGATATCCAGGATGCCGTCTTCGTCCTGGTTGAAGACCACTCGGCGCTGCAATACGGAGGTGGAGTTGTACAGGTGGACGATCGCCTGCTTGGCACCTACCAATGACTCGTAGGTCCGTTCAATCAGGTGCTCACGCGCCTGGGTCAATACCTGGATCGTGACGTCGTCCGGAATGTGGCCGCCCTCGATGAGCTGGCGGACGAAATCGAAGTCCGTCTGCGATGCCGACGGGAAGCCGACCTCGATTTCCTTGTAGCCCATCTTGACCAGCAGCTGGAACATCTTCAGCTTGCGTGCCGGGCTCATCGGGTCGATCAGCGCCTGGTTGCCGTCCCGCAGGTCAACGGCGCACCAGCGCGGAGCTTTGGTGATGACCTTGTCCGGCCAAGTGCGGTCCGGGACCTCGACCGTGATCTGGTCCTGGAACGGCAGGTAACGGTGGGTGGGCATACCGGAGGGCTTTTGTGCATTACGCATGACGTGTGGCCTTTTCTCTAAGAACTGAATGAAAGCTTAGCCGGACACAACGAAACTCCGCGGCGAGGATGGCCCAGCGTCAGATAGCTTTCAGGCCTCGCCGCGGCAGCTAAGAAGAAGCATTTCCGCACGCACAAAATTACAGTAACACGGTGCGTATGATGACAGTGCAACACCTCATGCAACGTCCACTATGCAGACGCCGCGGCGGTGGCGACACCAGCTGCAGCGTCCACACAAGGAGCCACAGTGCCACAGTCGGGGATCACTCTTTCGAATATCGACCACAGCGTCCGGCCCCAGGACGACCTATACCAGCACGTCAACGGCGCGTGGCTCAACAGCACTACGATTCCGGATGACCGGCCGTTGGAAGGAACTTTCACCGCCCTGCGTGACGGGGCCGAGCTCGCAGTCAAGGCAATCATCGAAGAGGCCGCCGGCAAAGGCGAATCGGCCACCGGTATTGAACAAAAGGTTGGCGGCCTCTACGCCAGCTTCATGGACGAGGCTGCGGCAGAGGCAAAGGGACTCGCACCCGTGCGGGGCCGCCTTGACGAGGTCAGCGCAGTGAGCTCTCCCAAGGACCTGGCAGCTTTGATCGGCCGTCTTTTCCGTTCGGATGTGTCCGGCCTCTTCTCCATCTATCCCGCGCCGGATGCCGGGAACCCGGAACGAATCCTGCTGTACATCGGGCAGGGCGGCTTGGGTTTGCCCGACGAGTCCTACTACCGCGACGACAAGTTCGCCGGCATTGTGTCGGCGTACAGCAGCTACATCGAAAAACTCTTCACGCTCGCTTCCATTCCCGATGCCGCCGAGGCTGCACAGCGCGTCGTCGCGCTTGAGACGGCACTGGCTTCGCATCACTGGGACAACGTCACGCTCCGGGATCCCCAGAAGACGTACAACCTCAGATCTGCGGAAGAGGCCACAGAGTTGTTCCCCTGGCTCGACACGTGGTTCGACGCAGCTCGGGTCGACGCGGCGAAACGGCGGGAGATCGTTGTCAGCACCCCGGACTTCTTCACTGGCGCCGCCGCGCTGCTGGAGTCCGAACCATTGCAGGCCTGGAAGGAATGGCTGACACTCCGCGTCCTCAGTTCGGCCGCCCCCTATTTGTCGTCTGCGTTCGTGGACACAAACTTCGACTTCTACGGCACCACCCTGAGCGGTACCCCGCAAAACAAAGAACGCTGGAAGCGCGGAGTCGCCGTCGTGGAAGCTGCGCTGGGTGAGGCAGTCGGTCAGATCTACGTCGAACGGCACTTCCCTCCCGGTCACAAAGCCCGGATGGAATCCTTGGTGGCCAACCTGATTGCGGCCTACCGCGAGAGCATCTCTTCCTTGGCTTGGATGGGTGAGGAGACGAAGAAGGAAGCCCTCAAGAAGTTGGATGCGTTCCGTCCCAAGATTGGCTTCCCGGAAAAGTGGATCGACTATTCCGCAGTGGAGATTGACCCCAATGACCTTCTCGGAAATGTTGAACGCGCGCATGACGCCGACGTTGACCGCCATCTGGACGAAATCGGCAAGCCCGTCGACCTGACGAAGTGGCTGATGACGCCCCAGACGGTCAACGCCTACTACCACCCGATGTTGAATGAGATTGTGTTCCCGGCGGCAATCCTCCAGCCGCCGTTCTTTACCGCCGAGGCGGACGACGCCGTGAACTACGGTGGAATCGGGGCAGTGATCGGACACGAAATCGGCCATGGCTTCGACGACCAGGGATCGCAGTTCGATGGCAGCGGTGCGTTGCGAAATTGGTGGACCGAGGAGGATCGCACAGCATTCGAAGCACTCACCGCCAAGCTGGTAGCGCAATTCGATGCTCTCTCACCGTATGCCGCCCCAGAGCACAAGGTGAACGGCAAACTCACCCTGGGTGAGAACATTGGCGATCTGGGCGGCCTCACCATCGCCTACAAGGCATACCTTCTCAGCCTTGATGGCAAGGAACCGGAAGTTATAGATGGCTTCACCGGTCCGCAACGGTTCTTCATGTCCTGGGCGGCCGGGTGGCGTCAGGTAATCCGGACCGAGGAAGCAATCCGCAGGCTTGCCACGGACCCCCACTCCCCCAACGAGTTCCGGACCAACGCAATCGCCAAGAACCTCGATGCATTCCATGAAGCATTCGAAGTGGCTGAGTCGGACGGCATGTGGGCGGAACCCGGGGAACGCGTCAGCATCTGGTAGGAAGCAGGACGACGACGGCCGGGCCAGTTACGCAACTGGCCCGGCCTTCGCTTTGAACCGGCAATGGCTCTTGAGGTACTGATCCTCGCTTACTGATCGATGTAGAGCGGGTTCACCTGCTGGCACACGGCGTCGCTGGCCGTCTGGTTGACCACGTTGGACGGGACCGAAGCTGCTCCGTAGGCGGTACCGGTAGTGAAGTCGGTACCCACATAGAGCTGCACGCCAGCCACTCCGGGGGCCTCCTGCACCTGGGCAGCCGGGATGCCGTAGAGCTTGGCCACATCTGCAGCCACATCGGCAAATCCCTGCCCGTAGTAGAGCACGGTTTGGTCCACCGGGTTGGCCAGGTAGCTCACTGCCTGGGTAAATCCAGCGCCCGTGAGAACAGTCATCAATTCCTGCGCCCTGGTTCCCACGCCACTGCCGTTGGCCACAGAGACAGGCTGGATGGCTTTGTCGTAGGCGGGCGCCGGAGGCGTGGTGGCCGTGGGCTGGGGTGCCGGGGTTTCCGAAGGCGTGGGTGTTGATGTAGCCCCGGGCGTGGTCAGGTCCAGGTCCGCGCGCAGTGCTGCGAAGAGTTGGGACGCTTGAGGTTCAACGAGTTCCAGCCGGTTTGGATCCACTGCTGCAGCTTGCGTGGGAACGGCCACAAAAGCCACCTTGGACACATCAATGTCTTTGAGGCGGCCACCAATCGTCAGCAGCGACGGTACAGAAGCGAGGCCCTCGTCGACCGTCAGATTCTGCGTGACTACGTCTGCGATCTGGAGGAGTCGCTGCGGGTTGCCCAGAGTGCCTTCACTCTTCAGCTTTCGCGTCAGGGAAGAAAGGAATGCCTGCTGGCCCTTGATGCGGCCCAGGTCTCCACCATCGCCGAACGCATGCCTGGTGCGCAGGAAAGCCAGGGCCTGTTCGCCTTCGACCAGTGAGTCGCCCTTCTTCAGGCGGAGCCGGGAGTCCGGATCAAAGACGGGGTCACTCACGCACACATTGACGCCGCCCACAGCGTGGGAGAGTTCCTTGACGGCGTTGAAGTCGGCCATCATGAAGTGGTCGATTTCCAAGCCGGTCAGTTTATTGACGGTATCCACGGCACAGCCGATGCCGGCCTCTGCCATGGCTTCGTTGATCATCACGCCGCTGCGGGCAGGAAAGGTCTGGTTGTTGGTGCGGTCCGTGCACTGGGGAACATCCACCAACAAATCCCGGGGAAAGCTGAGGACATTGACCCGCTTGTTGTCAGCGGAAATGTCCAGCAGCATCATGACGTCCGAGTGGCCATAGCCTGTGGAGTCTTCGGTACTTCCGTACTCGGCGTTCTTCCCGTCACGGGTATCGGAGCCAAGGATCAGGATCTGCAGGCGGTCTGTCTTGTCGTTGGCCAAGGCATCGCCGGCGTTACGTGACTCCGCGGCGCTCAGCGGCGCCTTGGTGATGTTGGTCTGCAGCCGGATGAACCAGAAAGCAGCGAAGGCGACGCCGGCAACCAAGGCAACCGAGACCACACCGGTGACAATCTTCAACCAGAGCGGCAGTCCCTTGCGTTCATTCATATGGCGCGGAGTGCCGTCAGCATCCGCTCCATGGCGTGCCGCAACGGGGCCTGCGGTGCCGGTGCCCTCTGGGCGGGCGTCACGACGTCGCACTATTCGGTTTACCTTTCCTTAAACAGCTCGATCCCCGCAATCATAGTTGCCGTTTCTGGGAAGTTCCTTATCGGGCCGGGAGCCACGCCGGAACCAGCATTGCTGGCTAGAATCCTAGTTTGACCAGTTGCTTGGGGTCCCGCTGCCAGTCCTTGGCGACTTTCACGTGCAGATCGAGGTAGATCCGCGTGCCCAGCAGGGTTTCAATACCCTTGCGGGCATTGGTTCCCACTTCGCGCAGACGGCTTCCGCCCTTGCCAATAATGATGGCCTTCTGCGAGGGACGCTCGACATAGAGGTTCACCCGGACATCCAGGAGCGGGTTGTCCTCGGACCGGCCTTCACGCGGAACGATTTCCTCCACCACAACTGCCAAGGAGTGCGGAAGCTCGTCCCGGACACCCTCCAAGGCGGCTTCACGGATGAGCTCAGCGATCATGACCGCTTCCGGCTCATCTGTGAGCTCACCATCCGGATAAAGCGGCGGGGAGGAAGGCATGTGGCTGATCAGGACGTCGGCGACGGTGGAAACCTGGAAACCATCGGCAGCTGACACCGGAACGATGTCGGCCCAGCCTTGTTCACCCAGAACCTCACGGCCGAGCGCTGCGACAGCGAGCAGCTGCTCCGTGAGAGCCTGCCTGTCGACAAGATCTGTCTTGGTCACCAAAGCAACGATCGGCTTGCGCCCGACGGCGGCCAGCTGGGCTGCGATGAATTTGTCGCCGGGGCCGATCTTCTCGTTGGCGGGCAAGCAGAAACCGATGGCATCAACTTCGGCCAGGGTATCGGCGACAAGCTCGTTGAGGCGCTTTCCCAAAAGGGTCCGGGGACGGTGAAGTCCCGGGGTGTCCACGAGGATCAATTGTGCGTCCTCGCGGTGGACGATACCGCGGATGGTGTGACGCGTGGTCTGCGGTTTGGCCGAGGTAATGGCCACCTTCTGGCCCACCAAGGCATTGGTCAGGGTCGACTTGCCCGCATTCGGCCGGCCCACCAGCACCGAGAACCCCGCGTGAAAGCCGCCGAAGTCGCTATCGGCGTCGAATTTCTTATTTTGCTTGCTCACGTGGAACTCCCTGTTGCGTTGAGTCGGCGTCGTCGAGAAGGTCTTCAAGGTCAGTGTCTTCCTTTGGCATGGCGGCCGCAATGATATGGCTGACCCTGTTTCGGCGACCCTCCAGCCTATCTGCCTTAAGGAACACGCCGTTCACTTCAACCGAGCTTCCAACAATCGGAACCTGGCCAAGCGCCTTTGCGAGGAGGCCGCCAACGGTGTCCACCTCGTCGTCGTCGAGGTCAATATCGAACAGTTCCCCAAGGTCATCGATGCTCATTCGCGCGCTCACCCGGTACTGCCCGTCGCCCAGGTCGACGGCTTCCTCCGCTGCGGCATCGTATTCGTCAACGATTTCACCCACGATTTCCTCAATGAGGTCTTCCAAAGTCACCAGGCCGGCGGTTCCGCCGTATTCATCAATGACAATGGCCACGTGGGTGGACTCCTGCTGGAGTTCCCTCAGCAAATCACTCACCGGCTTGGACTCGGGGACGTATCGGACATCGCGGGCCAGCGAATCGACGTCGTGCGCCTGCAAGCCCGGTTCGCCGCGGTACATCGCTGCGGCAACATCCTTGAGGTACAGAATGCCTCGGATCTGATCCGTGTTCTCACCTATGACAGGGATTCGCGAGTACCCCGACCTCAGGAACAAGCCCATGGCAGTTTCAAGGTCCGCGCCGGTAGCGATGCTGACGATGTCCGTGCGGGGAACCATGACGGAACGCACCAAAGTGTCGCCAAAGTCAAAGACCGAATGGATGAGCTCCGCTTCGTTGTCTTCGATCATGTCCGACTCTGCCGCACGGTCGACAAACTCGCGGAACTCTTCCTCACTGACAAAAGCGTCGTCACCGCTGGGAGCGCCTGGGGCTACTGCTTGGCCAAGCGCCACCAGCCATCCTGGGATCGGGCCCAGGATCCAGCACAGGAACCTGATCAGCGGTGCCGTGAAACGCACCACGGGTCCGGAGTGCGCGCGTCCCAATTGCCGGGGTGAAACGCCGACGAGCACAAAGCCGATCACGGCCATGATGCCCGTTGCCGCAAGCCCGGCGAGCCAGACGTTGTCCAGCAGGCTGTGGAGGACAACCGCGACGGCCACTGCCGCTGCCATTTCAAACCACACACGCCAAAAGCGCAGGGCCCGCATGTGGGCGATCGGGTTTTCAAGGATGCCGGCCAGGGCCTTGCCTTTGCTCCGGCCAATGGATTGTTCGGCCTCATGCCGCGGCAGGAAGTTGAACGCAGCCTCGGCCGCAGTCAGCAGTGCAACAAAGCTGAGGAATACCAGCGCCATGCCGACCAGAATGATCGACGTCACTGCATGGTCTCCATGGGGGCATCCTTGCCCAGGAATTCAGACAGCAGTTCCCGCTGCAAGCCAAACATTTCTTCTTTTTCATCGGGCTCGGCGTGGTCAAAGCCCAGCAGGTGGAGGATTCCGTGCGTGGTCAGCAACAGCATTTCATCCTGCGTAGGGTGGCCCGCGTTGCGGGCCTGCACTTCAGCCACCTGCGGGCAGATCGCGATGTCTCCAAGCATGCCCTGCGGAGTTGGCTTGTCCGGGGTGCCGGGCGTCAGTTCGTCCATGGGCACGGACAGCACATCGGTGGCTCCCGGCTCGTCCATCAGCTCAATGTGCAGTTTCTCCATGGCGGGTTCGTCCACCAGCAGGATGGACAGCTCTGCCTGGGGGTGGATATACAGGCGCTCAAAGATGAAGCGGGACAACGTCACCAGCTGCGCTTCATCCACTGCCACGCCGGACTCGTTGTTGACTTCAATGCTCATTTACGTTCTCCACGTTTAGGTGTGTGTGCTGCCTCTGCGCGGTGGGCATCATCCCACGCGCTGTAGGCGGAGACGATATCGCCCACCAGGCGGTGCCGTACTACGTCTGCGGCCTCGAGGATGGAGAAATTCACGTCGTCGATCCCGGTCAGGATTTCCCGGACAATACGCAGCCCGGACGTTGCTCCGAAGGGCAGGTCGATCTGCGTGACGTCACCGGTGACCACCATTTTGGAGCCAAAGCCGAGCCGGGTCAGGAACATCTTCATCTGTTCCGGAGTGGTGTTCTGGGCTTCATCAAGGATGATGAAGGCGTCGTTGAGGGTCCGACCACGCATGTAGGCCAACGGAGCCACTTCGATGGTGCCCGCCGCCATCAATCGCGGGATGGATTCCGGATCCATCATGTCGTGCAGGGCATCGTAAAGGGGGCGCAGATAGGGGTCGATCTTGTCGCTCAGAGTGCCGGGAAGGAATCCCAGCCTCTCCCCCGCTTCAACGGCGGGCCGCGTCAGGATGATCCGGCTGACTTCCTTCATTTGGAGCGCTTGGACGGCCTTGGCCATGGCCAAGTAGGTCTTGCCCGTACCTGCAGGGCCAATTCCGAAAATCACCGTGTTGTCGTCAATGGCGTCAACATAGTTTTTCTGGTTCAGCGTCTTGGGCCTGATGGTCTTGCCACGGCTGGAAAGAATGTTGTGGGTCAGGACATCCGCAGGGTTCTGCACAGACTGGGTCCGCAGGAGGGACACCAACTGCTGGAGCACATCAGGCGTGACCAATGTCCCCTTCGCCACAAGACCGCGCACTTCCTCAAGGAGGCGCATGATGCGGGGAATGACGGTTGCGGGACCGGTCATGGAAAGCTCGTTGCCCCGGACGTGGAAGTTGACGTCCTGGAACTGTTCCTCGATGTACCGCAGGGCTTCATCGTGGCTGCCCAGCGAGTGAACCATCTGGTCGGAGTTGTCGAAGGTGACAACTTCCGTGCGCGTGCCCGGTAAGGTGTGCGGGAACTCGGTGGTCGGCTGGTTCCCGTTTCCGGTCCTGAGCCGCCCGTTCAAAGATTCACTCATAGTGCTGGCCCTACGGCCTGTTCTCCTCCGGTTGATCGTATGACGCAATCCTACGCCAGCGCGGCCCGGGATGAACCTCGCCAATGGTCCGGATCACTGCCGCCGCTGCACTGCCGACATTTTGTCTCAACTCGGCATCAAGCCGGTATCAATCATGTTTCAGTTGGCCGGCGTCCGCAGAAACCCGGCCGGACGCCGTCGACGATGTGCCAAGCTGGCATAGCGGGTGGTCGAGCCCCCGCAGTTCCGACCCCAGCGGCCCGCCCCATAGGCGGCCGCGTTTTGCATCGTAAGACAGGAAACGCCATCACCGAGCCAGCGAGCAACGGAAGCGGCGCACGCAAGCGGACCAAGTCCGCCGTCGTTGCGCCGGCGATGCTTGCTGTCATGCTGCTCACTGGTTGCATCGCAAACGGCGGAGGGGGCAGTCAGGCGACACAGAGCTCGCCTCCGATGACGGTCCAGGACGCCCCTGCGAGCAACGCACCACTGGAAACGACGCAGGCGTCCACCAAGATTCCGGTCTACTGGATCGGGCGGAGCAAGGAGGAGGTCTACCTCTACCGTGAGTTCCGGGACATTTCCGGTGACGGCAATCCTGTGACGACGGCCCTGCGGATCATGATGGCGGAAAAGCCCCTGGATCACGACTTCTTCACGCCCTGGCAGGAACCAGGAAGCCTGGCGACCTCCATCTCGGGGAAAAACGTGATCACCGTTGATGTGTCCCGCGACGCCTTCAACTCAAACCTCGATGCCGGGATGGCACAACGGGCCATCCAGCAGCTGGTTTACACGGCGTCCGCCGCGGCATCGTCCTCCGGACTCATCAACTCCGGACAGCAGATCCAAGTGGTCATTCTCGTTGACGGGCACAAGGACTACATGGCCTTCGGCCAAGTGAAACTTGGCGAACCCATGACGCGTGATGCTTCCTTGGTGGCGCCGCTGTGGATCATCGATCCGCAGGAGGACGTGTCCCTGCCCCCTGGTTTGATCAAGTTCAACGGGCGCACCACGGACAATTCACGGCCCATCAGCTGGCAGCTCCTTCAGGACAACGGCAAGGGTGAGAAGTCGAGCCTGCTCACGGGCCAGACCAAAGCAACCGGCGAACCCGGGCAGTATGGTCTGTTCAGCTTCGGCGCGACACTGAAACCCGGAAAATATGAATTGCGGGTAACCGAGGTCGACGATGCCGGCAAGGCCATAGAATCGAGCACGGACACCCGGTTGTTCACCGTGGCCTGATTCGACGTTCGCCGGCTACCAGCGACCGAGGACGTCGCTGGCCAGGACGACGGCGGCGGGTCCCGCCGTCGACGACCGCAGGACATGGTGACCCAGGAGGGCCGTCACGGCCCCTGCATCGCTAAGCCGTGTCACTTCACGCGGCGAAATCCCGCCCTCAGGCCCCACGATCAACAGAACCTCACTGGGCGAAGCACCGTTGACATCCAGCCTCTCCAGGACCTCCCGCAGAGGGTTTTTGGCGTCCTCGTGAAGAATGACGGCCAAATCGGCCTCGGCAACGGCTTTCACCAAACCGCTGGAGTCGACGATCGGGCGGATTGGAGGTACCCAGGCCCTGCGCGCCTGTTTTGCAGCCGCGGTGACCACTGACTCCCATTTCGCATGCGCCTTGGCTGCCCGCTCCGCCTTCCAGCGCACGATGGATCGCTCCGACTGCCAGGGAATCACGGCATCAATGCCCAGTTCCGTTGCCGTCTCGATTGCGAGCTCGTCGCGATCACCCTTGGCCAACGCCTGAACCAGTACCAATCGAACGTCCGGCTGGGCTTCGAAGACGATGTCGGTGGCGGTCACCGTCAGGGCACCGGGCGCCGCTTCGGCGACCACTCCAGTGAGACGGGCACCTGCGCCGTCGGCGATGTCAACGGACTCACCGACGGCCAAGCGCTTCACCGTCACTGCGTGGCGGGCCTCCGGACCCTCCAGGACAAAATCAGTACCGGGCGCTACGTGGCTGAGGCTGCCGGCCGGTGTAAAGAAAACGGGGTTGCTCACCGCTACAGGTTACCGAGCTTGTCCCGGAGCTTTGCGAACATGCCACCACTGGCCACCAGTTTTCCTTCGGTGAACTGCTCGCCGCGGAGCTTGGCAAGCTGCTGGAGGAGTTCTTCCTGTGCATGGTCCAGTTTGGTAGGTGTTTCCACATGCAGGTGAACCTTGAGATCGCCGCGGCCGTAGCCCCGCAGGTGCGTTACGCCGAGGCCACGAAGGGTGATGACCTCTCCGGACTGCGTGCCTGCCTTCACTTCGATGTCCTGTGCGCCGTCGAACGTCTCAAGCTGCACGTCGGTCCCCAAGGCAGCAGCCGTCATGGGCACGCTGAGGGTGGCGTGGAGGTCGTCGCCTTCGCGTACGAACGTGGAATCGTTGTTGACGCGGATCTCCACGTACAGATCACCGGCCGGACCACCTGCAGGTCCTGCTTCGCCCTGGCCGGACAGCTGGATTCGCGTACCGGTAGCGACGCCGGCGGGAACCTTGATGGTGAGCGAACGGCGGCTCCTGATGCGTCCCTGGCCGTTGCATTCGTTGCAGGGATCCTTGATGACGGTGCCGAAGCCTTCACAGGAACCACAGGGGGCGGTGGTCATGACCTGCCCCAGAATGGAGCGGACGGCGCGCTGAACCTGGCCGCTGCCACCACAAATGTCGCAGCGTTCAGGGTGGGTGCCCGGGCGGCAGCAGCTGCCGTCGCAGGTGGGGCAGACCACGGCTGTGTCCACTTCAAGCTTCTTGTTGACGCCGAACACGGCATCCTTGAGGTCGATCCGAACGCTGATAAGGGCGTCCTGGCCACGTCGTACACGGGAGGCGGGCCCTCCGTGTCCACCGCCGCCGCCAAAGAAAGTGTCGAAGATGTCCTGGAAGGCGAAGCCCTGGCCGGCGTAGCCGCCGCCGAAGCCGTTATCAGTGCCGTTCTCGTTGCCCGTGGCATCGTAGACGCGGCGCTTCTGGGGATCTGACAACACTTCGTAAGCGTGCGTCACGGCCTTGAACTGCTCCGCGACATCTTCACCCGGGTTTACGTCCGGGTGGAGTTTCCGCGCCAACTTGCGGTACGCCTTTTTGATCTCTTCCCCGGTGGCTTCCGGCGAGACTCCCAAAACGTCATAGTGGCTGCTCAAAGTCGGTATCTCTTCCTGGTTGTACTGCGGATGTTTTCCCGGGCCGGTGTTCAGCCGCCGAGAATGCGGGAAAGGTAACGGGCCACGGCACGAACTGCTGCCATGGTGGTGGGATAGTCCATGCGGGTCGGTCCAAGGATTCCCACCTTGGCGCCGGAACCGTAGCCGGTGGCCACTACAGAGGCCTCGGCCAGGCCGTCGTACGGATTCTCCCGGCCAATGCTGACTGTCACGCCCCGGGGATCGTCTCCCATGTCCGACAACAACCGGAGCATGACAACTTGTTCCTCAAGGGCCTCAAGCACGGGACCGATGCTTAGCGGGAAGTCAACGTTGGAACGTGCGAGGTTGGCCGTACCGGCCATCAGAATGCGTTCCTCACGGCTGGTGTCGCTCAGGGATTCCAAGCCAGTGGCCAGCCTTTGGGCGAGGGCACGAAGATCCGGCGGGCAAAGGGCCACCACCGACGGTAACACCTGCGGCAGGAGTGCCAGCTGGGTGCCGGCGATGCTGCCAAGGAATCGTGACCGCAACAACATCAAAGCCTCGTTCCCCACGTCCGAACCGGCGTCGATGACTTTTTGCACGACGCTCCCGGTGTCCGCAATGAGGACCACCAGCACCTGTTTGGGGGCCAGCAGAACGAACTCCGCGTGGCGGACCAATGCGCGGTGCGAGTGGGGATACTGCACGACGGCGACCTGGTTGGTCAGCTGGGAAAGGAGCCGTACTGTGCGCTCAAGAATGTCATCGACGTCGTCGGGTCCTTCAAGCAGCGAGTGAATTGCCCGACGCTCGGCGGCGGACAACGGCTTGACCTGGGAGATGCGGTCAACGAACAGGCGATAGCCCTTGTCAGTGGGGATTCGGCCGGCGCTGGTATGCGGGGCGGCAATAAGACCTTCTTCTTCCAGGACAGCCATGTCATTGCGGATGGTGGCACTGGAAACACCCAGGTGATGACGCTCAACGAGGGCTTTCGATCCCACCGGCTCCCGGGAATGCACGTAATCCTCAACGATGGCACGCAGCACTTCCAATTTGCGTGGCTCACTCATTGCTACACCTCCTGACGACTGCCATGGTCCATGGGACCGGTCCCCGCGGGACCTCCAATGGATCACCGCACACTTAGCACTCAACATGCCCAAGTGCTAACAAGTCTAGTATGAGCCACCACGTTGTTAGCATTGAAACCGTCCGAGGACTGCATCCAGGGCGGCGTCCCGATACCGGCTGACGGCAACCCGCCCCTGTCCCCTTTCACATCACCACAGAGGTAGGAATTCCTTGGCTTTCGACAATTGGGGCCCGCAGGACCTGACCGCTCCAGCCAAACGCCAGCTCCCTGAGGTGCCGGTGCAACGCGGCATGGTCCTCGAAGACGTCCAGTCAGGATGGGTGGGCGAAGTCACCCGGGTGGAAAAGACCGGTGGCATGCACATCGTGTCGCTCGAGGACAGGCGCGGTAAAACGAAGTCGTTCCAACTCGGGTACGGATTCCTTCTCGAAGGACAAGCGATCAGGTTGATGCCTCCGGCCCCTCGCCGGCCCGCTTCAGCGGTTCAGGCGAATCGCACGGCCTCGGGTTCGGTAAAGGTCCAGGGGCAACGGGCGCAGGTCGCGAAGGCCAGCCGCATCTGGGTGGAGGGCAAGCACGACGCTGAACTCGTGGAGAAAGTCTGGGGTGACGACCTCCGTGTTGAAGGAATTGTGGTGGAACCGCTCCACGGCGTGGACGACCTCAAGTCCGCCATTGCCGACTTCCGACCCGGTCCCGGCCGCCGCCTTGGCATCCTGGTGGACCACCTCGTGGCGGGCTCAAAGGAGTCCCGGATCGCAGCCGAGGCCATGACTGTCCCCGGCGCTGCAGGCAACGTCCTGATCGTGGGCCACCCTTATGTGGACGTGTGGCAGGCCATCCGGCCGAAGGTCCTGGGCATCGAGCAATGGCCCGCCGTTGCCCGCGGCACTGATTGGAAGACCGGGATTCTCACGGCCTTCGGTTGGCCCCACGAAACAGCGGAGGACATCGGGCTGGGCTGGCAGCGCCTGCTGGGCGCAGTGCACAGCTATGCGGACCTTGAGGCATCGTTGTTGGGGCGTGTGGAAGAAGTCATCGACTTCCTCACCGTCCCGTAGTCCACGGTCCGGATCATCAGGATCCGGCATGCTTCCGGGGCGTTGGTCCCGGGAAGGACGCGCGGCCCGGTATTCTTGGACAGCAACACAGCAGCATCTTTAAAGCATTTAAGGCAAAGGGAAGACACCGTGGCAGATAACGCTCCTGAAGAACCGGGCAGCGCCGCAGGCCGGCCCCAGTACCATGGCGCCCCTGCCAACGCACTCCCGTTGACAGCCAGCGAGGACAGGCAGTGGGCCACTTTGGCCCACTTCGGCGGCATCCTTGGATGCTTGCCGGCTCTCCTGATCTACCTGATTTTCCGCGACCGCGGGCCGTTCACAGCGCAGGAATCCAAGGAGGCACTGAATTTCACGTTGCCTCCCACCATTGCCGCCGTCTTGGCCAACATCCTTGTCCTGCTGCCGGTGGTGGGAAACATTTTTGCCGTCATTGCCACGGGTATCTGGGTGGCACTGACGTGCTTCTCTGTTTCAGCGGGCATCCGGGTCAACCACGGCCAGCCCCACCGCTACCGTTTCAACCTGCGCTGGATCAAGTAGGACCCCGATCCGCCCGATGAATCCGGGGGGTCCGGGGGGTCCGGGGGGTCCGGGGGGTACGGTACCGGGCTGTCAGTCCCAGGCGAAGGTCAGTCCGGCAGGATCCTGCGGACTACGGCATCTGCGAGCAACCTGCCCTTAAGGGTAAGAACCAGTCGTCCCTTGAATGCCTGAACCGGATCAACCAGTTCGTCAGCAATGAGGCCCGCCATCGCGTGGCGCCCAATCGCATCCAGGGCATCTACGGCAAGGCCCGTTCCGAGCCGCGCCTCCAGCATGATCCGCTCGACTTCCCGGGTGCCGGCGTCGAGGGTTTCGCGCCCTGCGGCAGGTGAGGTCCCTGACCCCAATCGTGATGCGTAGGCCGTGGGGTGTTTGACGTTCCACCACCGGACACCGCCCACGTGTGAGTGCGCGCCGGGGCCGATTCCCCACCAATCGTCTCCGCGCCAATACGCGAGGTTGTGCTTGCACGCCTGATCCGGAGTCCTCGACCAGTTGCTGACTTCGTACCAGTTCAAGCCGGCCGAGGAGATCATCTTGTCCGCCAGTTCATACTTTGCGGCGTGGTCGTCGTCGTCGATTCCGGGCACCTGGCCACGCTTGATCTGCGCGGCAAGTTTGGTGCCATCCTCGACTATCAATGCGTAGGCGCTGATGTGGTCCGGCCCGTACGAGAGCGCCGTCTTGAGTGAGAACTCCCAGTCCTCCATGGACTCCCCTGGTGTCCCGTAGATAAGGTCCAGGCTGACGGAGAGGCCTGCTTCGCGGGCCCATTGCACCACCAGCGGCACCCGGCTGGGAGTGTGGGTGCGGTCCAGCACTTTCAGCACGTGCGGAACCGCAGACTGCATGCCGAAGGACACGCGGGTGAAGCCCGCGTCCGCAAGCACCTTCAAGGATTCGGGTGTTACAGAGTCGGGATTGGCCTCGGTGGTCACCTCAGCGCCGGGCTCCAAGCCCCAGTAGCCGACGGCGGCGCGCAGGATCTCTGCGAGATCCTCCGCAGGCAGGAGCGTGGGCGTACCGCCACCAAAAAATACTGTGCTTAGTGGACGATGCGGAAGGCCAGAGGCCTCAAGGGCCGTCGCCGCGAAAGCGACTTCGGAAACAGCCGTGGAAGCATAGGCATCCTGCGACGCTCCCCCGCCGAGCTCCGTGGCGGTATACGTGTTGAAATCGCAATAGCCACACCGTACGGCACAAAACGGAATGTGCACGTAGAGCCCGAATTTGCGTTGCTCGACGCCGTCCAGCACCTGCGGTGGCAATAATCCATCCGCAGGTGCCGGATCGCCCAAAGGAAGGACGCTGGGCATTTACTTCTTGGCCTTGTCCTTGGACTCGTCGGTCGTCAGTGCTGCGATGAAGGCCTCCTGGGGAACCTCAACGCGGCCCACCATCTTCATGCGCTTCTTGCCTTCTTTTTGCTTTTCGAGCAGCTTGCGCTTACGCGTGATGTCACCGCCGTAGCACTTGGCAAGAACGTCCTTGCGGATGGCACGGATGCTCTCACGGGCGATGATGCGGGAGCCAATGGCTGCCTGGATGGGCACTTCGAACTGCTGCCTGGGAATAAGCTCGCGGAGCTTTCCGGTCATCATCACACCGTAGGCGTAGGCCTTGTCGCGGTGGGTGATGGCGCTGAACGCATCCACTTGTTCACCTTGTAGCAGGATGTCGACCTTGACGAGGTCGGCGACCTGTTCGCCGTCGGCCTTCCAGTCCAGCGAGGCGTAACCGCGGGTCTTGGACTTCAGGAGGTCGAAGAAGTCGAACACGATCTCGGCCAGCGGGATCCAGTATCGGAGCTCCACGCGGTCCTCGGACAGGTAATCCATGCCCTTCATCTGGCCGCGGCGGCTCTGGCACAGTTCCATGATTGCGCCAACGAACTCGTTGGGCGCCAGGACCGTGGCAGAGACCATCGGCTCGCGGACCTCGGAGATCTTGCCTGTGGGGTACTCGCTGGGGTTGGTGACGTGGACGACGCGCTTGTCTTCCAGAGTAACCTCGTACTCCACGTTCGGAGCAGTGGAAATGAGGTCCAGGTTGTATTCACGCTCGAGGCGCTCACGCGTGATTTCAAGGTGCAGAAGCCCCAGGAAGCCCACACGGAAACCGAAGCCCAGCGCAGCGGAGGTCTCGGGCTCGTACACCAGGGCGGCGTCGTTGAGCATGAGCTTTTCGAGCGCATCGCGAAGGACCGGATAATCCGTGCCATCCAAGGGGTACAGGCCCGAGAAGACCATCGGCTTGGCATCTGCGTAACCGCTGAGGGATTCCGACGCCGGCTTGGCCAGGTTGGTGACGGTGTCGCCGACCTTGGACTGACGGACATCTTTCACGCCGGTGATCAGGTAGCCCACCTCGCCAACGCCCAAGCCCTTCGAGGGCGTGGGCTCCGGGGAACTCACACCGATTTCGAGAAGCTCGTGCGTCGCACGGGTAGACATCATCTGGATACGTTCGCGGGGATGCAGCATGCCATCCACAACACGGACATAAGTCACGACGCCCCGGTAGGTGTCATAGACCGAGTCGAAGATCATGGCCCGGGCGGGAGCGTCAGGATCGCCTACGGGGGAAGGCAAATCGCGGACGATCTTGTCCAGGAGCGCTTCGACGCCCACGCCCGTCTTGCCGGAAACCTTCAGAACGTCCTCCGGGTCCCCACCGATGAGGTTGGCGAGCTCAGCCGCGTATTTCTCGGGCTGGGCCGCAGGGAGGTCGATCTTGTTCAGGACCGGAATGATGGTCAGGTTGTTTTCCATCGCCAGGTACAGGTTGGCAAGGGTTTGGGCCTCGATGCCCTGTGCCGCGTCGACCAGCAGAACCGCGCCCTCGCAGGCTGCCAGGGACCGGGAAACCTCGTAGGTGAAGTCGACGTGACCCGGAGTGTCGATCATGTTCAGGGCATAGCTGGTGCCGTCCAGTTCCCAAGGCATGCGGACAGCCTGGGACTTGATGGTGATGCCGCGTTCGCGCTCAATATCCATGCGATCCAGATACTGGGCCTTCATGTCGCGTTGCTGAACGACGCCGGTGAACTGCAGCATGCGGTCGGCCAGGGTGGATTTACCGTGGTCAATGTGGGCAATGATGCAGAAGTTCCGGATGATGGCCGGATCTGTTGCGGCGGGCACCGGTGCGGTGCGGGCCATGGGAGACACGCAGGATCCTTACTGTCGACACTCACACGGCAATTACCCGGACTGGGCATAAGCCAGCCCGAACATGCCGCGCATCTGATCCTCTAGTCTCCCACGAACCGGCGCTTCGCCGTACATCGCGCGCCCTGCTGTCCGGCGACGTCGGATGTAGCGTGTTCCTATGGCTTTTGACGTGCGCCCCCTGGGGAAATTTCTGTTGCGTTCACTCAAGGCGCTGCGAGGCGGCAGCTCCAAGCCGGCCGCGCCATCGGCGACGGCGGGCAAACCCACCCGGCGTACCGCCGTCGGGCAGCCACCGGGCCGCTACCCAGGCGACTTCCGCGGAGCCGTCAAGCCCAGCTACTCCCCCAAGCCGGACGGCAGGCCGGATCCTGGCGAAATTGTGTGGGGCTGGGTCCCCTATGAAGAGGACCACTCGCAGGGCAAAGACCGCCCCGTTCTTCTTATCGGGCGGGACGGAGAATGGTTGCTTGGGTTGATGTTGACCTCGAAAGACCACGACAACGGAGCACGCGCTGATAGCTACGTCGACATTGGCGCCGGCCCTTGGGACCGACAGGGCCGGCCCAGCGAGGTCAATGTACAGCGCATCATCCGCTTGGACCCCCGGGCCGTGCGGCGAGAAGGCGCGGTCTTGGGCAAGCGGCAATTCCAGGACGTTTCACGGAGCCTCAGGGCCTATCAAAGCGTGCGCTGAACTGCGGGTCTCCGTTATCCGTGAGTATCTGCTATCCTTTATAGCTGTGTGTCCGTGCAGGTCGACGGCCACTCATGGTTGGCTGCCATAGGCATCCCCACGCCGCTCAGTCGATGGCCAACCTGAAAACCCTCTAGACCATTTCCGCATTAAAAAGAGAGTTCATACGTGGCTAATATCAAGTCCCAGAAGAAGCGCATCCTCACCAACGAGAAGGCTCGCCTGCGTAACAACGCTGTCAAGTCCGAGCTGAAGACGGCCATCCGCGCCGTCAACACCGCCGTTGAGTCTGCTGACAAGGATGCTGCTGGAACTGCACTTGTTGCTGCCAGCCGCAAGCTGGACAAGGCTGTCAGCAAGGGCGTTATTCACAAGAACAACGCTGCAAACCGCAAGTCGGCGATCTCCAAGAAGGTCAACGCACTCTAAGGTTTTTCCAGTTCGACTGAGCTGATCAAAAGGCCGGCACCCATTGGGTGCCGGCCTTTGGGTTTAACGGCCGGTATTTCTCCGGCGGGTACTTCTTAGGCGGACTTCAGCGACGACTGGCTGACGTGGCGATTACCGTTACCGCATGCTCCACCGCGTACACGGGATCACGCGATTCGCCCTTCACCTGGGCATCCGCCTCGGCAATGACCTGGATGGAACGGATGAGGCCTTCGGGGGTCCACCGGCGAACGTCACGTTGGGCCTGTTCCACCAGCCAGGGCTGCATTCCCAGATTCCTGGCGATGGTGGCTGAAGACCCGTTGGCCCCGGCTACTTTGGCGAGGGTCCGAAGTTTGGCTGCCAGGGCAGCTACGAGAGGAACGGGATCGACGCCGGTGGCCAGGGCGTGCCGGAGAGTGGAAAGTGCTACTGGCCCGTTGCCTGCCATGGCAGCATCTGCCACCTTGAAGGCTGTGGCTTCAACCCGCCCTCCGTAGTAACGTTCCACGGTCTCTGCCGTCACGGCAGTAGTAGCATCAGCGATGAGCTGGCCGCACGCTGATGCGAGCTCTGAAAGATTGGCACCGACCGCGTTTACCAGGGCCTGGACGGCTTCGCCTTCAATGCGGCGTCCGCCCGCCTTGAACTCCGAGACAACGAAGGCGGTCTTGTCCGAGTCCTTCTTCAGGGGCTGGCAGTCGATGACGGGCCATCCCCCGGCCTTCACGGCATCAAGCAGCTTCTTACCGCGTACTCCACCGCCATGGCGAAGGACGAGGACAACGTCCTCGTCAGGGTGCTGGAGATAGGCCAGACCATCCGCCAGGAACGCGTCATTCATGGCTTCGAGGCCCTCGACCTCAATGAGCTTGCCTTCCCCGAAGAGGGACGGAGTCACTGTCATCGCCAGTGTCCCTGCCTCGTAGGAGCCGGCGTTGAGACGGCTGAGTTCCACGTCCGGCGCGGCAGTCCGCACCTGCGTGCGGATCCGATCCATGGCACGGATACCAAGGTATTCTTCCGGCCCGGTGATCAGTACTACGGCGGCCGGGCTTGCGTCCCGCCAGCTGACGGTGTTCGCCGCGGCGTTCTTGGCCCGGGTGTTTTGGGCAGCAGCCACTGGTGTTTCCTTCCGGATGATTCCTTGCAGATATCAAGTCTGCCATGCCTGCGCCCTGACATGCGGCCCAGGAACAGCACCACCCCGGCATGCAAAGCCACAACCCGCACCAGAACCCGTTCCGATTGCAGGACCATCCAGACCAGCGTGATGCTGACGCCCGAGCACAGCACCATGGCGGCGACACCGGCCTGGCCTTCGGCCCAAGGCATTGTTGCGCCGGGCAAACCCGCGAAGAACCTGGCAACTCCCGCAACAGTGGCCGCACATCCGCCAGCCACCGCGACGGGCACCACTGCCAACCAAGGCGCCATCACCGCCAACGGCACAGCGAGCGTTCCCATGATGGTCACTGGGGCAACCAAAGGACCGGCCACGACATTGGCGATGAGGGCATACGGAGTAAATTGTGGCTGAAGTGCCACAATGACGGGCCCGCACAGCAGCTGGGCGGAGAACGGAACGGCCACTCCGGCAGCCATCCATCGGGGAACGCGCGAGGGTATCCAGGAAGCAAGGCGGCTGGCCAGGAGTACTATCCCGAGCGTTGCCAGTACGGACAGGAGAAATCCCGCGTTCGCTGCCATGGTCGGGTCAAGAAGCAACAGAATCGCTGTGGCAACGCAAAGGAACGTCAGGGAACGCCCCCGAAGGCCGCCCACCATGGCGGCCAACCCTACAGCTCCCATGACGGCGGCACGCACGACGCTCGGGTCAGGACCGACCATGAGGACGAACCCAGCCAGGCCACATGCAGCAATGGCGGCCGCCGACGGGCGAGAGAGCCGAAGTGACCGGGCCAGCAGAATGAATGCTCCCAGAACGAGGCTGCAATTGGCACCGCTGACAGCTGTCAGATGGGTCATCCCTGTCGTTTTCATGTCTTTTTCGAGACTCTCCGGCAAGGAACTTGTGTCTCCCGTGACCATGCCTGGCAACAGCCCGGCTGCATCGGGAGGCAACCACCTTGTCGCGGCACTGAAGCCATGCTTAAGCTCGCTGGCGGATTGCCGGACATCGGGTTGGGAGTCGAGCACCACCGGCCACGAGGACGCCGACAGGAGCGCATCCTGGCCCTGGCCGTCGCGGGATTCCTTGAGGGTCCCGGTGGTTCTGACCACTTGGCCCGCTTGTACCTTGTCCCAACCATCGCCGCCGGCGATCAGGACATCCGCCGTCCCCCGCGCAACAGTGCTCTTCGCCGTTACGGCCAACAATTCGGCTGTCACAGTCCACCTGGTCCCTCCGGACTGGCCAGGTGCCATCGATGCGGCCGGGCTTCCCGTAATCCGTATCTCGATGGCGACTCCGTCATGGTCCGCAGCCGCCTGCGCCAGCGGTCCCTCCTCCCGTTGGACTGCCATGGCTGCACAATGGACCGCAACTGTGGCCCCGAAGAAACAGGCCAAAGCAAAAGTGGCGGGCATTGTCCGGGCCCGCACCCCGGCGCACCGCCGCTGCCGCCCACTGAACAGCAAGACCGCGCCTGCGATCAACAGGAAACCTGCCGCAGCCCAGGACCAAACAGCCTCATTGAAGGTGCCTGCGAACGCCGCTCCCCACGCAGTGGCTGCAGTAGGAACCAACCTGAGGTCAGTACGTCCGGCCGACCCCGCCCCGGCGCCGGCGTCAGCCACTTTGCACCGTCACAAGATCCTTCAGTGACTCCATAAGCTTGGGCCCGATGCCGTCCACAGCGTCAAGTTCATCCACGGACGTGAATGCTCCGTGCTCTTTCCGCCAGTCCAGGATGCGTTGGGCTGTTACCGGTCCGACCCTGGGCAATGTCCCTAGTTCCTCCAGCGAGGCTGTGTTGATGTTGACCTTGGCACCTGTCGCGGCAGGGCCGGCTGTTCCACTGGCCGCTCCGGAAACTGCGCCAGCACCCGCAACCGGCGAGCTCTGAGGGGGTGTCTCTCCGACAACGGGTATGTACACCTTGATTCCGTCGGTGAGGACTTCCGCCAGATTGAGGGCGGTAAGGTCGGCGCCGGGCGCCGCCCCGCCAGCCGCATCGATGGCTTGGAAGACGCGACTCCCCTGAGGCAATGAGACGACACCGGGCTTACCCACCGCACCGGCAACGTGCACCATGACCACTCCTGGCCCACCTTGCGCAGGCGGAGCAGCAACTTCTGCGGGCTGCACGCCTTCGGCCGGAGGATCTACGGCATCAGGACCATCTGAGCGGCCGGCGGATACGGAAGGACCCAGGGGCTCAGACGTTGCCCGACCGTCCGCGAGTCGCCAGAGAAACCATGCCATGAGCACGGCCGCCACCACGGCAACCAGCGCAGCTACCCTCCACGATGTCCGCCAACGCAGCCGGGCGACAGCCGGAACCGAATTTGCCTCGCCTTCGAAGAGTGACGCCAGATCATCTGTTTCTGCGCCTGAATCCCCGGATAGATCCAGCAGCGGCCGACTGCTGTGGTCTGGGATCATCCGTGCGGCGAACCGTTCCCGCGCGGCCTGCGCTGCGGCATCTGGGGACAGGTCCCGGCTCCGGCGTGGCATGAATCGAGCCTACGGTCGGCGGCGGGGCACGTGGGCGAGCTTCCATGGCTATGTGGATAAGTGGCTGCGCTCAGATGCAAGCAGACCAGGCACGCCGGCGCACTACCCTCATCCAGTCCATGAGCCTGAATCCGCAGGTCCAGGCTCAGCCCGTCGGCGTACTGCTCTCCCCCACGATGACCGCAAGAACTCCGAGCCCGGCATGCGCGGCCAAGACAGCCGGCAAAGCACTGATTTGGGGTGCCGGGCAGTCCGGGCAGGTCTCGTTCAGACGGGCTGCCAAGGCTTCGGCCTCGATCTGGTTTCCGAAGTGGTGGACCGCCAAACGTTGCTGCCCCTTGGGACGGGAGGCTACGTCGGCAGCAACGATCTCCTCGAGGCGGGCTATGGCACGCACAGCGGAACGTACCTTTTCCAGCGGCACGATCTTGCCGCCGTCGACCGCCAGGATGGGTTTGATGGCCAGCACTGTACCCAAGAGCGACGCAGCCGCGCCTATGCGCCCACCCCGCCGCAGCTGTTCCAGGCTGGGAACGTAAAAGTAAACCTTGGTGCGTTCCATGCGCTGTTCCGCGAAGCCGCGGACTTCGGCCGGTCCGCGCCCGTCCGCTGCGGCGACGACGGCGCTTTGGACCCCCATTCCCTGGGCCATGCCGACAGTGCGGGAGTCCACAATTTCGACCGGTATCGAGACACGTTCAGCGGCCAGCTTGGCGGCGTCCACCGTCCCCGAGAGTTCGGACGAAATGTGAATGGAGACCACAGCCTCAAAACCGCGCCGCTGGGCTGCCAGGTACGCCTGCTCGAACTGGCCCGGTGATGGTCGGGAGGTTTTGACGGAAGCTCCCGAAGCAAGTGCCAAAGCCAACGTCTGGGTGATGTCGTCTTCGCCCTCGCCATAGATTTCATTCCCCACCATCACTGGCATGGGAACAACCGCCAGGCGTCCATCCGCTGTAAAGGCAGAAATCCAGTCGGCCGGCAGCGCGGCCGCGGAATCGGTGACGACAGCAGTCCTGACGACGGCGGCAAGCGGCTGATCGGCGGCGGTAACCGGCGCCGCCGGTTGCCGAAGACGCGCCACTCTTTCCTTGAGCCATATCCAGGCCGGTGGTTCTCGCTCAGGCACGCAACCTCCATAGATGATGGCCGGCCGCCGGCACAGTGCCGGCGGCCTCACAGTCCCTGCTAGGCAGGAACGATGTTCACCAGTTTAGGTGCACGCACAATCACAGTACGGATGCCGCGGCCGTCCAGTGCCCGCTGAACATTCTCCGAAGCCAAGGCCAGTTCACGCAGCTCGTCTTCGGCAATGTCCGGGGAGACTTCCAAGCGGTCCCGGACCTTGCCCTGGACCTGGACAACGGCGGTGACGGTGTCCTGCACCAACAGTGCTTCGTCGTGTGCCGGCCAACCCGCGTTCGCCACTGACGCCGGGTGTCCCAGGGTGTTCCAGAGATCTTCGGCCGTGTACGGAGCGAACAGGCTCAGGATGACAGCGACAGCTTCCACCGCCTCGCGAACAGCAGGATCGGCTGCCCCGGCACCTGAGTCGATGGTCTTGCGGGTGGCATTGACCAGCTCCATCAGGCGGGCCACAACGACGTTGAACTTGTTGTTGTCCAGAAGTTCGGCGGCGTCGGCAATGGTCTTGTGGGTCACCGTGCGCAGGGCGCGGTCACCGGTGGCCGGATCAACGCCGGGCTCGCTGCTGACGTCCTGCCCGAGGCGCCAGGCACGCGCCAGGAACTTGGCCGAGCCCGACGGCGAAACGTCCGCCCAGTCGACGTCGTCTTCAGGCGGGGAAGCAAAGACCATGGTGAGGCGGACGGCATCGACACCGTACTTGTCCAGCTGCTCGCCGAGGTCCACGCCATTGCCGAGGGACTTGCTCATGGCCTTGCCGCCGTTGAGCACCTGCCCTTGGTTCAGGAGCGCCGAGAAAGGCTCGTTTGCCTCGATCAGCCCGATGTCCTTGATGACCTTGGTGAAGAAGCGCGCGTACAGCAGGTGCAGGATGGCGTGTTCCACGCCGCCCACGTACTGACCCACCGGCATCCAGTCATTGATCTTCTCGGGATCGAAAGGGCCCTCGGTGTAGTCGGGCGAGACGAAACGCAGGAAGTACCACGAGGAATCCACGAAGGTGTCCATGGTGTCGGTGTCGCGCTGGGCGGCACGGCCACAGTTGGGGCACTCGACGTTGACCCATTCCACGGCTGCGGCCAGCGGGGAGGTTCCCTTGGGGGCCAATGCTTCGCCACGCAGGTTGTCGGGCAGCCTGACCGGCAGCTGGTCGTCGGGGACCGGCACTTCACCGCATTCGCCGCAGTGGATGATGGGGATGGGCGTGCCCCAGAAGCGCTGGCGGCTCAGCAGCCAGTCACGCAGCCGGAAATTGACGAACTTCTCGCCGGTTCCGAGCTTTTCGAGGATCCCGATGGCAGCCGGAATGCCTTCGGCCTTGGACAGCCCGTCCAGTTCACCGGAGTTCTTGAGCGTTCCTTCGCCCGAGGTGGCCACACCGGTAGCAGCGGGGTCTTCATCGCCGGTATCCAGGACGGCCCGGACCGGGAGGTCGAAGGCCTTGGCGAAGTCGAGGTCGCGCTGGTCGTGCGCGGGCACGGCCATGATGGCGCCCGTACCGTAGTCGGCCAGTACGTAGTCAGCAGCCCAGACCGGCAGCTTTTCGCCGTTCAACGGGTTGATTGCGTAACGGCCGGTAAAGACGCCGGTCTTCTCACGCTCGGTGGACTGGCGCTCGATTTCGGACAGGGCCTTGACCTTCTCGCGGTAGGCCATGAGTTCGTCGTGCTGTTCCGGGGTCACCAGATCCAGCGCCAGATGCGCGTCAGCTGCAACGACGAAGAACGTTGCGCCGTAGAGAGTATCGGGACGGGTGGTGAACACGGTGACTTCGCGCTCAGCCCGGTCGTCCGTGGCTTCGATGACGAACCTGACATGTGCGCCTTCGGACCGGCCGATCCAGTTGCGCTGCATGGCCAGCACGCGCTCGGGCCAATGGCCCTGCAACTGGTCCATGTCTTCTAGCAGGCGGTCGGCGTAGTCGGTGATCTTGAAGTACCACTGATTCAGGGACTTCTTGGTGACCGGCGTGCCGCAACGTTCACAAGCGCCATTGACGACCTGCTCGTTGGCCAGGACAGTGAGGTCCTTGGGGCACCAGTTGACCGGAGAGTCCTTGCGGTATGCCAGGCCGCGCTCGTAGAAGCGCTTGAACAGCCACTGGGTCCACCGGTAGTACTCAGGGTCGGAGGTGTGGATGCGCCGCGACCAGTCAGCCGAGATGGCGTATCGCTTGAACGACGCCGCCTGGGTCTCAATGTTCGCGTACGTCCACTCGCTGGGGTGCGCGTTGCGCTTGATGGCCGCATTCTCGGCGGGCAGGCCGAAGGAGTCCCAACCGATCGGGTGCAGGACGTCGAAGCCCTTCTGGCGCAGGTAACGGGCGACGACGTCGCCCATGGCGAACGCTTCGGCGTGGCCCATGTGAAGGTCGCCCGAGGGGTAGGGGAACATGTCCAGAACGTAGCGGCGTTCACGCGAGCCGTCGTCGGCAGGCGTGAAGACTTTGAGGTCTTCCCAGACCTGCGGCCACTTGGCTTCCATCGCAGCGAAGCTGTAGACGCCTTCTTCAGGCGCTTCGGCTGCGGCTGTCTGTGCTGTTCCGGTCTCTGTCTCCGGCTGAACGCTCACTGCTGCCCTCTTCTGTTCTTCGATGGCGGTATTACCTCCTGCTGCGGTCCCGGATACCCCCGGACACACAAAAGCCCCTCAACAATGGAGGGGCGGCCGCACGGCTGTTGAAAGCCGGGCGGCTAGCTAAGCAGAAGGATCGCACGCATAGATCTACAATAGCGCACGATCAAACTCCCAAGTCGCATCGAGCGGCTTACAGGACTGATGGTTGAGTTGACGGCAGCCGCGCCTCGCCCGGGTGTGGTGGGCACCGCGAAGCGGGCGGGGCAGGCGCGGCTGCCGTCAACGTCAGGTCAGGCTACTTAACGTCCTCGTCGACCCAGTCCATGGACTTGGTGACTGCCTTCTTCCAGAGACGCAGCTGGCGCTCCTGCTCCTCTGCCGGCAACTGCGGCTCCCAGCGCTTGTCTTCGTTCCAGTTGGCGCTCAGTTCGCCCAGGTCCTTCCAGAAGCCGACAGCGAGACCGGCCGCATAGGCAGCACCGAGAGCCGTGGTTTCGACGACCTTCGGGCGAACCACAGGCACGCCGAGAATGTCCGCCTGGAACTGCATGAGTGCCTCGTTGGCGACCATGCCGCCGTCGACCTTAAGCTCGGTGAGCGGAACGCCCGAGTCGGCGTTGACGGCGTCGAGCACCTCACGGGTCTGGAAGGCGGTGGCTTCCAGCGCCGCACGGGCGATGTGGCCCTTGTTGGCGAAACGTGTCAGGCCAACGATGGCGCCACGCGCATCCGCACGCCAGTAGGGGGCGAAGAGGCCGGAGAACGCAGGAACGATGTAGACGCCTCCGTTGTCCTTCACCGCGGCGGCGAGTTCCTCAACTTCCGGCGCGGAGCTGATCATGCCCAGGTTGTCGCGAAGCCACTGGATCAAGGAACCGGTGACGGCGATGGAACCCTCGAGGGCGTAGTGCGGCTTGGCGTCACCCAGCTTGTAGCCGAGGGTGGTGAGAAGACCGTTCTTGGAGTGGACAATGTCCTCGCCGGTGTTGAAGATCAGGAAGCAGCCCGTGCCGTAGGTGTTCTTCGCTTCACCGGCCTGGAATGCCGCCTGACCGAAGGTAGCTGCCTGCTGGTCGCCCAGGATTCCGGCCACGGGGGTCTCGCGGAGCAACTGCGAGGTGTGGACATGGCCGTACACCTCGGAGGAGGACTTGATGGTGGGCATCATGGAAGCCGGAACACCGAAGACGTCCAGGATCTCCTGGTCCCACTGCAATGTTTCAAGGTCCATGAACAGGGTCCGGGAAGCGTTGGTGACGTCCGTGACGTGCACGCCGCCGTCGACGCCGCCGGTCAGGTTCCAGAGGACCCACGCGTCGGTGTTCCCGAAGAGAAGGTCGCCTGCCTCGGCTTTTTCACGGGCACCGTCGACGTTGTCCAGGATCCACTTGATCTTGGTTCCGGAGAAGTATGTGGCCAGGGGAAGGCCAACCTTCTGCTTGAACCGCTCAAGCCCGCCGTCTTGTGCCAGCTCGTCAACGATCGGCTGGGTGCGGGTGTCCTGCCAGACAATCGCGTTGTAGACGGCCTCACCGGTGTTTTTGTCCCAGACAACCGCGGTTTCACGCTGGTTGGTAATGCCGACGGCGGCAATGTCGTGCCGCGTCAGGTTCGCCTTTGACAGTGCTGAGGCGATGACCTCGCGTGTGTTGTTCCAGATCTCGGCGGGGTTGTGCTCAACCCAGCCCGCCTGCGGGAAGATCTGCTCGTGTTCCATTTGGCCGGTGGACACAATGTTGCCCGAGTGGTCGAAGACGATGGCGCGCGAGCTGGTGGTGCCCTGATCAATGGCGATGACGTATTGATTCATGGTGACGTCCTTGTCTGGTGTTGTTGGTTAATCAGTGATGGTCAGCAGTGTGCGGATAAGGGAGATTGTTGTGGGCAGGTCAGCCGGCAAGCGCAGGCATGATGCCGGGTACCAGCAGCCCAACGAGCCCGGCCAAGGTACCGCCAACCAACGGTCCAACCACCGGAATCCAGGAGTACGCCCAGTCGCTGGAGCCCTTGCCCTTGATGGGAAGGACGGCGTGTGCGATGCGGGGGCCGAGGTCACGTGCGGGGTTGATGGCGTAACCGGTGGGACCGCCGAGGGACACGCCGATACCTACAACGAGCAACGCTACGGCCAGCGGGCCGAGGCCGGAGGGGGTTCCTCCGAAGGTCAGGATGACAAAGACCAGGACGAACGTGCCGATGATTTCGGTGATGAGGTTCCAGGGGGTGGAGCGGATGGCCGGGCCGGTGGAGAAAGTGCCCAACTTGTTTGCCGCCAGGGGCTCTTCATCGAAGTGCTGCTTGTAGGCGAGCCAGCAGACTACTGCGCCAAGGAAAGCACCAAGCAGTTCACCGCCGAAATAGGTCAGGGTCGAGCCGAACGTTACGGCCACGTCGGGCGCGTACTCCGCCTTTCCATTGACCAACAGGCCCAAGGTGACTGCCGGGTTCAGGTGCGCACCGGACTTGGCGGCCACGAAAACGCCCGCGAAGACCGCAATACCCCAGCCCCACGTCACCATCAAGAATCCAGCGTTGTTGCCCTTGGTGCCTTTGAGCGCAACGTTGGCCACGACGCCACAACCCAGCAGGGTGAGCATCATGGTTCCGAATACTTCGGAAAGGAAAACAATTCCAAGAGACATCTTTGACTCCTCTATTTTCTGTTGTCAGCCTCATCGCGGGTGAAGAGGCTGTTGGGACGGTTCCGTTGTCTCCGGAACCGCCCCGGTGTGGTGGGCCCCTGTCGGGCCCACCTACCCCATTCCGTCCCTGCCGCGCTCCGGGACGGTCAAGCTGTTTCCGCTGCCGGCCTCAGGCCACCAAGCTGTGGACGTCAACCTTGTGGAAGCGTTGCAGGACATCCTGCGCGTGCTGGATTTCGGCTTCACGGGTTGCTGCATCCCAGCCAAGCGGCTCGGCAAGGGCCGCGGCGATCTCATTGAGAAGCTCCCCGGTCACCAGGCCACGGAAGGCAAGTGACGTCCGGCGGATCAGGACATCGACCAGGTGCCCGATCTGCTCGTGCTCGGCCATGAAGGCCAGTTCGCGAACGCTGAGTTCGCGGGTTGACCGCAGCGGCTGATCCTGGCCGGCGTTGAGGTACTCAATGACCTCTTCCGCACGAGTCCCGTAACGGGTCAGCAGGACGGCAACCCGGTCGGCATCCAGGCCCGGGCCCATGTGATTCTTGATCCATTCCTGTTCGCCCTGTTCCGTATCCGGGAAGCCGGCACCTCCGCCGATGGCGAGTTTCGCCGTCGAGACTTTGCGCTCCATGCCCAATTCGCGCAGGACATCATTGGTCATGTGTTCAGCCAACGCACGGAAGGTTGTCCACTTGCCGCCTACCAGGCTGAGTACGACGGCGGCCTTGCCGCCTGGTGTTGTCACGGCGTCGTCACCGGTGCGGACGTTACGTTCGATGCGGTAGTCCCGGGAAACGAAACCCGGCTGGGTTTCATCGTGGCGGGGCAAGGGACGAACGCCGGCGAAGCTGTAGACGATCTGGTCACGCTCCACCTTGATGGTGGGGAACACATGGCCAACGAGGTCGAAGAAGTAGTCGATCTCTTCTTCCGTGCAGACGGCGTCTTCGGACATGTCGGCGTCGACATCCGTGGTACCGACCAGCACGCGGTCTCCCATCGGGTAGATCAGCACAATGCGGCCGTCGGTGTGCTCGAAGAAGATCTCCCGGCCGTTGCACGCGGCAAGGAGTTCGGGGTGGTCCAGGACAATGTGGGAACCCTTCGTGCCGCCCATGAACCTGCTCACAGCACCCATGGCCTGGTTGGTGAGGTCAACCCATGCGCCGGTGGTGTTGACGATGACGTCTGCCTGGAAGTCGAATTCCTTGCCGGTCAGCTCGTCACGGAGCCGGACCCCGTTGGTACCCATGGATACGAGCGAGACGTAGTTGCTGGCGCGGGCACTGCCTCCGGGAAGCCCACCCCCGCGGCCGGCCTTCTCGCCGTCCTGCAGGACGTCCAGGGTCAGACGCTCGGGGTTGTGGACTGAGGCATCAAAGTAGGTGGCTGCGTACTTGATTCCGGAGTGCAGCTTGGGAAGTTCAGCCAAGGCCTTTGTCCGGCCGCGGAACTGGTGGCGCGGAACGCTGCCACCGTCGCGGGAGAAGAAGTCGTACATGCTCAGGCCCACCTTGATGAGGAACGCGCCGCGCTCCTTGGGCTTGCCCTGCTTGTGGGTAAGGAAACGCGTGGGCGCGGAAAGGATGCCGGAGAAAGTGCTGAAGATCGGGATGGTGGTCTGCAAAGGCTTGACGTAGTGCGGGGCGATGCGCAGGAGCCGGTTGCGTTCGACCACGGATTCCTGGACCAGTCGGAATTCGCCGTTCTCGAGATAGCGGATGCCGCCGTGGATCATGTGGGAGGAAGCGCCGCTGGCGCCCTGGCAGAAATCACCGCGTTCAACAAGGGCGACGTCGACGCCCTGGAGCGCGAGGTCGCGGAACGTTCCGACACCATTGATGCCACCGCCGATAATGAGGACCTTCGCCGTGGGCCGCTCCTGCAGTGCAACGACGGAGTCACGCTGCTGTGCGTGCTGTGAAGTACCGGAATTCCTGTTGTGTCCCAAAACTGCTCCCTTGGGCTTGGTTCGTGCGCCGCGCCACTCGCTGCTGCACCGTTCACCACTAATCTTGCGAAGGTGGAAAATGGAGTCAAGCTATTTGCACAAACGTGCAGTAAGGAAATGAGATGGCACGATCACGTCACTCGGATGCGCTCCGGGCTGCACAGATGTACTACCTGCAGGATCTGACCATGGATGCGATCGCCCGCGAGTTGCGGACGTCCCGGTCCACAGTGTCCCGGCTGTTGTCCTCAGCCCGGGAAACAGGCCTGGTGCAGGTCCAGATTCGAAGTCCGTTCGATACCGGTCCTGAGCTTGAGAGCCAGATCAGGAACCAGTACGGCGTGGACGTCCACGTCGTTCCGGTCCTGGACACCTTGAATGAAGCGGAGACCTTGGACCGCGTCGCCATGCAGGCCGCCAGGACCATAGGGCCCTTGGTGGATTCGAATGCAATCATCGGCGTTGCCTGGGGCGCCACGCTCAGCGCCGTCAGCCGTCACCTCACCCGCAAGGTGACCCATGACAGCATCGTGGTCCAGCTCAACGGTGCCGGGAACATGCAAACCACAGGCATTACCTACGCCAGCGACATCATGCGACGCTTCGGCAGTGCCTACGGAGCGAGGGTTGAACAGTTCCCGGTTCCCGCCTTCTTTGATCACGCCGCCACGAAGACCGCCATGTGGAATGAGCGCAGCGTTCAAAGAATCCTTGATCTGCAGGCACGCATGAGCATAGCTATTTTCGGAGTCGGATCCGTTGATTCGGACTACCCGAGCCACGTGTATGCCGGCGGCTACCTGGATGAACGCGACCTCTCCATGCTGGCAGCGGACGACGTGGTGGGCGACGTGGCGACTGTGTTCTTCCGGAGTGACGGCTCCTCGGACGGCATCACGCTGAACGAGCGCTCCACAGGACCCAGCCACGAACAGTTGCGGCAGGTCCGGCGCAGGATCTGCGTGGTGTCGGGCGCCTCCAAGATCAACGGATTGCAGGGAGCCCTGGCTGCGGGTTTGGCCACCGACCTCATCCTGGACGAGGCTTCCGCGCGACGCCTGGTCAGTTTCAATGGCCACTCCTGAAGCATTCGTGCAGGAAATGGGTAGAGTCTTTGCTATGAGATTCCCGGTCCGGCTGACATTGAACAACGGCGTACAAATGGAACGCTTGGGATACGGGCTCTACAAGGTACCGCCCAAAGACGCCGAAGCTTTGGTTGCGACCGCCCTGGGCGAGGGCTACCGGCGTTTCGACACAGCATCGATGTACGGCAATGAGGTGGGCGTCGGCCGAGCGCTCGGCGGTGCCATTGGCGATGCTGCCCGGGCGAACGGCGGCACGGGTGGTTCAGGGGAATCCGTGCACGCCCTTTCCCGTGAGGACCTGTTCGTGACCACCAAGGTCTGGAACGACGACCAAGGCTATGAGTCCACACTCCGGGCCTTCGACACCTCGATTGCGAACCTCGGGCTTGACTACGTGGATCTTTACCTCATCCACTGGCCGTGCGCCGGACGCGGACTTTTTACGGAGACATACAAGGCGCTGGAAACCCTCTATCGGGAGGGCAAAGTTAGGGCGATCGGGGTATCGAACTTCCAGCCCGGCCATCTCGACGAACTGATGCAGAAAGCCGAAGTCGTCCCGGCAGTAAACCAGATCGAGCTGCACCCCTGGCTGCAGCAAAGCAGATTACGGACACTCCACCAGCAGCTGGGAATAGCCACTGAGGCGTGGAGTCCCCTCGGCCGCGGGCAGGTCCTGGCCGACGCTGCCATCATCTCGCTCGCCGAAAAGCATGGAAAAACTCCTGCCCAGGTCATCATCCGGTGGCATCTCCAACTGGGAAACCTCGTCATCCCCAAAGCGAGCTCTGCAGGACGGATCAAGGAAAACTTCAACGTATTCGATTTTGAGCTGGATCCCTCCGACATGGACGGCATGGCAGGACTCGAACGACACCATCGAACCGGCTCACACCCGGACAACGTGAACTAGGGAATACCTCCATGGAAAAAGTGGACACCGCGCACTCCCCCGAGGGCTCGCAGGCCCCCAATGGATTCTTCAGTGAAGCCCTCGCCGGACGGACTACCGCTTCGGATATCGAAGTCGACGGCAGCACGGTCGCCTACTGGACGTACGAACCAGCCAAGGCCACGTCCACGACCCGCACCATCCTGGTCATCCATGGCTTCAGGGGAGACCATCACGGTCTATTGCGCGTAGTGGACCAGCTTCCGGAAATGCGCATCATCATGCCCGACCTGCCGGCGTTCGGAAGCTCGGAGCCGTTCGTGGATGATGAACACACCGTTGAGCGCTACGGGCAATTCATCTCCAGCTTCATGACCGCGCTCGGCTTGGGTCCCAGGACCGTCCTGCTGGGCCACTCCTTCGGTTCGATAGTGGCCAGCCACTTCGCTGCTTCGCATCCCGATGCCATCTACCCGTTGATCCTGATCAACCCCATTGCCGCTCCGGCTCTGGAAGGTCCCAAGGGCATCATGACCAAGCTTGCCGTGCTGTACTACCAGGCATCCGCCAGGCTTCCCCGCCGAGTGGGACTCGCTGTCCTCCGAAACCGCTTGGTCGTCCGCGTCATGAGCATCACCATGGCAAAGACCAAGGACAAAGCACTCCGCCGCTTCATCCACGGCCAGCACGATGCCTACTTCAGCGCCTTCGCGGACAGGAAAAGCCTGCTCGAATCCTTCAAGGCGTCGGTCTCGGGCAACGTAGCAGAAGTAGCCGAACAACTGAAGCTCCCGGTCCTTCTCGTCGCCGGGGAAAAGGATGAGATCGCCACCCTTCCGAACCAGCACAAGCTGATGGAGCGGCTGCCGGACGCTACGCTGGAAGTGATTCCCGACGTCGGGCATTTGATCCACTACGAAACCCCGGCCCCCGCAGCAGCAGCGATCCGCACCTTCCTGGAGGAACACCCCGCGTGAAAATTGTCATCGACGCCCGCTTTACCAGAACGGACCACCACGATGGCATCAGCCGCTACGGTTCCAGCCTCATAGCCGCCACGTCAAAACTCGCGGACGTCACCATGCTGGTCAGCGACAAGCGCCAACTCGCCCTGCTGCCTGACGTTCCGTATGTGATGGTCAACAGCCCCCTTTCCCCACTGGAGCTGTTCGTTGCCCGGAAGGTCAACCCCCTGGGCGCCGATGTGGTGGTCTGCCCGATGCAGACCATGGGCACGTTGGGGCGCAAGTACGGACTGGTTCTCACCCTCCACGACCTCATCTACTACGAACACCCCGCTCCCCCGGGTTTCCTTCCCGCCCCGGTCCGCCTCCTGTGGCGGCTGTACCACAAGGCTTTCTGGCCCCAACGGTTGCTCTTGAACCGGGCCGATATCGTCGCCACCATCAGCCACACCACCGAAGCCCTGATGGCCAAATACAGGCTGACCAAGCGGCCGGTCCGGATTGTGGGTAATGCTCCGCAGCCAGGACAAACACCACGGGATCCGGCAGCAGGTGCCGACAAGACCCTGCTGTACATGGGCTCGTTCATGCCCTACAAGAACGTGGAAACCATGATCCGGGGAATGGCCGGGTTGCCGGAATTTACGTTGCACCTGTTGAGCCGCATCACTGCGGACCGCCGGGCAGAACTGGAAGCCATCGTTCCCGCCGGCGCCAAGGTCATCTTCCACAACGGTGTAACCGACGCCGAATACGACGACCTCCTGCTCCGGGCAACCGCACTGATCAGCCTTTCGCGCGCTGAAGGATACGGGCTGCCGCTGGTGGAGGCCATGGCCCTCGGTACCCCGGTGATTGCCAGCGATATCCCGATCTTCAGGGAGGTCGGTGGCGAGGCCGTCAGTTACGTTGATCCTGAATCGCCCACTGACTTCTCTGCTGCAGTAACCGCCCTCGGTGACGGGGAATTGTGGCAGCAGCGGTCCCGCATTTCGGTGGAACGGGCATCGAAGTTCAACTGGGACGAGTCGGCACGGCAACTTCTCGCCGCGGCTGAAGAAGTCGTCAACCTGCGCCGGCGCAAGTCTCGGTTGTACTGAGTCCGGCACCTTGGCGCCTAGAGGACGTCGACCCCGTCCAGGCGCAGCTGCACCGGCCCGGCCGTGCGCTTGGCAGCGTTCGCGGCTTTGACAGCACGCATGGCGCGAGTCGTTTCTGCGGCTTCGGCATACGGAATGAAGTACAGCGTCCTGACATCAGCATCGGCTTCTTCGGCCGCAGAGGGGGACGTGCCGGTGAACAATTGCACCGGGGCCGGTCCAGCGCTGCGGAGTTTGGCGCCGGAGGCCAGCGGAGCGCTGGCCTCGAAAGCCTCGGAGAAATGCCCGACGTCGGCCCTTGAGCCGGTGACGGAAGCCACTCGGACCGCGGGCGGTAGCTGGAGCTCTCTGCGCAACGCGAGCTCCCTGGAGGCATATCCTGCAGCGTCCCAGCGCAAAAGTGCGCCCGTGGCCGCGGTGTCATCCGCGGTGATCACTACCAGTCCGCCTTGGCCGGAAGGCTTCACGAGGGAAGCGGCATTGAACCAGCGGCGAACGGTGTCCTCCCCCGCACGCAGGTTTTCCCGTCGAAGCAAGGAATTGCCGTCGAGCAACAGGGCTGCGGCATATCCGGCGGGAGCAACCGGCTCTGCGCCGACCGTGGCCACCACCAAGGCAGGAGTATCGGGGACCATGGCTTTGATGTTCTCGCCGGACGAGGTGACCACCGGCTTGCCGGGGAACGCCCGGCCCAGCTCCTCCGCGGTCCTCATGACACCTGCGGCTCCCCGGCGCAGCCTGGTTCCGTTGCAGTGCGTGCAGCGCCACTGAGGAGCCGGTGTGGAGCACCAGCGGCACGCCGGCATGGCCGAACTGCTGGAGACCGCCAACGGCCCCTGGCAGGCGTTGCAGCGGGCCAGCTCACGGCATGTCTCACACACCAAGGACGGCGCGTATCCCGCGCGGGCCACTTGCACCAGGACGGGGCCGCGCTCCAGGCCTTCTTTGGCCGCCCGCCATGCCGCACCCGGCAAACGGGCGATCCGGGCCAGGGGGTCGCGTTCCTGCTCAAAGCTGTCAGCGGTGTTGAGGACGCGCGGCACCGTGGAGCGGACTGTGGTGCGGGGCGCTTCGATCGGCGCCGCCCACTGCATTTCCACCAGTCGCTGCAACTCTGTGCTGCGGCTGTGGGAGGCCATGAGGCAAGCCGCGCCCTCCTGCTCGGCCCGGAGCAACAACACCTCACGGGAATGGGCGTAGGGAGCGCGTTGCTCGATGTGGAGGTCGTCGCCGTCATCCCAGCACACCACCAGGCCCAGATCCTTGACCGGTGCGTAGGCAGCAGAGCGGGTGCCGATAGCCACCCCGGCCGCACCGCTCAGGAGCCGCAGGAAATTCCGGTAACGGGGCGTTTGCCCATCGTCCGCGGTGAGCCTGGCTACGTCAGACGACGGCAGGACCTTGGCCAGGGCGGACTCCAACTGCTCAAGGTCGCGGTAGTCCGGAACCACCACCACCGCGCCCCGTCCGGAGGAGCGGACTGTGGCTACAGCTGATGCGACCAGGGCCGCCCAGCCAGCCGCTCCGAAACCCTGGAGGGCCGTCAGGACAGCCTTGGGCGAACCGCCACTGGCGAGGTGCTGCAGATAGGACTTGCCGTTGGAGTACGCCGCCCAGGCGTGAGCGTCCGTGAACGGCTTCAGCTCCGCGACATCGGCGTCCAAATCCCCGGCCAGAAGTTCCTTCTCCACCTTGGCCACACGGGGAGGCACAGCTGTCCGGAGAACGTCGCTCAGGGTACCTGCGTAGCGTGCAGCCACGGTGGCCGCCAACTCGGAGACGGCTGGGGTCAGGACCGCTACGGGGGACACAACCTTATGCAAGGCTATGAGCGGGTGGGCCGCATCCGAGGACCCCCGGCGCTCGATGATGTAGCCGTTGAGTTCCTGGCCGTTGAACTTCACCTTCACCCGGACGCCTGGAGAAGCCGCATCAGCGAGTTCGGCGGGAACGCTGTAGTCAAAGGGCCTGTCCAAATGGGGCAGGGATGACTCCAGGATGACGCGCGCTACCGGATTCGACGCAGCCAGCGGAGGTCCATTGGCCGGCATCCGGTCGGGGAAACCCTGCAACAGCGAGGGTTGGAGCAACGATGGCTGGACATCGTGTGCTGCCATGCCCGTCACCTCCAACTCATCACACGGAAGACCGCTTCACTGTCAACGAGAGATGCCCGCAGCGGGATTGACCCGCTGCGGGCATCTCTCTGGCTAAAGCCAATCACGAACCACCGACAAAACAACATCGAGGCAGTCCGCGGGACACATCAGGCGTTGAAGTATTCCTTCAGGTCCGCAACGCGGTCCAGCCGCTCCCAGGTGAAGTCGGGCTCATCCCGTCCGAAGTGGCCGTGTGCAGCAGTCTTGGCGTAGATGGGCCGCTTGAGGTCCAGGGCATCGATGATGGCGCGGGGACGGAGATCAAAGAGTTCGTCGATCGCTTCGCTGATGCGGGCAGGGTCCACAGTCTCCGTGCCGAAGGTCTCAACGTAGGTACCCACGGGCCGGGCCTGGCCAATGGCGTAGGCGATCTGGATCTCGGCGCGCTTGGCAAGACCGGCAGCCACGACGTTCTTGGCGACCCAACGCATGGCGTAGGCAGCAGAACGGTCCACCTTCGACGGATCCTTGCCGGAGAACGCACCGCCGCCGTGGCGGGAGAATCCGCCATAGGTGTCCACGATGATCTTGCGCCCGGTCAGACCGGCATCCCCGACGGGGCCGCCGATGACGAAAGCGCCTGCAGGGTTCAGGATGTTGGCCGTGCGGGAGAGGTCAAGGTTTGACGCTGCCAGCACGGGTTCGATGACGTAGCTTGCGAGGTCCGCGCGGAGCTGATCTAGGCTTGCTTCCTCAGCGTGCTGGCTGGAGATCACAACGGTTTCAACGGAAACCGGCCGGTCGCCGTCGTACCCTACCGTCACCTGGGTCTTGCCGTCGGGCCGCAGGTAGGCAAGTTCGCCGTTCTTGCGGACTTCGGTCAGACGCTCCGAAAGGCGGTGCGCCAACCAGATGGGAGTCGGCATGTAGGACGCCGTTTCATCGCTGGCGTAACCGAACATGATGCCTTGGTCGCCGGCACCCTGGAGGTCGTAGTCGTCCTCCTGGCGTCCTTCACGGGCCTCAAGCGAGTTGAAGACCCCGCCCGCGATGTCGTTGGACTGCTGGCCGATCGAGACCGAAACGCCACAGCGGGCGCCGTCGAAACCGTTGGCCGAGGAGTCATAGCCGATTCCGAGTATGGTCTCACGGACGATCTGCGGAATTTCGACGTAAGCATCAGTGGTGACCTCGCCGGCCACATGCACCAAGCCGGTTGTGGCCATGGTCTCAACGGCCACGCGGGATTCAGGATCCGCGGCCAGCAACGCGTCAAGAATGGAGTCGCTGATCTGGTCGCAGATCTTGTCCGGGTGCCCTTCAGTAACCGACTCGGAAGTGAAGAGGCGGAGCTTGGACGGGGTGCCATGGTGTTCATGGTGCAGCGGTAAAGTCACTCGACCACCTTACTGGGTTGCGGGATCACGTGATCTGCCGTGTGTCCCTTTGCGAAGAATTCAGGCGTGGGCTCAGTCACATGCCGGGAAGACCTGTGCGAGTTCGGCGCCAACCCGGTCAATCACTGCGGCGGCGACGTCTGTCTTGGACCCGGCAGCGGACTGCGGCTCAGCGCCATGGCCGGAAAGGATGACCACAGAGTTGTCGTCCTGCCCGAAGACCCGGCCAACACCCACCTGATTGACAACGAGGAGGTCGCAGCCCTTGCGTTTGAGTTTGGCTGCCGCATGCTCCAGTACATCGCCCTGCGCGTCCCCGGTTTCCGCCGCAAAGCCGACAATCAACTGCCGGCCGCCTTCAGCGGTCCGGCTCTGGACAAGCTCGCGCAGGATGTCAGGATTCCGGACCAGGCGCACAACAGGTGCGTCCTCGCCGTCGACCTTCTTGATTTTTGTGTCCGAAACCTCAGCCGGACGGAAATCCGCAACCGCCGCAGCCATGATGACGACGTCGGAATCCACTGCTGCTTTCAGCGCGGCCTCGCGCAGTTCCAGGGCTGACTCAACGCGGACAAGCTCGACGCCGGCCGGCGGCTCTACGTCCATGTGCGCGGCCAGGAAACGGACTTTGGCGCCGGCGGCCAAGGCAGCGGTGGCCAAGGCAGCGCCCTGCTTGCCCGAGGAACGGTTGCCCAGGAACCTGACCGGGTCCAGGGCTTCCCTGGTTCCACCGGCGGAAATCGTAACTGTCCTGCCCACGAGTGATGCGTGCGTCGCCGACGTCGGTGGGGCACTATCCGACGTACCGGAGGCCTCTGCCAAGGCAATGGCCGCAGCAAAGATGGCGTCCGGCTCCGGGAGCCTGCCCGGACCCGAATCGGCACCCGTGAGTCGCCCGGAAGCAGGTTCCAGAACCGTTGCTCCCCGGCTGCGCAACGTTTCCACATTGGCTTGGGTCGCCGCGTGCTGCCACATTTCGGTGTGCATCGCGGGCGCGAAGAGTACCGGGCCATGGGCCATCAGCAGGGTGTTGGTGAGGAGGTCGTTTGCTTGCCCGGTGGCCGCCCGGGCCAGGAGATCAGCGGTGGCGGGTGCAATGACGATCAGGTCGGCCTGGTGCCCCAGGCGCACATGGTTGACCTTGTCGACGTCGTCGAAGACGCTGTTGCTCACCGGGTTGCCGGAGAGGGCCTCCCACGTGGCAACCCCAACAAAACGGGTGGCTGCTTCCGTGGGAATGACCGTCACCTGATGGCCGGCTTCAGTAAAAAGCCGGAGGAGCGATGCAACCTTGTAGGCTGCAATCCCTCCCCCGACTCCGAGGACTATGCGCACGTGACCTCCGTCAACAGGCAGTCTGCTTTATTCTGCGGGCTCGATCGGCGTGGAAACCAGAAGGCCTTCGTTGATCTCGCGGAGGGCGATCGAGAGCGACTTCTCGTTCAGCTTGGTGTCAACCAAGGGACCGACGTACTCGAACAGGCCCTCGTGCAGCTGGGCGTAGTAAGCGTTGATCTGGCGGGCACGCTTGGCGCCGAAGATCACCAGGCCGTACTTGGAATCGGCAGCCTCAAGCAGCGAATCGATCGGCGGGTTGATGATGCCTTCAAGGTTCGTGGACACGAATTCTCCAAATTCTAGCGGGCCAACAAACAGGCGCTTTAGCGCCCGTGCGGGGTAAGCCCCATGAGTGAAACAAGCTCGTCCGCTGCCCGGCGAACGTCGTCATTAATGACGGTGTGGTCAAACTCCGGTTCAGCAGCAAGTTCCAGTTTAGCGGTTTCCAGCCTCCGCTGCTGTTCCTCCGCGGTTTCCGTGCCGCGGCCAACCAGCCGGCGGACCATTTCGTCCCAGCTGGGCGGAGCCAGGAAGACGAAGTTGGCGTCGGGCACAGCCGCCTTGACCTGCCGCGCACCCTGGAGGTCGATCTCGAGGAGGACGGACTTGCCCTCGGCGATCGCAGCGTTGACGGTGCTGCGAAGGGTGCCGTAGCGGTTCTGGCCGTGAACTACGGCCCACTCCAGCAGTTCGCCGTCGGCTACCAGGGCATCGAACTCTTCGGCTGACTTGAAGAAGTAATGGACACCATCCTTTTCACCCGGACGGGCGGCCCTGGTGGTGGCTGAAACCGAAAGCCAAACCTCTGGATAGTTGTCCCTGATGTACGTGGATACGGTTCCTTTGCCAACGGCAGTGGGGCCTGCAAGGACGGTCAGTCCAGGATTCTTGCTCACGGATTCCTTCGGGGAGATGCGTCAAACGCTTTGTTGGGTATCCATAAAATCTACCAGCGCCCGGGCCTGGTGGATTCCCAACCCCCTGATACGCCGGGATCCGGCAATACCGATATCCGCCATGATCCCGGCCGCCCGGACGGGACCAATCCCCGGCAGGGCTTCCAGCAACTCCACCACACGCATGCGCGCGATCGCTTCGTCAGTGGCGCCTGAGGAGATCAACTCCGCGATGCTCACTTCTCCACGCTTCAGCCGCTCCTTGGCCGCGGCCCGCACGGCCCGGGCCTTGGCAGCCTTTTCCAACGCATCGGCACGCTCTTGCGGTGTCAGCTCTTTCAGGCCCACTGCCGAACCCCTGTCAGATCGAGTTTGTGATGCAGATCACGCGACTGATCCTGAACCTACCGCCAGGGGCGCAGTTGCGCAATGAGTTGGACCAACGCGGGGTCACTTATGGCCGGTAGTCAGGCCCATCATGGGCCAAAAGTGACCCCGCGTTGCCTCAGGAACGAAGCCCGGCCAGGGTCTCCCCGGCTGCGGCGCGCAAAGCCGGAATGGACGGACCTGCTGCCAGGATTCCCCGGCTGGAGGTGGCCAGGACCTGCGGATACGCGTCAGCGAAGGTCGCACGGAGGTCGGCAGGCGTCGCGCCCTGGGCTCCGAGTCCCGGCGCAAGGATAGCTCCGCGGACCGGGCCAAGCTCGATGCCCAGATCTGTCAGGGCCGAGCCGATAGTGGCACCGACCACCAGGCCCACCGATCCCAGTGCACCCTCATAACGCTGGTTCTCCGCAGCGGCTGCGGCCACGATCCTGCGGGCCACGGAGTGTTCGCCTCCGACGTGCTGAACCGACTTTCCCTCGGGGTTCGATGTCAGCGCAAGCACGAACACTCCCCGGCCGTTCCGGGCTGCAAGATCCAGGGCAGGACGCAGCGACTCAAATCCCAGGTACGGACTCAACGTCACCGAGTCCGCAGCCAACGACGACCCATCCCGCAGCCAGGCATCCGCATAGGCCGCCATGGTGGAACCGATATCGCCACGCTTGGCATCAGCAATGCTGAGCACCCCGGCGTCCGCTGAGGCCGCAAGCGTTCGTTCCAGGACAGCCATGCCGGCCGAACCGTGGCGTTCGTACAGCGCCACCTGCGGCTTCACCGCGGCAGCGAGGGAAGCCACCGCCTCAACCACCGAGAGCGAGAAGCGCTCCAGCCCCGCGACGTCGTCGTTCAAACCCCAGTCCGCCAGGAGCTGCGGGTGCGGATCAATCCCGACGCACAGCGGACCGCGGGAGGCCATGGCGGCAGCCAGCCGGGAGCCGAAAGACTCCCGGACCGGCTGCTGTGCCTGCTGTGATGCTGCAGTCTCAGGCATGTGCGGCTTCCATGGCTGCCGACAGGTTGGCTGCGTGCTCCTGCAGGCTGGTCACCGACCATTCATAGGTCCGCAGGGCCTCGATCGCCTGAACTGCCGCGTTGAACTCAGCAACGGTGGTGATGCATGGAATGCCGATGGAGGTCGCTGCGGCGCGGAGTTCGTATCCATCGCTGCGGGCTTCGCCACCGGAAGGCGTGTTGAAGACCATGTCGATCTCACCGGCGATGACGAGGTCCGCGATGGTTCCCTCACCTTCGGCGCTGCTTCCCTCGGCAACCTTGCGGACCGGAGTCGCCTGGATGCCGTTGCGGCGCAGGACGTCGGCGGTGCCACCGGTGGAGACGATCTCGAAGCCAAGGTCCGAGAGCCGCTTGACGCCCATGATCACCGAACGCTTGTCCCGGTTGGCCACGGAAACGAAGATCTTGCCTTCGGTAGGCAGCGCGTTGTTGGCTGCTGCCTGGCTCTTGGCGAAGGCGGTATCGAAGTGCTTGTCGATACCCATGACTTCACCGGTGGAGCGCATTTCCGGGCCGAGCAAGGAGTCGACGACCTTGCCTTCCGGCGTACGGAAGCGGCTGAACGGCAGCACGGCTTCCTTCACGGCAACCGGAGCATCCAGCGGCAGCGTTGAGCCGTCGCCGCTTTCCGGCAGCATCTTGTACGCGCTGCGGAGCTGGTTGATGGTGACGCCGGTACCGATCAAGGCAGCGGCCTTGGCCATCTGCACGCCCGTTGCCTTGGAGACGAACGGAACGGTACGGGAGGCGCGGGGGTTTGCTTCCAGGACGTACAGGACGTCGGAGGCAAGGGCGAACTGGATGTTGATGAGGCCACGTACGCCCACGCCTTCGGCGATCGCACGGGTTGCCGTCCGGACGCGCTCGATCACGTTGTTGCCAAGGGTGATCGGAGGCAGGACACACGCGGAGTCACCGGAGTGGATACCGGCCTCTTCGATGTGCTCCATGATGCCGCCGAGGTACATGTCGGTGCCGTCGAAGAGGGCATCGACATCGATCTCCACCGCGTCTTCAAGGAAGCGGTCGATCAAGACCGGGTGATCCGGGGTGATCTCGGTGGCGTTCGCGATGTAGCGGGAAAGGTTTGCTTCGTCGTAGACGATCTCCATGCCGCGGCCGCCCAGCACGTAGGACGGGCGGACCAGCACGGGGTAGCCGATTTCGTCGGCGATCTTCTTGGCGTCCTCGAAGGAAACGGCGGTGCCGTTCTTCGGGGACGTCAGGCCGGCCTCGTCCAGGACCCGGGCGAAGGCGCCACGGTGTTCGGCGAGGTCGATCGCTTCCGGCGAGGTGCCCAGGATGGGAACACCTGCGTCGGCAAGCTGCTGTGCCAGCTTCAAGGGGGTTTGTCCGCCAAGCTGCACGAAGACGCCCATGACGCCGCCCGTGCGCTCCTCCGCAGCGATGACCTCGAGGACGTCCTCAAGGGTCAGCGGTTCGAAGTACAGACGCGTGGAAACGTCGTAGTCCGTGGACACAGTCTCCGGGTTGCAGTTGACCATGACGGTCTCGTAGCCGGCCTTGCGCAAGGCCATGGAAGCGTGGACGCAGGAGTAGTCGAACTCGATGCCCTGGCCGATGCGGTTGGGGCCGGAGCCGAGGATGATGACGGAGGGCTTGGAGTGCAGGCCTACTTCGTCCTCCTCATCGTAGGAGGAGTAGTGGTACGGGGTGTAGGCGGCGAATTCGGCGGCGCAGGTGTCCACCGTCTTGTAGACCGGGCGGATGCCCAGGGCCTGGCGAACACCGCGGACCACGGCCTCGTTGTTGTGCGTCAAGGCACCGATCTGCTCGTCGGAGAAGCCGTGGCGCTTGGCGTTGCGCAGCATTTCCTCGGTGAGAACGCCGGCCTTGCGGATTTCCTGGGCAGTCTCATTGAGCAGCTGGAGCTGGTCCAGGAACCAGGGGTCGATCTTGGTGGCTTCGAAAAGGTCCTCAACGGTGGCACCGCCAAGGAGGGCCCGCTGTACCTGGTGCAGACGCTCCGTGGTAGGCCGCTTGGCCTTCTCGATGAGCTCTGCCACTTCGTATTCCGGGACCGAGCTGAAGTCCAGCTGGGAGCCCTTCTGCTCCAATGAACGCAGGGCCTTCTGCAGGGCCTCGGTGAAGTTGCGTCCCATGGCCATCGCTTCGCCCACCGACTTCATGGTGGTGGTCAGCGTGTTGTCTGCTGCCGGGAACTTCTCGAAAGCGAAGCGCGGAACCTTGACAACCACGTAGTCAAGGGTCGGCTCGAAGGAAGCCGGGGTCTTCTGGGTGATGTCGTTCGGAATCTCGTCCAGGGTGTATCCCAGGGAGAGCTTCGTGGCGATCTTGGCGATGGCAAAACCGGTTGCCTTCGAGGCCAGCGCCGAAGAGCGGGAAACGCGCGGGTTCATTTCGATGACCACCACACGGCCCGTGGCGGGGTCGATGGCGAACTGGATGTTGCAGCCACCGGTGTCGACGCCGACTTCGCGGATAACCGCGATGGAGACGTCGCGCAGCTTCTGGTACTCGCGGTCCGTCAGGGTCAGGGCAGGAGCAACCGTGATGGAGTCGCCGGTGTGCACACCGACGGGGTCGAAGTTCTCGATGGAACAGACGACAACGACGTTGTCGTTCTTGTCGCGCATCATCTCGAGTTCGTATTCTTTCCAGCCAAGGATGCTCTCCTCAAGCAGGACCTCGGTGGTGGGGCTGTACTGGAGGCCCTGGCCGACGATGCGGCGGAGGTCGTCCTCGTTGTACGCGAGGCCGGAACCCAGCCCGCCCATGGTGAAGGACGGCCGGACCACCATGGGGTAGCCCAGGTCTTCGGCTGCCTTGAAGGCTTCATCCATGGTGTGGATGATGTGGCTGCGTGCCGACTCGGCGCCGCAACGCTCCACGACGCCCTTGAACTTCTCGCGGTCCTCGCCGAGTTCGATGGCGGCGATGTTGGCACCGATGAGTTCGACGTTGTACTTCTCCAGTACCCCGTTCTTATCCAGGGCGATGGCCGTGTTCAGGGCCGTCTGGCCACCAAGGGTGGGCAGGATGGCGTCCGGGCGCTCCTTGGCGATGATCTTCTCCACCACCTCAGGGGTGATGGGTTCAACGTAGGTGGCATCGGCGAACTCGGGGTCCGTCATGATGGTGGCCGGGTTCGAGTTGACCAGGATGACCCGGAGGCCCTCCTCCTTCAGGACCCGGAGGGCCTGGGTGCCGGAGTAGTCGAACTCGGCCGCCTGGCCAATGACGATGGGACCGGAACCGATGACAAGGACGCTCTTGAGATCTGTACGCTTGGGCATTACTTCTTGTCCTCAGTCTTGGAGTCGTTGTTCTTTGCGGGAGCGGCGGCTTTGGTATCGGCCATGAGGTCGATGAAGCGGTCGAAGAGGTACGCGGCGTCGTGCGGGCCGGCGGCAGCCTCCGGGTGGTACTGGACCGAGAAGGCCGGGATGTCGAGGCAGGCGAGGCCTTCGACGACGTCGTCGTTCAGCGAGACGTGGCTGACCTCCACACGGCCGTAACGCTCCTCCGGCGCCACCGTGGATCCGTTCAGCGGCGCGTCTACTGCGAAGCCGTGGTTCTGGGAGGTGATTTCCACCTTCCCGGTACGGCGGTCCATCACGGGCTGGTTGATGCCGCGGTGGCCGTAGCGGAGCTTGTACGTGCCAAAGCCCAGGGCGCGGCCCAGGATCTGGTTGCCGAAGCAGATTCCGAAGTACGGCAGCTTCTCGTCCAGCACCGAACGCAGCAGGGAAACCTGGTGGTCGGCAGTGGCGGGGTCGCCGGGGCCGTTGGACATGAAGAAGCCGTCGGGCTTGACCGCGTTCACGTCTTCAAGCGTGGACGTGGCAGGCAGGACGTGCACGCGCACGCCGCGCTCGGCGAAACGCACGGGAGTCATGGCCTTGATGCCGAGGTCCACAGCAGCGATGGAGAAGCGGGGTTCGCCTTCCCAGCCGTGGTCCTTGGGTTCGACCACGTAGGCCTCGTCGATGGAGACTTCCTCGGCCAGGGCTGCGCCCTCCATGGGCGCGCTGGCCAGGACGGCGTCCAACAATTCCTTGTCGGTGGCCCGGGCGGCCTCGCCGGAGAAGATACCGGCCCGCATGGTCTTGTGCTCGCGGAGGTGGCGCGTGATGGCACGGGTGTCCACGCCCTGGATGCCCACGATGCCCTGTTCGACGAGTTCCTCGTCCAGGCTTCGCTCCGAGCGCCAGTTGGAGGGCCGGCGCGCGGCATCACGGACAATGTACCCGGCCACCCAGATGCGGCGGGATTCAGCGTCTTCGCTGTTGACCCCGGTGTTGCCGATGTGCGGCGCAGTCTGGACGACCAGCTGGCGGGCGTACGAGGGGTCGGTGATGGTCTCCTGGTAGCCGGTCATGCCGGTGGCGAAGACGGCCTCTCCCAGTGCGGTTCCCTGGGCGCCGTAGCTGCGGCCGCGGAACATGCGGCCGTCTTCGAGCACCAGTACTGCTGCGGAGGGGGTGGTTTTGGTGGCTGCGTTACTTTCCGTCACTTTATTACTTTCCACTATCGGCATCTGCCTGAGGGGCTGCGGAGATCAATTCCTGGAGGGCTTCAAGGAGGAGCTTCTTGTCGGCTGAGTGCCGGGACCGGAATCCGGTATCGAGTTCCCGGGCGCCAAGCCTCCAGCTGATGACAAGGAGGCCGTCTTTTTCGACGAACTTCCCGGCCATGCCGTTGGCTTCGCGGCTGTCCACGAGGGACCGCCGCGGGATGAAGACGGGGGCGGCACCGGAGCGGTCGAACAACACGCCTTCGGCGTGGATGCTCAGTTCCGCGTTGGTCCGGATGCCCAGGCCCTGGGCCGCTATGCGGTCGAGCCAGTCGCCCGCCGTCGTGGTGGTCACGTACTGGCCATCAGCGACGACGCTCGCCGGCGTCAGCTGTTCCGGCACCGCAGGCAGACGTTCGACGTCGGCTTGTCGCCTCAGCCGGTTCCGCCACCCGAGCCAGATCATCACCAGTACGGCAACGATCAGCGGCACCGTGGTGAGCACAGTCAATGTCTGGTTGCTCATCAGTTGCTGACTGCCGGGTGCTGGTAGGGCGTGTTGAGCCGGCCGTCGAGGACCGTGGGGTGGCCCTTGAAGAAGGTAGCCACCACGGATCCGGGCAGCTCTTTGCCCTTGAACGGTGAATTGCGGCCCATGGTTGCCATCTTATGGGGGTCGACCGTCCAACGCGCAGCCGGGTCCACCAGGATGACGTTGGCCGGCTCGCCAACTTCCAGCGGACGGCCTTGGTCGGCCACGCGGCCGATGACGGCGGGAGTGAACGAGGTGACTCTGGCGAAGTCTGCCCAGGTCATGAGGCCGGTTTCGATCATGGTTTCCTGAACCACCGAGAGCGCCGTTTCAAGGCCCGTCATGCCCATGGCCGCCTGCGCCCACTCGCACTCCTTGTGCTCGCTGGGGTGCGGGGCGTGGTCGGTTCCGACGACGTCGATGGTGCCGTCGGCCAGTCCTTCACGCAGGGCCTGCACATCGGCATCCGTGCGCAGCGGCGGGTTGACCTTGTAGACGGGGTCGTAGCTGCGGACCAATTCGTCCGTCAGGAGCAAGTGGTGCGGGGTCACTTCGGCGGTGACGTTGATGCCACGGGCCTTCGCCCAGCGCACGATCTCAACAGACCCGGCAGTGGAAACGTGGCACACATGCAGCCGGGACCCGACGTGCTGGGTAAGCAGGACGTCACGGGCAATGATGCTTTCCTCGGCAACGGCAGGCCAGCCGGTCAGTCCCAGGACTGCGGAGACTGTGCCCTCGTTCATCTGTGCCCCGGCGGTAAGGCGGGGTTCCTGCGCGTGCTGGGCCACGACGCCGTCGAACGCTTTGACGTACTCAAGCGCGCGGCGCATGAGTACCGGGTCGTGAACGCAGATGCCGTCGTCGGAGAACATCCGCACCTGCGCGCGGGAGTCGGCCATGGCGCCAAGCTCGGCGAGCTGCTCGCCGGCCAAACCCACGGTGACCGCGCCGACAGGACGCACATCGACCCAGCCGGACGCACGGCCCAGGCTGTGGACCTGCTCGACGACACCGGCGGTGTCAGCCACGGGGTTGCTGTTGGCCATGGCGTGGACGGCCGTAAAGCCACCGAGGGCAGCAGCCCGGGTGCCGGTCTCCACTGTTTCGGCGTCCTCGCGACCGGGTTCACGCAGGTGCGTGTGGACGTCCACCATGCCCGGCAGGGCCACCAGACCCTTGCCGTCGATCACGGTGGCGCCCTCATCGGAAAGGTCCGCACCCCGGGCGGCAATTACGCCGTCGCGGATCAGCAGGTCCTGGGCCTCGCCACCGAGGACGGCGGCCCCGCGGATCAAGTAAGTGTTCTCGGCCATCAGTTGCTCTCCTTGCTGGACGGGCTTGCGAAAGCCGGTGTGACAATGTTCAGTGGGGCTGCTTCGCGGGTATCTCCGGACAGCAGCAGGTACAGGGCCGCCATGCGGACCGAAACGCCGTTTCGTACCTGCGCAAGCACAGTGGAACGGGGCGAGTCGGCGGCGGCGGATGAAATCTCCAGGCCACGGTTCATGGGGCCGGGGTGCATGATGATGGTGTCCTTCATGCCCAGGTCATCCAAGGCGCGGAGGCGGGCGTCGTCGAAGCCCCAGCGGCGCGAATATTCACGGGTCGACGGGAAGAACGAGGCGTTCATCCGCTCACCCTGGACGCGCAGCATCATCATGGCGTCAATACCGGACTGGAGCGTTTCGTCCAGGTTGTAGCTGACCTTGCAGGGCCAGTGCTCGACGCCGATGGGCAGCAGGGTGGGTGGCGCAACCAAGGTGACCTCGGCACCCAAGGTCTTCAGCAGCCAGACGTTGGAGCGGGCCACGCGCGAGTGCAGCACGTCCCCCGCAATGGCGACCCGCATGCCTGCCAGGTCCGCTCCCGTCGATGCGACGCCGTTGAGCTTCGACCAGTGCCTGCGCATGGTGAAGGCGTCCAAAAGTGCCTGCGTCGGGTGCTCGTGAGTACCGTCGCCGGCGTTGATCACCGCGGCATCGATCCAGTCCGTAGCGGCCAAGCGGTGCGGCGCGCCCGAAGCCCAGTGGCGGATGACGACGGCGTCCGCGCCCATGGCAGCGAGGGTCTGCGCGGTGTCCTTGAGGGACTCGCCCTTGGATACGGAGGATCCCTTGGCTGCGAAGTTGATGACATCGGCGGACAAGCGCTTGGCCGCCGCTTCAAAGGAGATCCGGGTTCGCGTGGAGTCCTCGAAGAAGAGGTTCACTACGGTGCGGCCGCGGAGCGCGGGGAGCTTCTTGACCTCGCGGTCCCCCACTGCGGACATCTCTTCCGCGGTGTCCAGGATGCGGATGGCGTCGGATGCGACCAGGTTTTCCGTGGAAAGAAGGTGCTTCACTTGCCCGCCTCGATTACTACCTCGTTGACGGGTGTGCCATCTACGGAATCAGTTTCCTCGAGGTGTACCCGGACTTTTTCCGCAGAGGAGGTCGGCAGGTTCTTACCCACGTGGTCGGCGCGGATGGGAAGTTCGCGGTGGCCCCTGTCCACCAGGACCGCAAGGCGGACGATGCGTGGACGGCCGAGATCGACAAGGGCGTCCAAGGCTGCACGGATGGTGCGTCCCGAGTAGAGGACGTCGTCAATGAGCACAACAACCTTGTTGTCGATGCCGGACAGCGGAAGCCGGGTGTGGTGCGGAGGCCGGGTGGGCTGGTGGGAGAGGTCGTCACGGAACATGGTGACGTCCAGCTGGCCGACAATGGCCCCGGCGTTAACCGTGGGGTCGGCTGCGGCGATCTTATTGGCGAGCCGCACGGCCAGCGGATAACCGCGGCTGGGAATGCCCAACAGAACCAGGTCCTGCGAGCCTTTGTTGGCTTCGAGGATCTCGTGGGCGATACGAGTAAGCGCACGATCGATATCCGCCTGGTTGAGGACAACCCGCGACGGCACGTGCGCAGAAGTGACTTCAGTCATCGCTCGTCTCCCCTTTCCCCGCCTCACGGGACGGAATTAAAAAAGGAATATTTGCTCTCCAAAAGTATCACAGCGTCCATGGGACGACCGCGCGGGTCCTTGGCAGGTGGGTGAGTTTAAGCTCACATTTCCGAGCGTGGAATAGGCTCTTTCCCATGAGCATGAACCAGCCCGGTCAGCACGGCGGACATCCTTATCCAAGGCCTTACCTGGAGCCAGGTGCCAACCCCACGTGGATCGGTCGCGTTCAGCCGGGAAACTACCAGGCAGCCCCGGGAAACCCGGCGTCCCTGCCACAGCAAAACTGGGCCACGCCACCGGCACGGCCTGCACGCCGGAGCTGGGGCACCCTTCCCTTGCTGATCGTCGGCACCGTCCTGGTCCTGGGTAGTCTTCTGTTGGTGGTGCCGTTCCTCTTGGGAAATACGGGGATCGCAGGGTTCATCATCGGCTTCCTGGTCTCATTGATCCCACTGTCCATCGTCCTGTTGACGGTGCGCGTCATAGACCGGTGGGAGCCCGAACCGGCGCGGCTGCTCTGGTTCGCCTTTACGTGGGGTGCGGCCGTTTCCATAGCCGGCACGCTGTTGATCCAACCGCTTTTCGCGCTTGCCGCTCCCACTGGGAGCGAAGAGGCCTTCGCCTATTTCATGGCGACGGTCCAGGCCCCGATCGTGGAGGAATTCACAAAGTCACTGGGACTCTTGGTCCTGATCCTGGCAGCCCGCAAGTACTTCGACGGTCCCGTGGATGGCGTGGTGTTCGCGTTCACCATTGCGGCGGGGTTCGCTTTCACTGAGAACATCCTCTACTTCGGGCGTGAAATCGCTTCTTCCACTGATCCCGGGACCGATTTGGTACGCATTTTCATCCTTCGTGGCGTCATGTCTCCCTTTGCCCACGCAGTATTCACGGGCACGACCGGTTTGATCATGGGATTCGCTGCCAGGAAATGGCACTCAGGATATGCGGTCCTGGCCTTCTTCATCGGCCTGCTGCCGGCAATGTTCCTGCACAACCGCTGGAACAGCATGGGGCAGAACTTCCTGGTGGAGTACTTCGCAGTGCAGGTACCAATCTTCCTGGTTGCCGTCGTCGGCGTGATCCTGCTTCGCGTCGCCGAGGGAAAGCTGACCCGTCAACGGCTTCTGGAATACGCCCGCGCCGGCTGGTTCACGCCGGCAGAGGTGGAGATGCTGGCTACCTCCCGAGGCAGGCGCCAGGCACTTCGCTGGGCTGCATCGAGGGGCCGGGGCGGGCAGATGAAGGCATTCATCAAGGGGGCAACTGCGTTGGCTTTCACACGCCAACGGATACTCAGTGGCCGCGACGTCCCCGTGCACCAACACGACGAAATCGAACACCTCCGGCTCATCCCCACACTGAGGGCCGCTGTCCTCCAGTAGGTCCCGGGGCAGTTCCGGTATTTGCCCGAAAAAATGGACCCTCCTCTCCGGTTTTCCGGGGAGGAGGGTCCATTTTCGAATACTGTCCTGCCGGCTAGGCCAGCAGCGACGGCTTGAGCTTCTGCAGACGGCCCAGCAAGCCATTGATGAAGGCCGGGGACTCATCAGTGGACATCGTCTTGGCGAGGGCCACGGCTTCGCTTACGGCCACTCCGTCCGGAACTTCATCATTGTAGAGAAGTTCCCACGCACCGATACGAAGAATGATGCGGTCAACGGAGGGCATGCGCTCCAAGGTCCAGCCTTGTGCGTAGGTCTCCAGGAACTCATCAATGGTTGCCTGCATGGAGACAACACCCTCCACTATTTCCACCGTGTAGGGGTTGATGACGAGGTCTGTCTTCTCCCGACGCGCTGTCATTGCGTCGAAAGCCGAAACTGAGCGCTGCTCCGCTTCGAAAAGTACTTCCAAGGCCCTGCTACGGGCTTTACCGCGTGCGCTCACTAGTCGTTGACCCGGCCCAGGTAGCTGCCATCGCGGGTGTCGACCTTGACCTTGGTTCCCTGCTCAACGAACAGCGGCACCTGGATCTCGTAGCCGGTTTCCACCGTAGCCGGCTTGGTTCCGGCGGAGGAGCGGTCGCCCTGCAGGCCGGGCTCGGTGTAGGTGATTTCGAGAACGACACTCGGGGGCAGCTCGATGTACAGCGGAGTGCCTTCGTGGATGGCGATGTTCACCATCTGGTTCTCGAGCATGAAGTTGGTGGCGTCGCCGACTGTTGCACCGGAAACGGTGATCTGGTCGTAGTCCTGGGTGTCCATGAAGACGAAGTCTTCGCCATCCTGGTACAGGTACTGGTAGTCGCGGCGGTCAACCGTTGCGGTTTCAATCTTCAGGCCGGCGTTGAAGGTCTTGTCGACCACCTTGCCGGACATGACGTTGCGCATTTTGGTGCGGACAAAGGCACCGCCCTTGCCCGGCTTGACGTGCTGGAACTCGATGATGTTCCAGAGCTGGCCCTCGAGCTTCAGTACGGTCCCGTTCTTGATGTCGTTTGTGGTTGCCACTCGTATCCTCTGGTTAATCGCACTGGTTCTAGCTGCCAGCTATCTATGCCAAGCAGGCGTGCCTTTCGGCGCGCCAGCGCGTATTTATCAAAAATCCAAAAACCATTCTACCGGCAAATGCGGCATGACCTTGCGGGCAGCGTTACAGGCGGCTCTCAGGAAGCAACTTCCAGGACATCCCGGGCCCGTTGCAGGGCCACAGCGGACGAGTAGATCAGTGCCGCATCGGCGGCCATGGCCACCCTCAGGTCAAGTGCCCTGGAGAACTCCTCGGCTGCGGCCAACGCGTTGCCGCCCACGAAGTAGGCGCGGCCAAGATACTGGCGTACTACTGCTTCCTTGGACGTTCCCTGGACCTCGTGCAGCAGGTGGCGGAACAGTTGGACAGCACGGTCATGGCGGTTGGTGGCACGGTGGACTTCGGCCTCAAAGATCCTGAGCCGGAAGGACTCAGGATCCTTATAGCGGGCCTCTGCCAGAAGTTCAGCTGCCTCTTTTGGCTGGTTTTCAAGCAGGAGGGCCATGATCCGGTCCGCAGGATCATCCGAAGCCGCGAGAGCAGTCTCCATGACTTCCTCATTGACCACCACGGGCAGGAGTGTGTCCGGGTTCATCCGGACACCGGGGAACCCGGCTGTTGGCCAGTCACTGACCCCTTCGCGCAAGGCAATCGTCATGATGCGATCTCCTGATAGGCAGCAAAGAGAAGGGAAGTATCGGGGACATCCAGGATGCCGGGCTTGGCCACTCCGTCGAGGACGACAAAGCGGAGGAGGTCACCACGGGACTTTTTGTCCCGGCGCATACCGTCCAGCAAGCCCTGCCAGCGGTCCCTTCGGTAGGTAATGGGCAGGCCAAGGCTTTCGAGGATGGTGCGGTGCCGGTCGGCATCGGCATCCGACAAACGGCCGACACTGCGGGACAACTCGGCAGCGAACATCATGCCCACGGCAACGGCAGCACCGTGGCGCCAGGAATACCGCTCCACCAGTTCGATGGCATGGCCAAGGGTGTGGCCGTAGTTCAGGATTTCGCGCAGGCCGGATTCCTTGAGGTCCTGGGATACGACATTGGCCTTGACAGCGATGGCGCGCTCAATGAGTTCGCGGACGACATCGGAACCGGGATCCATCACGGCGTCCGTGTTCTTCTCGATCAGTTCGAGGATCGCGGGATCGGCGATGAATCCGCATTTGATGACTTCCGCCATGCCGGAGATGAGCTCGTTCTTCGGCAATGTCTGGAGAGTATCCAGATCGGCCAGGACGGCAGCGGGCGGGTGGAATGACCCCACGAGGTTCTTGCCCTCGGCGGTGTTGATGCCCGTCTTGCCTCCAACCGAGGCGTCCACCATTCCCAGGAGGCTCGTGGGCATGTGGATGACCTTGACACCGCGCAGCCAGGTGGCTGCCACGAAACCCGCGAGATCGGTGACAGCACCGCCGCCGACAGCCACGATGGCGTCCGAACGGGTGAAGTCATTCTGGCCCAGCACTTGCCAGCAGAACGCGGCAACCTGGATGTGCTTGCCTTCCTCCGCGTCCGGGATTTCGGCCGTAAGCGCGGTGAATCCGGCGCTCTCCAGCTCGTCGCGAACGGTGTCGCCCGTCAGCCGAAGGGCCCGCGGGTGGATGACCAGGACCCGTCGGACGCGTTCACCGAGTTTTTCGGGAAGGTTCTGCAACAGGCCACGGCCCACCACGACGTCGTAGTTTTCGTTGACTGACTGGCCGGTCACCTTGATGACAGTTGCTTCGTTGCTCACTTTTCAACTTCCTCTTTCAAGGCTGCATGCTGGCGCAGCCGTTCCTCCAAATGGAGGCCGATTTCCGCCACGGATCCTGAACGCACATCCATGACGATGTCTGCGAGCCGTTCGTAGACGGGACGCCTGGTGGCAAAGAGTGCTTCCCACCGGGCCATTGCGTCCCCCTGCAGCAAGGGCCTTCCCGTGTTTCGCGCGATCCGGTCCGCCACGGTTTCCGCGTCGCATTCCAGGTAAACCACGGTGCACTCCCCCAGCAGTTGCTGGGTTCCGGAATCAAGGACTGCTCCGCCGCCCAGGGAAATGATCGCCGGCTGTGCTTTGGCGGACTCGATCGATTTCGCCACTGCCCTGGCTTCGATTTCCCGGAAGGCGTGCTCGCCGCGTCCTGCGAAGATGTCCGCAATGCTCCCGTGGGCAGAAACCACCACTGCGTCGGTGTCCACGAACGGAAGACCAAGCTGTTGGGCCAACTGTTGGCCTATGGCCGACTTGCCAACAGCCATGGGCCCCACCAAAACAACGGGACGGGCGGAGCAGCCATCCAGGACAGAGCGGACCACTACCGGCCGACCGAGTCCAAGGTGGCCGGAATGCTGTCAAGATAGCTTTGCAGGTTCCGCTGGGTCTCCGCTACGGAATCGCCACCGAACTTCTCGGCAACAGCCTCCGCGAGAACCAGGGCAACCATGGCTTCGGCAACGACACCGGCGGCGGGAACAGCACAAACATCGGAACGCTGGTGGTGCGCCTTGGCAGGCTCGCCCGTGCTCACGTCGATGGTGCGCAGTGCGCGCGGAACAGTAGCGATCGGTTTCATGGCTGCACGAACACGCAGCACTTCGCCAATACTCATGCCGCCTTCGATGCCACCGGCACGGTTGGTCTGGCGGACAATCCGGCCGTCGTCGTCCTTGACGATTTCATCGTGGGCTGCCGAGCCGCGGCGGGCTGCCGTAAGGAACCCGTCGCCGACTTCAACGCCCTTGATCGCCTGGATGCCCATAAGCGCAGCAGCAAGCCGCGAGTCAAGACGGCGGTCCCAGTGGACGTAGCTGCCCAGTCCGGGCGGCAGGCCGTACGCAAGTACTTCAACAACGCCACCGAGGGTTTCGCCTTCCTTGTGGGCTGCATCCACCTCGGCGACCATCGCGTTGGATGTCTCGCGGTCAAAACAACGAAGGGGGTCGGCGTCGAGGGCCAGCACGTCCCGGGGTCCGGGCAACGGCTTGCCTTCAGGAACGGTGACGCTGGCAATGGACACAGTGTGGCTCACCAGTTCCACGCCCAGCTGCTTCAGGAACTGCGCAGCGACGGTGCCGAGGGCAACGCGGGTGGCAGTCTCCCGTGCACTGGCGCGTTCAAGCACCGGACGGGCTTCGTCGAAGCCGTACTTCTGCATACCCGTGAAGTCCGCGTGCCCGGGGCGGGGACGGGTCAAAGGGGCGTTACGGGCCTGGTCGGCGAGGACCTCCGGGTCCACCGGATCGGCAGACATGATCTGCTCCCACTTGGGCCATTCGGTGTTTCCAACCTGGATGGCTACCGGCCCACCCTGGGTGAGCCCGTGCCGGACGCCACCCATGATGGTGACCTCGTCCTGTTCAAACTTCATACGGGCGCCACGTCCGTAGCCGAGGCGGCGACGCGCCAGCGCGTCACGAATTTGCCCGCTGGTGAGTTCAACACCGGCAGGCACGCCTTCAACAATTCCGATCAGAGCCGGACCGTGGGATTCACCGGCAGTCAACCAACGCAACATATAACCAATCCTGCCATGTAGGGCCTCTAGAACACCCGCCGGGGAAGCCCGACTGAGTCGCACATCACATCTATGACGGCGGTATCAACGTCACAGCCGCTGAAGAGCCGTATCTGCTCTGCCGCCTGGTACATCAGCATCTCCAGCCCCGGGACTACCGCTCCCCCGTGGCCGCGCCAGGCTTCCGCAATGCGGCTTGGCCAAGGATCGTAGGCGACATCCAGCAGGACACCGGCCCCGGTTCCCGGCAGTGCCGCCAGTTCCTCGGCCAAATCGTCAGCGGCGCGGGGCGGGAAGGTCGATATCACCAGGTCCGTGCCCGCAACAGCGGTGGCGGCCTCCGTCAGCGGCCTGACGGAGAGGGAGATCCCGACGGCGGCCGCGGCGGCTTCGGCGTCGCCGGCACGACCGGCGTCGCGGACGAAGACGTCCACGTGGTCTGCGCCAAGTTCATGGACGGCGGCGACCGCAGCAGCGGAAGTACCGCCACCACCGAGGATGGCGGCGTGCGGGGTGGTGGCTACGCCGGCATACCTGACCGACTCCACGATGCCCGCGACGTCGGTGTTGTATCCCGCCCGACGCACCGCGCCGCCGTCGTACTCGAAAACGACTGTGTTGATGACGCCCAACAGGGCGCCGGCGCCCCGGACCTCATCGACTTCACGGACCATGGCCGACTTCAGCGGCATGGTTACGGACAGGCCACACCAGGAGTCTTCTGCACGGAGCGATTCCATGAAGGCCGGAAGGCCGGCAACGGTGACATCGATGGCAGAGTACCCGATGTCCACACCCAGCCTGGCGTAGGCAGCAGTATGCAGCGCCGGAGACTTCGAGTGGGAGATCGGATGGCCAAGGACCGCAGCCCGACGACTCACACACACCGTCCCGCGTTGGCCTGGCACCATGCGTTGTATTGCTCAACATAGGTGTTGTGCTCAGCCAGCGTCTTGGAGAACTTGGTCTCCTTGGTATCCAGGTTGATCGTTACCCAGTACATGTAGTCGTTGGGCGTCGGCTTGGCCGCGGCATCGATCGCGGTCTTGCCCGGCGAACCGATGGGACCCACCGGCAGACCCACATTTGCGTACGTGTTGTACGGGTTGGACTTGTCAGCCTTTTCTTCTTCCGTGACATGGAAGGACTTCCTGCCCAGCCCGTAGGTTACCGTGGCGTCGGATTGGATGAGCCCGCTGGTTTCGACGTTGTTGGGCTTGAGCCTGTTGTAGATGGCGCCCGCGACGTTTCCGTAGTCCGCCTGTCCGCCCTCCGCCTGCACGATGCTGGCGATGGTCACGGTGTCGTACTGCTTGGCGGGATCGGTGATTCCCTGGGCTTTGAGTTCATCCAAAGTGGTGGTGACAAGCTTTTGGATGATGTCCTTGGCGGAAGTGCCGAGTTCAAAGCGATACTCCCCCGGTGCCAGGAAGCCTTCGAGGTTCTTGGCCTTGGCCGGAACGCCGAACTGTCCAGGAGCCTGGTTGAGGGCGTTGAGCTGCTCCATCGGAATGCCTGAGCCCTTGGAAATGGCTTCCAGGGACTCGGTGATACGCAATCCAGCGCTCAACGCGAAGTACATGACCTTGGACGTGTCCTTGTTCACCAGGACCGCAACGGCGTCCGAGTTCTTCATCTCGGTCCGGAACGTAAAGTCACCGGGCGACAACTCACCGCCCTGGCTCGCGAACTCCTTGACGAACGAATCGGCGTCCGCCACAACATGTTTCTGCACGAGGTCGTTGGCTACAGCTTTGGGTCCAGAGCCTTGGGGCACCGTGACGACGACGGAACCCGTGCCGGGTCCCGGGTAGTCGGTAACCTTGTCCATTCCCAGCAACGGCTTCAGGAACTGCGCGCCAACGGCGATGGCAGCGACGAACACTCCCAGCGTCAGGAGGAGGGCAAGGACACGACGACGGCGGCGCGCCTTCTTCGCGGCGGCTTTGGCCGCCGCGGTGGTCACTGCAGGCGCCAACAACTCGTGGGGATGATCGTCGTGGTGGAGTTCATCGTGGTGGAGCTCGTCGTGGTGGAGTTCGTCGTGATGGAGCTCATCCGGGTGAAGCCCGTCGTGAAAGCCATCATGGGCCGCTACGCCGTAGTGCCCGTCATGCTCGGCGTACTCATGGGCCTCAAGGGGTAACGCGGAATGCTCAGCGTGGACCAGTTCCCCTTCACCATGCCCGGCATGGGGGTGGTCGAACCCGTCATGGTCGATCGACCCAGGCTCATGGTCCGGCGCAGGCTCGTGGTCCTGTGCAGGCTCATGGTCCGGTGCGTGTTCTTGGGGCGCAGGGGCTGCTTCGGGGGTGACCGGCGCGTGCACCACGTCATCATGCTCGGCATTCCCGCGCTCATTCTGAAGCTCGGCTACCGGCTTCTGGGCGGGTACCGGCGGGGCGGCAGGTGCTGCCGGCGGGGCGGCTGCTGCCGGAGGGTTGGCGGCAGGCGGGGCTGCAGATGCCGGCGGCGCTTCGGGGACGCGTGGAGCTGGAACAGCAGGAACGGGACGTGGAAGTTCCGCCTCTGTTTCGACCGACAAGGAATCTTCGCCGGGGGTCGCTTCGGGAACGGGTACGACGTTGTGGTTCTGCGTGGCGAGGAATCGTTCCCGCGCCCGCAGCTCTTTGCGGGTCAGCGGCATGCCGCCGCCGGCGGTACCGCTGGAGGGGTCGTTGTTGACCGGGCTCACAGTTGCAGTCCCCTCGTTGAAGTATCGGGTTCACTGCCTGAGGCAGCCTGCAGCGTTGGGGCACTGCTGGGCTTTTCGGACTCCGCCGGTGCCTGCACTCGGCGGCCGATGTCCGTTCCTCTGGCTTTTTGCATGTCGATCGCGTGCTGGAGTATTCCAGCAGCAGCAACCTGATCAACCACTTTACGGTGATTCCTGCTGCTCATGCCAGCTTCGTGCAGGTTGCGGTGTGCCGTAACAGTGGAAAGCCGCTCATCGACGAGGTTCACGGGAATGTCCAGACCGGCGCGGGCCAGCTCTTCCACAAGGAGCAATGCGTACTCGGCAGCCATGGCCGCGGAGCCGCGCTCCTCCCCCTTCATGGTGCGGGGAAGGCCCACAAATATTTGCACCGCAGGCAGCTCAGCGGCGTGTTTGACCACCAAACGGACATCGGAGTTCTTTTTGGCATCGCGCCCTACCGTCTTGAACGGCGTGGCGAGAATGCCGTCAGGATCGCACTGGGCAAGGCCGACCCTGACGGTACCGACGTCTACCCCCAGCTTGATACCCCGGGGGTAGACGTCATCGTTAGTACGGGCGGACACCGTCAGCGCTTGGCAATCGCGTCCACCACCGCTGTGAGGGCCTCAGAGACCTTCGCAGCGTCGGTGCCACCGCCTTGGGCGACGTCGTCCTTGCCGCCACCACCGCCACCGAGGATGCCTGCAGCCAGGCGGACCAGCGCACCGGCCTTCACTCCGGCCTCGCGGGCGGCTTCGTTGGTGGCGATGAGGATAACCGGGCGATCGTTGCTGACCCCGGCAACGGCCACTGCGGCGGCGTCCGAACCGAGACGGCTGCGCAGGTCCAGGGCAAGGTTCCGCAGGTCATCTGCGCCGCCCACCTGGCCGGCGTCGTGGGCAACTACGCGCACGCCGGCTGCGTCCTTTGCCGTTCCGACGAGGTTGGCGGCTGCTGCCGTGAGCTGTTCCTTGCGGAGGCGGTCGAGTTCCTTCTCCGTGGCCTTGAGCTTGTTCAGCGTGCTCGAGATGCGATCGGCAAGCTGGCCGGACGGGACCTTCAAAAGCTCGGTCAGTTCAGTCACCAGTGCGCGCTCCGCGGCAAGGTGACGGAACGCGTCCAGGCCCACAAAGGCCTCGACGCGCCGGTTTCCCGAACCAACGGACTGCTCGCCCAGCAGCGAAAGGCTGCCGATGAGGGAGGTGTTGGATACGTGGGTGCCACCGCACAACTCACGTGACCAGGCGCCGTCGATCTCGACGACCCGTACCTCGCTGCCGTAGTTCTCGCCGAAGAGGGCCATGGCGCCCAGCGCCTTGGCCTCTGCCAGGCCCATCACCTTGGTGTCAACGCGGTAGTTGTTCCGGATGGCGATGTTGGAGACTTCTTCAATCTCGGAACGCGTGGCGGGGCTGAGGCCCTCACCCCAGGCGAAGTCGAAGCGCAGGTAGCCGGCCTTGTTGTAGGAGCCGCGCTGGGTAGCTTCGGGCCCAAGGATCTGGTGGAGGGCGGCATGGACAATATGCGTTCCGGTGTGGGCCTGCTCTGCGGCGTGGCGGCGTTCACGGTCGACGGCGGCCCGCACCAGTGCGTCGGAGGCAATCTCACCCTCGCGGACGATGGCCTTGTGAACGCTCAGGCCCTTGATGGGACGCTGGACGTCAAGGACCTCCACCACGAAGCCGTCACCGGTGATGAGGCCGGTGTCTGCTGACTGGCCGCCTGCTTCGGCGTAGAACGGGGTTTCGTTGAGGACAAGCTCAATTTCGTCACCCGTGGAGGCATGTGCGACAGCACGGCCTGCGCTGACGATGCCCCGGACCTTTGCTTCGCCCTCAAGTTCGTCGTAGCCCGTAAAGACGGTCTCACCCTTGCCGAGAAGCTCCTGGTAGGCGCTGAGGTCGGCGTGGCCGCCCTTCTTGCCCTTGGCATCAGCCTGTGCGCGCTGGCGCTGTTCAAGCATGAGCGCGCGGAAGCCTGCCTCATCAACCTTGAGGCCGGCTTCTTCGGCCATTTCCAGGGTCAGGTCGATCGGGAAGCCGTAGGTGTCGTGCAGCGCGAAGGCATCGGCGCCGGACAACGGAACTCCTGCAGCTTTCGATTCGGCCACAGCGTCTTCCAGGCGGGCCGTTCCCGAAGCAATGGTGCGGAGGAAGGCCTTCTCCTCGGCGTAAGCAATACGGCTGATGCGCGCGAAGTCGGTTTCCACCACCGGGTAAACGCCCTTCATGGCGTCGCGGGAGGCGGGAAGAAGGTCAGGAAGGCATGCCTTCTCGACACCGAGGAGGCGCATGGCGCGCACAGCCCGGCGGATGAGGCGGCGCAGCACGTAGCCACGGCCTTCGTTGGACGGCGCCACACCATCGGCAATGAGCATCAGGGCGGACCGGATGTGGTCCGCGACGACGCGCATGCGGACGTCATCGGTGTGGTGCGGGTCCTCCGGCGACTCGGCCGAGGTGTACTCGCGGCCGGACAGTTCGGCAGCCTTGTCGATGACCGGGCGGACCTGGTCGGTCTCGTACATGTTCTCGACGCCCTGGAGGATCATCGCCAGGCGCTCCATGCCCAGGCCGGTGTCGATGTTCTTCTTCGGCAGCTCGCCGACGATATCGAAGTCCACCTTGGAACGGACGTTTTCGATCTGGTACTGCATGAACACAAGGTTCCAGATTTCGATGTACCGGGTTTCGTCGGCCAGCGGGCCGCCTTCGATGCCGTACGCCGGGCCGCGGTCGTAGTAGATTTCCGAGCATGGGCCGGCGGGGCCGGGCTGCCCGGTGGACCAGTAGTTGTCAGCCTTGCCCATGCGCTGGATACGCTCAGCCGGGATGCCGGTGTTCTTGAGCCACAGTTCCTTGGCTTCGTCGTCCTCTTCGTAGACAGTCACCCAGAGGCGCTCGGCAGGCAGTCCGTAACCGCCGTCGTCCACGCTGGTGGTGAGCAGTTCGAAGGCGAACTTGATGGCATCTTCCTTGAAGTAATCACCAAAGGAGAAGTTGCCGCACATCTGAAAGAACGTTCCGTGGCGGGCAGTCTTGCCTACCTCCTCGATGTCACCGGTGCGGATGCACTTCTGGACGCTCGTGGCACGGCTGTAGGGCGGCTCTTCGCGGGCGGTCAGGTAGGGAATGAACGGCACCATTCCGGCCACAGTGAAGAGAAGTGACGGGTCGCTGGAAACGAGCGACGCGGAGGGAACGGCGGTGTGGCCCTTGCTGACAAAAAAGTCCACCCAGCGCTTGGTGATCTCCTGCGACTTCATTAGCTGATTACTTACCCTTCTCAATTCACTGCACACGATGTGCGCGGTACCGGCTGGTGCCGTTCCGCAGCTTTCCATTCTGCCCTGTTGAGGGCCTGGGAGCGAACCGCTCCGCTACCGTCCGCCTGCTACGGCGTCGTCAATTCCAAGCGCTGCGCGGAGATCCTCTTCCCGCTGGTGCATGCCGGACCGCACTGCGTCGGCGAAGTCGAACAGCCCGTCAGCCATCCGGCCAACCGCACGGTTCAAACCTTCGGGGCCCAGGTTTGCCTGTGCCTCGGTGATCTTACGGAAGGCGATGACGCCGATTGCGACGCCAATGCCCATCCAAACAATTCTCTTCATCGGTTTATGGTCTCCCGTTGATTCAGCGGCTGCGACGGCCGGAGGAAGGGGTCCGGCGTGCGGCGAAAGCCGAGCGGACTCCGTAGCTGAAAGCAGCCACCTTGATCAGCGGCGACCCAACCGTGGCGGCCACGAGCGAGGACAGCGCGGAGATGTTGGCTGACGCGTCCGAGACGTTGGAGGCGATGCCATCGACCTTCTTCAGCTGCTGGTTGGTGGTAGTGACCGTGGCAGTCACTTCGTCCATCAAAGGCGTGGCGCCGTCGCTGATGGAACGGATGGAGGTGCGGACCTCATCGAAAACGCCGCCCAACTTCAGAATGGGCACAGCCAACAGCAGAACCAGGAGCGCGAAGACTCCTGCTGCGATGAGGCCGGCAATGTCGCCACCAGACATAGAACACTTCTCCTAGGATCGTTGCGCGGCCTTGCACCAGCCGCATCGCGGCTTTGGCCAAGGCCTCCCCCAGTACCTTACCTATAGTGGCCCGGTACCTTATAGACAAAGAAGCCCGCGGCGGTTGCCACGGGCTTCTTTGTCTGTGCTGCTTGAATTTAGCGAGCGTAGAATTCGACGACGAGCTGCTCTTCGCAGATCACGGGGACCTCAGAGCGCTTCGGGCGACGAACCAGGCGTGCCTGCAGGGCGTCGATCTTGACGTCCAGGTATGCGGGCACGTTGTTCAGGACGTGTGCACCGGCAGCGGCGACCTGGAACGGTGCCATGACCTCGGAGCGGCTGTGAACGTGGATGAGCTGGCCTTCGCCAACGCGGAAGGACGGGCGGTCCACGCGGACGCCGTCAACCATGATGTGGCGGTGCACGACGAGCTGGCGTGCCTGTGCGATGGTGCGGGCAAAGCCTGCACGGAGCACGAGGGCGTCCAGACGCATTTCGAGCAGCTCGACCAGGTTTTCACCGGTCAGGCCCTTGGTGCGGCGTGCTTCTTCGAAGGCACGGGTCATCTGGGCTTCGCGGATGCCGTACTGGGCGCGCAGACGCTGCTTTTCGCGCAGACGTACGGCGTAGTCGGAGTCCTGCTTCTTGCGGGCACGGCCGTGCTCACCGGGGCCGTACGGGCGGCGCTCCATGTACTTGGCGGCCTTGGGGGTCAGAGCAATGCCGAGTGCACGCGAAAGGCGTGCGGTACGGCGAGCACGAGTGTTGTTAGCCACTTGTGTCCTTCCAATTACTGCGGTGTATCTGTGTTACTGGCCTCCATCAGGGAGAGCATCGGCCAACCGCTGCCTCTTGCTACTGGCCCGGGCGCGCAGCACCGTTGAAGAAATCTTCAAGGGATTTGGCGTCGGGTCATGCCAGACAAGGATCAATCCTACCACGGGCGTTGGAACCGCCCTGCCTCCGCTACTCGCCGCGGACGATCTTCCGGAGCCGCTCCAACCTGGCCGCAATATCCCGCTCCGCGCCGTTGTTGGTGGGCTGGTAGTAGTCCTTGCCGACGAGGTCGTCCGGCGGGTACTGCTGGGTGGCTATCCCGTGCGGCTCATCGTGGGCGTATTTGTAGCTGGTGCCGTGGCCCAGTTGCTTGGCACCGGGATAGTGGGCATCCCGCAAATGCATCGGAATGCCGCCGCCATAGCCTGCACGCACATCCGCCACCGCTTTGTTCAAGCCCATGTAGGCGGCGTTGGATTTAGGCGCCGTTGCAAGGTGCACCACGGCCTCGGCCAGCACAATGCGGCCCTCAGGCATGCCGATCAACTGCACTGCCTGCGCCGCTGCCACGGCGGTCTGCAATGCGGTGGGGTCGGCCATGCCGATGTCCTCGGCGGCGGAGATCACGATCCGTCGGGCCACGAAGCGCGGGTCCTCCCCGGCTTCGAGCATCCGGGCCAGATAGTGCAGTGCCGCATCCACATCCGAGCCGCGGATGGACTTGATGAACGCGCTGGCGACGTCATAGTGCTGGTCCCCCGCGCGGTCATAGCGCACCGCCGCAGCGTCCAAGGCCCGTTCCGTGTGGCGGAGTTCCACCAGCACCGCGGCGTCCGGCGCTTCGCCTTCGACGGCGGCCGGGTCGTCGACGGCGGTTGAGTCACCGAAAGCTACCCCGGCAGCGGCTTCCAATGCCGTCAACGCACGCCGGGCGTCGCCTCCGGACAGCCGCACGAGATGATCCAGCGCTTCCGGGCTGAGCTCAACGCGGCCCGCGAGTCCGCGGGCGTCGGACACTGCCCTCTGCAGCAGTCCCGAGATGTCATCGTCAGTCAGCGGCTTCAGCGTCAGCAGCAGCGAACGCGACAACAGGGGCGAGACCACCGAGAAGGACGGGTTTTCCGTGGTTGCTGCCACCAGCACGACCCAGCGGTTCTCAACCCCCGGCAGGAGGGCATCCTGTTGGGCCTTGTTGAAGCGGTGGATCTCGTCCAGGAACAGGACGGTGGTCTTCTTGTACAGGTCACGGGCCGTCAGGGCCTCGTCCATGACCCGGCGTACGTCTTTGACGCCGGCGGTGATCGCAGACAACTCAACAAACTTCCGGCCGGGACCGCGGGCGATCACATGCGCCAGGGTGGTCTTTCCTGTTCCAGGCGGCCCCCAAAGGATCACCGAGCTGGGGCCGGCCGGACCGGCAGCCTCTGCGCCGGCCGCCAGTTGCCGGAGCGGGGAACCGTGACCGAGCAGGTGCTGCTGTCCCACAACGTCGTCCAAGGTCCGTGGCCGCATCCGCACTGCCAGCGGACTGCGTTGGGACGCCATCCAGTTGGCGTCCGAGGGTCCCCCTGCGGCAGGCTGCTCCTCCGACTCGTCGTCGTCCACTGCGCCGGCACCAAAGAGATCTTCCACATGGATAGGCTACTCATAGTTCCAGCAAAGGAGACATCGACGTGCACCGCCCAGCATCGGCCCCGCAACGCAGGGGCGGCAGCAGGACCGCCTTAGTGCCCGGGGAAAGGCTGCAGGGGTGGGTGGCCCGGTTCGCCTCAAGCCACGGCCCGGTTGAGGAGGACCTGGACGACGGCGGCTTGCTGCTGCGGGCGGCCGACGGAGGTGAGGCCCTGCTGCGACCGCCGTGGCCGGCTGACGGCAGGCCGGGGCGCGGGGCGACAGAGCTGGACCGGCTCGCCTCACTCGCCACCCAGGAGCGCGGTCTCGGGCTGCTGCTGGTCCGGAGGGGTGGCTACGCCCTGGCTGCTGCCAGCGGTTCCACCATCTTGGCCTCGAAAAGCGGTTCGCGCTTTATCGACGCCAAGACCACGGCGGAACACGCCGCACGGATCTTCTCCGGCCACAGGATTGAGTACATCGTTCCCGGTGGTGACCGGACATTGGTGGACCAGGTCCTCGCCCACGCATCCCTCAAGGCAGTTGCCGCCCGGACAAGGCTCGCCTTCCTGGATGTCCAGGAACCGAAGTCAGCCGTCCTGCCAAAAGCTGCAGCTGACGCCTGCTCCGTCCGGATTACGGTGTCGGATGCACCTGTTCAGCAACCGCCTCAGCAGCCGCCGGGCGCTCGTTTCAGCGGCGCCTGACGATAAAGATAGCCACCCTGGTCAGTAAAACCCGCCTGCAAGTAGAGGTCCCGGGCTCCTTGATTGGCCGCGGTAACCAGCAGCCAGAACCCTTCGAGTCGCCGTTGGCTTCCGGCGCGCAACAACGCATCCAGAATCCTTGTAGCGTATCCACGCCTGCGGTGCGCCGGCGATGTCGCCATGCTGTAGATACCGCCCCAGCCGTCCACCAAGGCGAGACGCCCAACGGCGGCGGGAACGCCGTCGTCGTCCCTCAGCAGGGCGTAGAGCGAGGGGCACGCGGCAAGAATTCTGTGGGCGACCGACAGCTCTGCCTCGCCGCCGCGGCCATCCACCGACCACCACAGGTCCAACCATTCCCGGGTGGGATGGTCGTTGAGTTCTACGCCAGGCCCGGGGGCAGCCGCGGATGTCCCGGCAGCGTCCCTGACCATGATCCTGGTTTCTGACTGCCGGGTGAAGCGCTGCTCGTCCAGGACGGTATTGAGGGCTTCGCTGCGGGGATCGTTGAAGACCTGGAAGATCAGGGGAAGCCGCCGGTCCCGGTACCAGCGCGCGGCGGCCTGGACCGACCGGCTGATGCCGTCGTGTCCGGTCTGGTGGGACACCCTGGGCCACACTGAGTTTGCCCGTTGCGTCACTCCCTCCGAAGCGCGAAGCACCCACTCCCCCGTCTCCTCCCGGTCAAGGGCAGGCCAGGCCTTATCCATGAGGTCTTCAAGGAGTGCTTGCTCCATCATCTGCGGCACCTCTCATATGCGGGAAATTATGTGGCACGAACACCAAAAGGCCCCCCACCATGGTGGAGAGCCTTTTGGCCAGGACTTTACTCGGACGCGGTTGCCGGCTTGGCCGCAGGTTTGGCCTCCGGCTTGAAGTCGACGCCTGCCTCCTTGCGCTGCTGTGCCGTGATCGGAGCAGGCGCCGCAGTCAGCGGGTCATAGCCGTTGCCCGACTTCGGGAAGGCGATGACGTCGCGGATGGACTCCACACCGGCGAGCAACGCGACGACGCGGTCCCAGCCGAGCGCCATTCCGCCGTGGGGAGGTGCGCCGTACTTGAAGCCCTCCAGGAGGAAGCCGAACTTCGTCTCAGCGTCTTCCTTGTCCAGGCCCATGAGCTGGAACACCCGTTCCTGCACGGCCCGGTCGTGGATACGGATGGAACCGCCGCCGATTTCGTTGCCGTTGCAGACGATGTCGTAGGCGTAGGACAGGGCCGACTCCGGGTCCTTGTCGAACGTGTCCAGGAATTCGGGCTTGGGCGAGGTGAAGGCGTGGTGCACTGCTGTCCACTGGCCACCGCCAACTGCCACGTCACCGGAAGCGACGGCAGCGGCGGCCGGCTCGAACATCGGGGCGTCCACGATCCATACGAAAGCCCAGTCGTTGGGATCGATGAGGCCGGTACGGTGCCCGATCTCAACGCGCGCGGCACCGAGCAGTGCCCGGGCGGCAGACTTCTCGCCGGCTGCGAAGAAGATGCAGTCTCCCGGTTTCGCACCAACAGCGTCCGCCAGGCCTGCACGCTCGGTTTCGGTGAGGTTCTTGGCGACCGGACCGGCCAGTTCGCCGTCTTCCTTGTAGAGCACGTAGGCCAAGCCCTTGTGACCGCGCTGCTTGGCAAATTCCTGCCAGCCGTCCAGGGTACGGCGTGGCTGGGACGCGCCGCCCGGCATCACGACAGCACCAACGTAAGGGGCCTTGAAGACGCCGAAGTTGGTGTCCTTGAAGAAGTCGGTCAGTTCAGTCAGCTCAACACCGAAACGCAGGTCCGGCTTGTCGGAGCCGTACTTGGCCATGGCGTCCAGGTACGTCATGCGGCGGATCGGCGTAGGGATTTCGACGTCGATCAGCTGCCACAGTGCTTTGACGATTGCCTCGCCGAGTTCAATGACGTCGTCCTGATCCACGAAGCTGGCTTCGATGTCCAGCTGGGTGAACTCCGGCTGGCGGTCTGCGCGGAAGTCCTCATCGCGGTAACAGCGGGCGATTTGGTAGTACTTCTCGAAGCCACCCACCTGGAGAAGCTGCTTGAAAAGCTGCGGCGACTGCGGGAGGGCGTACCAGGAACCCGGGGCCAAGCGGGCCGGAACAACGAAGTCACGGGCGCCTTCCGGCGTCGAACGCGTCAGCGTGGGTGTTTCGATCTCAACGTAACCACGCTGGTGGAGGAGCTCACGCGCTACGCGGTTGGCTTCCGAACGGAGGCGCATGTTGCGTGCGGGGCCGGGGCGGCGGAGGTCGAGGTAGCGGTGCTTGAGACGTGCTTCCTCGCCAACCTCAACGTGCTCGTCGATCTGGAACGGAAGGGGCTCGGAAGTGTTGAGGATAACCACGTTGTCGGCGATGACCTCAATTTCACCCGTCGCCAGGGCAGGGTTTTCGTTGCCTTCGGGACGCTTGTTGACCGTGCCCGTCACCTGGAGGACGTACTCGTTCCGGAGGCCGTGGAAGACCTCCTCCTCACGGACAACCACCTGGGCAACGCCGGACGCGTCGCGCAGGTCAACGAATGCAACGCCACCGTGATCACGGCGCCGGCCCACCCAGCCGGCAAGGGTAACGGTTTGTCCAATGTGCTCGGAACGAAGTGATCCGAGGTCATGTGTGCGCAGCACAGCATTCCTTTCAGCATGAAATTTAGAAGGACCGCTGCAAAGGCGGTCCCGTCCGAGTTTACCCGCCCCGGCCGCGGCTCCCGCCAAGGGTGGGAGAAGCTATGGTCGGATCAGGCCGTGGTCACCCGGACATGGAGGTCTTCCTCCGGAGGAGTCCAGGTCGTGGGATCGGCATCAACCTGCTCGCCGGAACGGATGTCCTTGACCTGGTGTTTTCCGTCGTCATCGGTGAACCAGACGAAGGGGATGCCGCGCCGGTCGGCGAACTTGATCTGCTTGCCGAACTTCTCGGCCTTGGCTGCGACCTCGGTAGCGATGCCGCGGCCACGCAACTGGGCCGCGATGTCCTGGGCCGCAGACCAGCTGTCGTCGCTATTCAAAGCAACCAGCACTGCAGTCGGCACAGCGCGTGAGGCCGTGGCAAGTTCCTGGCTGAGGATGCGGGACACCAGGCGCGTCACGCCGATCGAAAGCCCGACGCCGGGGAACTTGCGGTTGCCCTTGCTCGCCAGGGCATCATATCGGCCGCCGGAACAGATCGAACCGAGCTGCTCGTGTCCCACAAGGACGGTCTCGACGACGGTGCCGGTGTAGTAATCCAGGCCACGGGCAATGCTCAGGTCAGCGACCACCTTGCCCGGGGCACGCTGAACGGCTGCTTCGATGACCTGTTGAAGCTCGCTCAGGCCTTCTTCGAGGAGGTCATCCTTCACCCCGAGTGCGCGGACCTGTTCGACGAAGGAGGTGTCCTCGGTGCGGATCGTGGCGAGTTGCAGGGCCAGGGCCGCCTGCTCATCCGTGGCGCCGAGCTCAGACTTGAGCAAACCGGCTACCTTGTCGGCACCGATTTTTTCCAGTTTGTCGATGCTGCGCAGCACGCCGGCGGTGTCCGTCAGGCCAATGCCGCGATAGAAACCCTCGGCCAGCTTCCTGTTGTTGATCCGGAGCCGGAAGTCCGGAATGGGAAGGGCGCTCAGGGCCTCAGCGATGACCAGCGCAATCTCAACGTCATAGCGGAACGGCAGTTCGCCGTCGCCTACGACATCGATATCAGCCTGGGTGAACTCGCGGGCCCTGCCTTCCTGGGGGCGTTCACCGCGCCACACTTTCTGGATCTGGTAGCGGCGGAACGGGAAAGCCAGATACCCGGCGTTTTCCACGACATAGCGCGCAAACGGAACGGTCAGATCGAAGTGCAGTGCAAGCGCGTTGGGGTCGGACTTATCGGAACTGCCCTGCTTCGCAGCCTCGCCCTCATCATCCTGGAGACGGCTCAGGCCATAGACCTCTTTGTCGATCTCGCCCTTGCGGAGCAACTGGCCGACCGTTTCGACCGCGCGTGTCTCAATGGAAGAGAAACCATGCAACTCGAATGTCTTCCGGAGCGTATCCAGCACATGGAGTTCCACCAACCGTTCCTGGGGAAGCCACTCGGGGAATCCGGACAGGGAGGCGGTACGTGCCATGGTGGAATTGTCTCCTCGAAGAAAGCTGACCCGGGCCTCGGCGCCATGCTTTAAACGCCCGTTCGGCGTTTAGAGGGCGGGCGTCCAGCCGGTCATGCATAAACTATGTGCGGCAGCCAGTTTATGCTTTCCGCGCGTGCACATCTAATGCAGCATGCCGGGTTCCTGTCGGCAGCCATCCGAAGCGGACACAATCAGGAGGACTCTTGGCAACAAGGTCGCGGGATGACCGCGAAGCGAAACGTCGCATCAGGCAAATGGAAGCCAAGCGCGCCCTGCGGCAGGAACAGGGAAAGCGCCGCAAACGCGACAACATCATTGCCATCGGCGCCGGTGCTGCCTCCGTGGTCCTTGCCGTGGTGCTCCAGCTGACCGTCTTCAGCTCCAACCCCACGGAAGACGAGTTCGCTGCCGCGGAGGCGGGCCTGAATTCGCCGTCGGCATCCCCGGCGGCGTCCAACGGTGCCGACATTCCCAGCCCGGATACAGCAGCCGGCAAAACGTTCACGGGCGAGCTTGCCTTGAACAGCGGCGTCGTGGGAGTCGAATTGAACGGTACAGCGGCACCGCAGGCGGCTGCTGTCCTGAAGTCGCTCGCTGATGCCGGTTACTACACAGGGGCCAACTGCCACCGGCTGACCACTTCCGAGACCTTTGGCCTCCTGCAGTGCGGCGCTAAATCAGAGGACGGCGCAGACGACCCCAACTATCGCTGGGGTCCACTCGAAAACACGCCGGCAGACAACAAGTACCCTGCCGGAACCATCGCCGTTGCCCGTACGGGCAACAATGCCTACGGCAACGGGCACCAGTTCTTCATTGTCTATAAGGACACCACCATCCCGGCCGACACGGCTGGCGGATACACCGTTGTTGGCAAGGTCACCAGCGGGTTGGACGTCGTGACGAAGATCGCCGCTGCCGGCATCAAAGCCGGCGGAAACAGCAGCGACGGCGCCCCTGTGGCACCTGTCACGATAGACTCGTTTTCTCTGAAGTAACCAGCCCCGGGCCCAGGCCCGGGGTGCATTGCCTTAGCAGTCCCTCCAAGCGAAAGACTTTTAGCGGTGACAGACAGTCAGAAATCCGACGAAACAGCAGCAGTGGCCAACGATGAAGCGGTCGAGGTGATCGAAGCCACGGATGCCGGCGCTTCCCCCGAAGCAACCCCCGCTTCGGCTCCCAATGAACCCGCGGCATCCCGCCCCGCGCCGTCGGCAGCGCCGTCGCCCGCGGCTTTTGCGGCACGCCCCAAGGCACCCGTTGCTGTTGTTCCTGCCGCACCCGCAGTATCTGCCGCGTCGCTGGCAGAAGCAGCAAAGTGGGGACGGGCAGAAGGCGACGGCCACGTCTTCCTCACGCTCGATGGTGAGGAAATCGCCGTCGGACAGTACCCGGGAGTCAGCCCTGACGAAGCCCTGGGCTATTTCGCCCGGAAGTTCGACGACGTCATCGCCCAGGTAGTCCTCCTGGAGCACCGGGTGGAGTCCAAGGCGCCGGCAACAGACATGCAGAAGACGGTCACGCACCTGCGCGAGCAATTGGCCGAGCGCAACATGGTGGGCGATATCCGTTCCGCCGAGGCCCGCCTGGATGCCCTGTCAACGCAGATCGTGGAATTGGAGAAGTCTGAGAAGGCTGCCCACGAGGCCGTTCGGGCCAGTGAGCTTGCCGCGCGGGAGGCCATAGTAGCCGAGGCGGAGACCATTGCCGGTCAGGATCCTGCGCAGATCCAATGGAAGACCTCCAGCGCGCGTATGAACGAGCTGTTCGAATCCTGGAAGTCCGCACAGAAGAGCGGCGTCCGGCTCGGCCGCAGCAACGAGGACGCACTTTGGAAGCGCTTCCGCTCGGCCCGCACCGTTTTCGACCGCCACCGCCGCGCCTACTTCTCCCAGCTGGACAGCAACAATTCTGCTGCCAAGTCCGCCAAAGAGGCCCTGATCGCAGAGGCCGAGGCTCTTTCCTCGTCCACTGACTGGGGCTACGCCGCCGGTGAATACCGCAGGCTGATGGACCAGTGGAAGGCCACCCCGCGCGCCAGCCGCAAGGATGACGACGCCCTGTGGGGCCGCTTCCGTGCCGCCCAGGATGTCTTCTTCAGCAATCGCCAGGCCGCCAATGACCAGATTGACCAGGAATACACAGCGAATCTGGCCGTCAAGGAACAACTCGTGGTCGAGGCCCAGGGCTTGCTGCCCATCAAGGATCTCAACGCCGCCAAGAAGGCCCTCCAGTCCATCCGCGATCGCTGGGAAGATGCAGGCAAGGTCCCGCGTGCTGACATGGGCCGGATCGAGGCAGGCCTTCGCAAGGTGGAGGATGCTGTCCGTGAAGCCGAGGAAGAGAAGTGGCGCCGGAGCAACCCGGAAACCAAGGCACGCACGAACAGTGCCCTGACGCAGCTTGAAGCAGCCATCGCGGGCCTCAAGGACGACCTTGACAAGGCTGAAAAGGCCGGCGACCAGCGACGCATCAAGGCTGCTCGTGAAGCTTTGGAAGCACGCCAGGCCTGGCACGACCAGATCCAGCGTTCGGCCAGCGACCTCGCATAATTCCTTCTGACGCTGTTGCAGGCTCCGATCCGCTTATCCACATAGCCGGATCGGAGCCTGTACTCGTAGGGGGCCCCACGAAATGATCGGTGGATGGTCCCCGCTCTCACATCCCCGCAATTGCTGGAACCGGTTATTCCGGAGCTCTACGCCCCTGGCCGCATCTTTACGTGGAATGAACTGCAGGGCATGGCGTTCGACGGCATCCTGATGCCCCTCTACGGCAAGAACTATTCCTCCCCTGGCGTGGCCATCACCCACCGGCTGCGCGCCCGTGCAGCCGCACTAAGCGTGCCTGAACGTATCCGCACCAAAGTTGTGGCCGGCAGGCTCACTGCCGCCTGGATCTATGGCTGTGCCAAACCGCCGGAGAAGTTGTCACTGCTTGTGGATGCCAAGCACCGCATTTCCAGCCTTCGCGGCACCCTGCCCTGCAGCCTCCATGAAGTACGGCTGGGGCAGATGGATGTCGTCAGTCTCGGCGGGATGCTGGTGAGCACCCCGCTGCGTACCGCGGCGGACATCGCGCTCCACGTCGAGTCTGAACGCGCCCTGCCGGTGCTGGGACGGCTCCTGGACAGACAGGAACTGGGTGTACGGCTGCGACTTCTTGTCCTGGCAGTCGAGGCAGCTCCCCGGGTCCCCCACAAGAAGCGCGCCCTGGCCACCCTGGCACAGTTGATGCCGGCAAATGCTATCGGCTAGCAGCAAAGCTCTAACTCCGGCGGCGGTTACCCGTGGTTCGGTAGACGTCGAAAACACCGTCAATGCGGCGCACAGCATTCAACACGTGGTGAAGGTACTTGGGATCACCCATCTCGAACGCAAACTTCGAGATCGCCACCCTGTCGCTGGACGTGTGGACCGATGCAGCAAGGATGTTCACGTGGTTCTCCGAGAGGATCCGCGTCACATCCGAAAGGAGCGATTTGCGGTCCAGCGCTTCGACCTGGATCTCCACCAGGAACACGCTGGACTGCGTAGGTGCCCATTCGACGTCGACGATCCTGTCAGGCTGGTCACGCAGCCCCGAGACATTGGTGCAGTCTGTCCGGTGCACGGAGACACCGGAACCGCGCGTCACGAAGCCAAGGATGGGATCCGGAGGCACAGGTGTGCAGCACCGGGCCAGCTTGACCCATACGTCGCCCACGCCCCTGACGATGACGCCAGAGTCCGAGAATTTGGACTTCGCTACCTGGGTCGGGATGCTGACTTCGTCAAGATCCTCATCCGGAGTCTCATGGCCGCCCAACTGCTCCATGAGCTTTTCCATGACTGACTGGGCCGAGGTATGACCGTCACCAACGCCCGCATACAGTCCGGAGATGTCGACGTAGTGGAAATCCTCGGCGACGGAAGACAAAGCATCATGGGTCATGAGCCTTTGCAGGGGAAGGTTCTGCTTCCGCATGGCGCGGGTGAGCATGTCCTTGCCCCGGTCGATCGCTTCTTCCCGACGCTCCTTGGTGAACCACTGCCTGATCTTGTTGCGGGCACGCGCGGATTTGACGAAGTGCTGCCAATCCTGGCTCGGACCGGCACCTTCGGCCTTGGAGGTGAAGATCTCCACCCAGTCACCATGGTTCAGTTCACTATTCAGCGGCACCAGTTTGCCGTTGACCCGTGCACCGATGGTGCGGTGTCCCACTTCCGTGTGGACGGCGTACGCAAAGTCCACAGGGGTTGAACCCGCTGGCAGCGCCATGACTTCGCCCTTGGGTGTGAATACGAAGACTTCGCGGGCGTTGATCTCGTAACGCAGGGAATCCAGGAACTCGCCCGGATCGGAGGTCTCCTGCTGCCAGTCCACCAGGGAACGAAGCCAGCCCATGTCGCCGTCGCGCGGGCTGCCCGGGCCCTGTGCCGTCCGGTTGGGCTGGTCCTTGTACTTCCAGTGGGCGGCCACGCCATACTCTGCGCGGCGGTGCATCTCGTGCGTGCGGATCTGGATCTCAACAGGCTTGCCGCCCGGACCGATCACCGTGGTGTGCAGAGATTGGTACATGTTGAACTTCGGCATCGCGATGTAATCCTTAAACCTGCCTGGCAGCGGGTTCCAGCGCGAATGCAGGGTGCCAAGGGCCGCGTAACAGTCGCGGACGGAGTCCACCAGCACCCGGACGCCCATGAGGTCGTTGATGTCGTCGAAATCCTTATCCCTGACGATCATCTTCTGGTAGATGGAGTAGTAGTGCTTGGGACGGCCCGTGATGGTCGCTTTGATCCTGGCAGTCCGGAGATCGTCGGCGATCTGGTTCCGGATGACGCTCAGGCTCTTCTCGCGCTCCGGCGTGCGGTCCCCCACCATCCGGACGATTTCCTCGTACACCTTGGGGTAGAGGGCTGCGAACGACAGGTCCTCAAGCTCCCACTTGATGGTGTTCATGCCCAGGCGATGAGCCAGCGGGGCAAAGATCTCCAGCGTTTCACGTGCCTTGCGGGAGGAAGACTCGGCTGAAACGAAGCGCCAAGTGCGTGCATTGTGCAGGCGGTCGGCCAGCTTGATCATGAGGACCCGAATGTCCTTGGCCATGGCCACGACCATTTTGCGGACGGTCTCAGACTGGGCTGCCTCGCCAAAGCTGACCTTGTCCAACTTGGTAACGCCGTCCACCAGCATGGCAACCTCAGGGCCAAAATCCCGTGTCAGGTCCGCCAGGGTGTATGGAGTGTCCTCCACGGTGTCATGGAGGAGGGCAGCGGCCAACGTGGTGCCTGTCATGCCAAGTTCAGCCAGGATGGTCGCCACGGCCACCGGGTGGGTGATGTACGGATCACCGCTCTTGCGCTTCTGTCCCTGGTGGCTGCGCTCGGCGACTGCGAACGCCCGTTGGATCAGGTCAAAATCTTCTTTGGGGTTGTTGGCCCGGACGGTCCGCAACAGCGGCTCGAGGATCGGAGAGTACGGAGCTACGCCCCGCCCGGTCAGGCGTGCGAGGCGCGAACGCGTGCGTTCCCGGCGGCCCGGAAACGTGGGACGGGCTCCCGGCATGTCCACCGGCACTGCCCCGGAGGCCCGGGCGGGCATGCCCGTTACAGGGACCGCCACAGCTTTGCGGTCGTCTTCCCCGCCCGCCGGTGGTGCCGACGTCGCACGTTCTTCCACAGAAGTACCCCTCACAACCGATTTAATTCTCCCAGTCTATTCCCGGAAGCGAATGCTTCTGCAACTGGACAGCACATGACGATCGGGCCGGCAAGTCAAAGAGCCGGCCACCGCACTGTGGCGGTGACCGGCTCCCTTGGACAAATACAGCTCCGTTGCCGCCTAAACGGTGGCTTCGGCGCGTCGGTGGGCTACCTTCTTGGCCTGCTTGACGAGCTCGGGCTCACCCTGGCGCAGCCAGGCGTAGAGCGGGGCCGCGATGAAGATCGTTGCCGCGGTGCCAATGAGGATACCCACAAACAAGGCCAGCGACAGGTCGCGCAGGGTGCCCGCGCCCAGGAGTCCTGCCCCAATGAAGAGGATCGCGGCCACCGGAAGGACAGCCACCATCATGGTGTTGATGGATCGGACCAGGGTTTGGTTGACGGCCAGGTTGACCTCTTCGCCGAAGGTACGGCGGGTGGACGTTGTGATGTCCGACGTGTTTTCGCGGATCTTGTCGAAGACCACCACGGTGTCGTAGAGCGAGTAGCTCAGGACGGTCAGGAAGCCGATAATCGCCGACGGCGTCACTTCGAAATCGCTCAGGGCGTAGACGCCCGCAGTGGTGAACATCGTGACGAGCATGCCGACGAGGGCCGACAAGGACATCTTCCAGGTCCTGAAATACAGGGCCATGAGGACCGCGGCCAAACCGACGAAGACCACCAGGCCGATGAGGGCCTGACGGGTCACATCCTGGCCCCAGGTCGGTCCGACGAAGTTGGAGGTGACTTCGTTCTCCGTCACACCATAGGCGCTTGTGAGCCCGTCCTTGATGCGGTTGGTCTCGTCATCGGTCAGCTGGTCCGTCTGGATGCGCATGGTGTTGCCGGCCACGTTTGCGACACGCGGAATGGCATCAGGCACGACCTCGTGGACTGCCCGCTCCCCCAGCGCTGCGTCTGTGGTGCTCACGTTTGAAACCGTGAACTCCGAACCACCGCGGAATTCGATACCGAGGTTGAAGCCACCCTTGACCACCGGGATCAGGATGGACAACGCCACGGCGACGGCCGCGATGATGAACCAGATCTTCTTTGAATTGACAAAGTTGTAGGAACGTTTGCCTGTGTAGAGCTCATGGCCGAAGGTTGCGAAGCTCGTAGTCATTACTTCTCCTCCTTGCTGCCGTTGGAAGAACCAGTCAGTTGGCCCTTCGCGGCAAGCCGCCGTTCGGCGATGGTCATGCGTCGTTCCGCTTCAGCGGCCGCCCCGGCGTTGCGGGGGCGGACCGGCGTCGGCTTGTCATCCGGGGTCCGGAGCCGTCCGGCCCCCCGGTACAGCGGCACCGCACCCAGACGGTCGGGCGACAGTCCGGAGAACCGGTGTCCCTCGCCGAAGAACTTGGTACGGGCCAGGACCTGCAGCATCGGGTGCGTGAACATGAACACAACAAGGAGGTCGGCAAGGGCCGTCAGGCCCAGGGTAAACGCAAAGCCGCGGACGTTTCCGACAGCCACGAAGTACAGGACCAGCGCGGCCAGAAGGTTGACGGCTTTGGAAGCCAGGACCGTGCGCTTGGCGCGCTTCCAGCCGTTCTCGACGGCGGACACCAGTCCGCGCCCGTCGCGCAGTTCGTCACGGATACGTTCGAAGTAGACGATGAACGAGTCGGCGGTCTGACCGATAGCCACAATCAGACCTGCGACACCTGCCAGGGACAACCTGTAGTTCTCGGTCCAGCCGAGGATTGCGATGGCAAGGTACGTCAGCAACCCCGCCACTACCAGGGAAGCGATGGTAACGAGTCCCAAAGCCCGGTACTGGAAGAGCGAGTAGACAACCACCAGCAGCAAGCCGATCATGCCGGCAAGCAAGCCAAGACGGAGCTGATCTCCGCCAAGGGTGGCCGAGATTTGCTCCTGGGACTGGATCTCGAAACTGATCGGGAGGGCACCGTAACGCAGCTGGTCGGACAGGGCCTTGGCACTGGCTTGGGTGAAGTTGCCGGTGATCTGCGGCTTTCCGTCGGTGATGACGGCAAGGGCACGCGGTGCTGAAATCACTTTGTCATCGAGGACAATGGCGAACTGGGACTTCGGGTCTTCCGTGCCCTGCGCCTGTGCGGCCACGTAGAACTGGTTGAGCCGTTCGGTGACTGCCTTGAACTTCGCAGTGGCGTCACCGTTGAAGACGATATTCACACCCCAGGAGTTGGTCACCGAACCCTGTGCACCCTGAACCTGGGAGAAGGTGGAATCGCTGATGTCCTGGCCCTTGACCTCTACCGGGCCAAGAATGTACTTGACGGCGGGAGTCTTGTCAGTGGCAGGCTCACAGGCCACCAGCGGCTTGGCTGGATCGGAGCGGTCGCGCTTCTCCGTGGAGGGATTGACGCAGTCCAGCGCTTCGAATTCCTTGACGACATCGCCCGTGACCCAGTTGTTGTCGCTGGCGTTGGCCGGCTCTGCGGTCGGCTTGGGCAGCTTGTCATCCGGCGTCCGCTGTTCTGCGGGAACGGCGGCGGGGTCACCAGCGGCGATAACGGGGCGGAAGTTCATGTCCGCGGATGCCTGGATGAGGTCCCGGGTCTCCTTTGAGGGAGTGCCCGGCAGGCTGACCACCACATTGCGGCCGGACTGCGTGCTGATCTCGGCCTCGGCGACGCCGGAACCGTCAACACGCTGGCGGATGATCGCCACAGCCTGGTTCAGCTGCTCCTCATTGATGTCGCTTGCACCCTCCACCCGGGGTGCCAGGATCATCTGGGTTCCACCTTCGAGGTCCAATGCGAGCTTGGGCGCCCAGCTCGCATGGCCGGTCATCACCCCGCCAGCCAGGACAGCGGTGAGTACAACGAAAATTGCTCCAAGCCAGGTCAGCACCCTGCGGGCTGAGTTTTTGGGGCCGGTCCGTGCCATTATCGATCTTCCTGTTATCGCCGGACAGCCGCCGGCGGACGCTGGTAAGCGTCTGCCGGCGGCTCTCCGCTGCCGTAGAAGTTTCCTTGCGCGGTGATGCCGCGACTGACGGTGCTAGTTGTCCTTCTTGTCCTCTTTGTTGAGGCGCGCGATGGTCTCTTCCGGAGTCTCGACTGCCGAAGGGGTTTCAGTACCCGCAACGGTCAAGGAAGAAGCGTCATCAGGAACCACCGGGGCTTCCTCAGGAGCAGCCTCAACCACCTTGGTTACAGCCTGGCGGTGGACTGTGGCCTGGTTGCCCGGCGAAAGCTCGATAACGACCTTGTTTTCCGCTTCGTCGATGGACACGATCCGGCCGAAAAGGCCGAAGCTGGTCATGACGTCGACGCCCGGAGCGAACTTGGACTGCATCTCAGCCTGCTGCTGCTGGGTCTTCTTGTTGCGGCGGAACATCATGAAGACAAAAAGTCCAAGCATGACGAACAGCAATATGGTCATTGGATCCACAGGGAAGTTCCGTTCTGTACTTACGTTTTGGTCCACGGCAACGTCCCTGGCAGATCCGCGAGGCTGGCGCATGGATCAAGGACTCGAACGTGCCGAGCGTCATACCAGTCTAGAGGGAAAAGCTGAACACAGCGTGTTAACCGGCTGTATCGATGCTTTCGGCGTGGTTTTCGTCCTCGTCAAAGAGCGCAAGAGTCTCTTGTCCGAACACGCCGGTCGGTACCGCGTACCCCAGGTGGGTCCAGGCCGAAGCCATGGCGATCCGGCCCCGCGGCGTCCGCCCCAGCAGCCCTTCCCGCACCAGGAACGGCTCCGCCACTGTCTCGACAGTCTCCGGTTCTTCACCAACAGCGATCGCCAAGGTGGACAGTCCCACGGGGCCGCCGTTGAACTTGGTGATCAGGGCTTCCAGGACGGAACGGTCCAAGCGGTCGAGGCCGCGCTGGTCCACCTCATACATATCCAATGCAGCGGACGCTGACCGGGCGTCGATCTGATCAATACCGTGGACCAAAGCCCAGTCGCGGACCCGGCGAAGCAGCCGGTTGGCGATACGCGGTGTACCGCGTGACCTGCCTGCTATTTCCGTGAATCCGGCCGAATTGACCTTGAGGTCCAGCAAACCGGCCGACCGGCGGAGGACAAGCTCAAGTTCAGCCACGGAGTAGAACTCGAGGTGCCCGGTGAAACCGAAACGGTCCCTCAACGGGCCGGGGAGAAGCCCTGCCCGCGTGGTGGCACCCACCAGTGTGAAGGGCGGCAGCTCCAGAGGGATGGCCGTAGCGCCGGCACCCTTTCCGACCACGATGTCCACACGAAAATCCTCCATGGCCATGTAGAGCATTTCTTCTGCCGGCCGGGACATACGGTGGATTTCGTCAAGGAACAGCACCTCGCCCTCCGACAATGAGGAAAGGATGGCCGCCAGGTCACCTGCATGCTGAATGGCCGGACCGCTGCTGATACGAAGCGGCGCGTTCATTTCCGCCGCGATGATCATGGCCAAGGTGGTCTTGCCCAGGCCCGGTGGACCGGACATGAGCACGTGATCGGCACTGCGTCCACGCATTTTGGACGCCTCGAGTACCAAGGCAAGCTGTTTGCGGACCCGGTGCTGGCCCACGAAGTCATGCAGGTTCTTCGGACGGAGCGCGGCCTCAATGACCCGCTCTTCCGGCTCCTCTCCCCCGCTGACCAGTGACTGCTCAGCCACGGGAGCCTACGCGGTTACCGGCGCGTGCGCCGTCCTGGCCAAGCCAACGCAAAGTGGCCCGGAGGATCTGCGCGACGTTGCCGGCCTCCACTAGTTCGGGCGAATCAGCCATGGCTTTGTCGATGCTTCCGGTAGCGTCCTTCTCCGACCATCCCAGGCTGGTCATCGCAGCAACAACCTGCGGCTTCCACTCAGCCTTGATGGCGGATTCCGGAGCAGCACCACTTCCGGTACCGTGCGGGACCAGCTTCCCGGCAAGTTCAAGGACAATCCTGCCCGCAACCTTGGGTCCGATACCCGGCACCTTGGTGAAGGCCTTGCTGTCGCCGGTATGTGCCGCGACGCGGATGGCTTCGGGCTCGTGCACCGCCAGAACAGCGAGGGCCAAACGCGGGCCGACCCCGCTGACACTAAGCAGGACATCGAAAACTTCGCGTTCGTCGTCGTCCGCGAAGCCGAACAACGTGAGGGAGTCTTCCCGGACGATCATTGAGGTAAAAAGTTTGGCTTCAGTGCCCACGTGGAGGTGGCTCAAGGTCTGTGGCGTGGCGTAGACGCTCATGCCGGCACCGTTGAGGTCAATGACGGCGGTGGACAAACCAACGTGGGCAACGATTCCACGAAGAAAACTGATCAAGACCCGGCTCCTGAGTTATTGCGGCGTTATTGCGGCTAAAGCGGACTATCCGAACATATCTACGAATACCCTAGCAAGCGCAGCCGGCAATCACCGCTTGCGGCGCGCTTTCGCTTCGGCGTCTGCCCATGCTTTTTGCGCCGGCGTCTGGGATCCGGCGCCGGAGGCAGCACCCATTCCGTTGCCTGCACGCCAGGCATGCGTCAAAGCCAACGCGAGTGCGTCCGCGGCGTCTGCCGGCTTGGGCGGGGCGTCCAGGCGCAGGATCTTGGTCACCAGCTTGGTCACTGCGTCCTTGTTGGCTGTACCGCTGCCGGTCACCGCGGCTTTTACTTCCGACGGGGTGTGCAACGCCACAGGGATGCCGCGGCGGGCCGCGGCGGCAATGACGACCCCGGAGGCCTGCGCAACGCCCATGACAGTGCTGACGTTCATCTGGGAGAAAACCCGTTCGACGGCGACGACGTCCGGCTTGTGCAGGTCAAGCCACTCATCGATGGCGTGGGCTATGACCAGCAGGCGCTTGTCCAGCGTTAGTTCAGCGGACGTACCCACCACTCCGACGGCGACCATGGTGGCCCGCCGGTTCCGCTCGATGTCTACTACACCGATGCCGCAACGGGTAAGGCCCGGATCGACTCCCAACACGCGAAGAGTCAAGTCCGGGCCTTCCTGTTTGTCATCAAAATCGGGTGCTGCCACGCCTACTCGGCGTCGAGGGCAGCCTGCACTTCCTCGCTGAAGTCCGCGTTGCTGTAGACGTTCTGGACATCGTCCAGGTCCTCGAGCGCGTCGACGAGCTTCATGAACTTCTTGGCACCATCGACGTCCAACTCCACCTGCATGGAGGGAACGAACTCTGCTTCGTCAGTTTCGTAGTCGATCCCGGCTTCCTTGAGGGCATCACGGATGGCCTGGAGGTCCGAGGGTTCGGAATGGATCTCCCAGTTGTCCCCGCTGTCCTTGACTTCCTCCGCACCGGCGTCCAGGACGGCCATCAGGATGTCGTCTTCGCTGAGACCGTTCTTCGGCAGAACCACCACGCCCTTGCGGGCGAACAAGTAGCTGACGGATCCCGGGTCTGCGATGGTCCCGCCGTTGCGCGAGATGGCCAGGCGAACCTCGGAGGCCGCACGGTTCTTGTTGTCGGTAAGGCACTCGATCAACAAGGCCGAGCCCTGCGGTCCGCGGGCTTCGTACATGATCTCGGTGTAGTCGACGACCTCGCCGGTGAGGCCGGCGCCACGCTTGATGGCGCGGTCGATGTTGTCGTTGGGCACTGACGTCTTCTTGGCCTTGGTCACGGCGAGTTCCAGGCCCGGGTTGCCGGCCAGGTCCGGTCCACCCATGCGGGCAGCAACTTCGATGTTCTTGATCAGTTTTGCGAACGACTTTGCACGCCTGCTGTCAATGATGGCTTTTTTGTGCTTGGTGGTCGCCCATTTGGAGTGGCCTGACATGCTTTACGCTTCTCCTCTGATCATTCGAATAAAGAGTTCATGCACACGCTTCTCCCCTGTCACTTCCGGGTGGAAGGAGGTGGCCAGCAAATGGCCGGAGCGCACTGCAACAATTCTAGCCACTCCATGCAAAGCGGCGGTGTGGCCGGCATGGTCAGGATCGACCTGTGCCAGGACGTCTACTCCAGGACCTACCCGCTCAACCCAAGGTCCGCGGATGAACACGGCATGGACAGGGTCCACTCCGTCCTCGTCGGCGCTGAACTCCAGTCCCTTGAAATCGAGGTCCGTTTCGAAGGATTCCCGTTGCCGTCCAAAAGCGTTGCGGCGAACGGTGATATCCAGGCCGCCGAACGTCTGTTGCGGGTTTCCCTGCAGGTCGGTGGCAGGGTCTGCGATCTCTTCGGCCAGCAGAATCATGCCCGCGCAGGAGCCGTAGACCGGAAGGCCGTCGGCTATCCGCTTTTGGATGGGATCACGGAGTTCAAAGATCCGGGACAGTTTGTCGATGGTGGTGGATTCGCCACCGGGGATGATCAGGCCGTCGATCCCGTCCAGCTCGGCAGGCCGGCGGATACCCACGCCTACAGCTCCAGCGGACTCGACGGCATGAATGTGCTCACGGAAATCGCCCTGGAGTGCCAGGACGCCGATCCGGAGGCCTGTACCCACGCGTGACGAAGCGTCGGAAAGGGGGTTGGTCATTGGACCATCATAGTGCTCCCGCCCGCACGGCCGGCTTCGGTCAGTGCTCTGCGACCTGAGGCGACCCGGGTTCCATGCCGCGTCTGGGATATATTACAGAGCATGCTTTCCTTCAGCGTTCCCCTCGGCAAGCTGGTCCGCACTCTGTCCCGGCTGCGGGGCGGCGGGTCGGCGTTTCCCGGGCTTGTGGTCGAGAAGATCGACCCCCGCTTCATGCAGCGAACGCTGGCGTCACTGCCACACGGTGTCGCTGTTATCAGCGGCACCAATGGCAAGACCACAACTACCAAGATGGTGGTGGAACTCCTCGAAAGCCAGGGCCTGAAGGTCTTCACGAACCGTTCGGGCAGCAACTTCACCCGCGGAGTAGCTGCGTCCCTGCTCGGAGAGGTCGATTGGCGGGGACGGCTTGACGCCGATATCGCCATTCTTGAACTCGACGAAGCACATGCCGTCCACTTCGTTAACAAGGTTCCTCCCCGTTACAGCCTGCTGCTGAATGTCCTCAGGGATCAGCTGGACCGGTTCGGCGAGATCGACAAAACGGCCCGGCTCCTGGAGCACATTGCATCCAAGACCACCGACACCGTCGTCCTGAACCGGGAAGACCCCCGTGTTGCGCGGATAGCCAACATCGTCAACAGCCTCGATGCCGTTCATCACCCCGAGGTGCGGTACTTCGGTCTGGACGAGTCACTCCGCAGCACCTTCCCGAACGACGACGAAATGCGGACAGGCAGTGGACCCTCCCCGTCCGGCACGTCCGTGGCCGCAGCGTCCGGTGAGGCAGTCGACTTGCCGGATGCCGACGTCGTGCTTCGCCGGGTAGGTGCCCAGGACGCAGACTTTGAGTTCGACGGCAAGACCGTGACCACAACCATGAAGCTGCGCGGCGTTTACAACATCTTCAACGCTGCCGCGGCGTTGTCGCTGACCCGCGCAGTTCTGGGAACCGGCCCCATTGACACCCCAAAGCTCGTCAAAGCCCTTGGCGACGTCGCCCCTGCATTCGGACGCGGTGAAAGCCTCACGGTGGATGGCCAACCGCTCGAACTCGTGCTGGTAAAGAATCCCAGCGGTTTCCGGCTCGGCCTGAAGTCGTTCCCGGCCGGCGGCTACGCAACCATGATCGCGATCAACGACAACTATGCCGACGGCAGGGACATGTCGTGGCTGTGGGACGTGGAGTTCGAGTCCCTGCGCGAAGGCGGAGTAGAGGTCCTTACGGGGGTCAGGGCCTACGACATGGCCCTCCGGCTGCAGTACGACGACGTGCCCTTCGGCGCCGTGGAGCCGGATATAACAGCAGCACTTCGGACCTTTATCGACGGCTCCCGCGGCAAGCCCAAGCGCATTTTCTGCACGTACACATCAATGCTGGCCATCCGCCGCGAACTCGCCAAAATCACCATAGTTGAGGTGGTCTCATGACCTCGGAAACCCAGCCCACCGCCCATTCACCGGAGGAGCGTGCCCAGTCCACCAAGGGCACTATCCGCGTCCTCCAGCTGTACCCGCGCGAAATGAACATCTACGGCGACTGGGGCAACGCCCTGGTGCTGAAGCAACGGATCAAGTGGCATGGCTACACGCCGGAGCTGCTGGAGTACAACGTGGGAGATGATTTCCCGGACGACGTCGACATCATTGTGGGCGGCGGCGGGCAGGACAGCGGCCAACTTGTCATCCAGGACGACCTTCAGGCGCGCGCGGAGCAGTTGAGGGAGCTGGCCGACAACGGCGCCCCAATGTTGGTGATCTGCGGCCTTTACCAGCTCTTTGGAAAGTTCTTCAAGACCAGCACCGGACCCACTATCCCCGGGATCGGGATCCTGGATGTCGAAACCCAGGGTACGGATGAACGCCTCATCGGCAACGTGATCATGAAGTCCGCCGAGTTCGGCGACATCATGGGCTACGAGAACCACAGCGGTCAGACCACCTTGGGTCCTGGCGTACAACCTCTGGGGACAGTGACCAAAGGTGCGGGCAACAACAGCAAGGACGGCCATGAGGGCGCCAGGTACAACAACGTTGTGGCCAGCTACCTGCACGGTTCATTGCTGCCAAAGAACCCGGCCATCGCCGACTTCCTGATCCGCACCGCTGCGGAGCGCAAGTTCGGCACTTTCGTGCCGGGATCGCCCGACGACGACTACGCCCGCCTCGCGCGGGAACACGCCGCCCGCCGTCCCCGCTAGGGGCTATCTCTCCTTGGTGATCAGCAGTTCATGTGCGCCTGCACTGGCTGCGCCCATGGATTCGACAACGGTTTGGGTCCTCTGGTGGGTTTCGGCGTCGGCCGCGGGTGTGGCACACACGCCTTGCGGGGCATCGCTGGCCACTGAACACCAACGGTAGGGGTCCCGGACAATCACCGAGGGCGCCCACGCGAGGTCGGAGGCAGTCCAGGTGCCTGCAGCGTTTTGGCTGAACTGTGCCCTGACCAGCAGCCCTTCGTTGTTGACCACGTACCACGGTGACAATTCCGTGATGCCGTTGCCTAGCCCGTACACGATCCAGGTGCCTTTGTAGTTCTCGATGGGCAGCACGGAGTGGGTGTGATGCCCATAGATCATGGTGAACTGCCCGCTGTCCACGAGTGCATGCGCCACATCCTGCTGTTGGGCATTGGGTTCGCTCGCGTATTCGTCACCCGCGTGCATGACTCCCAGGACAATGTCAGCACCGAGGGCCCTGGCTTGGGTTGCCTTGGCAATCATGGTTGCAGGGTCGAGTTCGTCCACAAGCCAGGGGTATTCCGGAATCTGTCCGTTGTGGCCATAGGTTCCGATGATGACCGCGACCTTGGCCGCGTCGGTCTGGACCATCAGGATTTCCTTGGAGGCAGCCTCCGTCCGGTAGGAGCCGGTGTGCTTCAGCCCTGCGGCATCGAGGGCATCAAGGGTCCTGAGCAGACCCTCCGTGCCGCGGTCAATGGTGTGGTTGCTCGCGGTGGTGCAGGCCTGGTAGCCAATGTCCTTCGAAGCGGTGACAATCTGCGGCGGTACATTGAACGACGGGTAGGCCGAGAAAGGCCCTTCGGGCGTGGCCACCGGAGTCTCCTGGTGGCAGATGGCGAGGTCGCTGCTGTTGACGTAGCGCCGCTGCCCTTCGAGGAGCGGGACGAAGGTGTAGCCGGGCAAGCCAACGGCGGCGGCGTCTGCCCTTGCCTGCTGCCATAACTGGGTGTGGACCAGCATGTCGCCCGTCACGGTGATGGAGGTACAGCGGAGTTCAGGGCAGGCAGGTCCCTTGCCTGGAGTTGGATTCGGAGCGGGAGTACGTGTGGGCATAGGCGACTCCGCCGCGGGAGACGTTGCTGCGGTGCTCCGGTCCGGATCTGTGTTCTCGGCTACGACGCCGCAGGCGCCAAGGGTCATCGCAAGGGCGACCACTATGGCAGGCGCTGCCGATCGGCGAAGCCGGATCCATCTCGTCGCAGATGTGAGATTCCCCATGATTTTCATCCTACGGCGAAGTCGCACGGAACCAGGCGTGCCGCTCTTGAGGACACGATTCTTACGTGAAAGAGTCACTTCATGACCAATCCCCTGCTCGACCCCAGCCCCCTGCCGTACGGACTGCCGCCCTTCGCGCACATCTCTGCGGCCCACTATGCCGAGGCAGTGGAGGCCGGGCTGGCAGCTCACCTGGAGGAGATAGACGCGATCACCGGCAATGCGGACGCTGCCACCTTCCTGAACACAGCGGTGGCAATGGAGCGCTCCGGCCTTCTCCTGAACAGGGCAGCAGCGGCCTTCTTCACCCTTGTCTCAGCGGATGCGGGCGATGACATCAAGGCGCTTGAAACTGAACTTTCCCCCAGGTTTTCGGCCCACCAGGACGCCGTATACATGAACCGCGGCCTCTACGAACGCTTCTCTGCCATCGACGTCGACGGCCTCGATGCTGAGTCCGTCCGGCTGGTGCAGGAATACCTCAAGGAGTTCCGCCAGTCCGGCATCCAGCTCGATGACGCCGGACAAGACCGGCTCCGTACAGTCAACGCCGAACTCTCCCGGCTGGGCACTGAATTCGGCCAGCGGACCAAGGAAGCGATGAAAGCCTCCGCCCTGCTTCTCGACAACCCGGCCGACCTTGCCGGCCTGCCGGAAGAGGACGTCGCAGGCGCCGCTGAAGCTGCGAAGGCCGCCGGTCACGACGGCAAGTACCTCCTCACCTTGATCCAACCCAGCAACCAGCCCGCTCTCGCGTCCCTCGAAAACCGGACCATCCGCCGTCGTTTGTTTGAAGCGTCCCTGTCGCGCGGCACTGATGGCGGACCACTGGACGTGCGGGAAATTGTGACGGCGACCGTGCGGTTGCGTGCGGAAAAGGCAGCCCTGCTCGGCTTCGCCAACTTTGCTGAACTCGTGGTGGACCAACAGACCGCGCCGGACTTCAGCGATGTCCAGGCCATGCTGCGCCGGTTGGCACCCGCAGCCGTCCGCAACGCACAAGCCGAGGCCGATGCCCTGGCCGGAACCGCGGGACATCACCTCGAGCCGTGGGACTGGGCCTACTACTCAGCCCGGGTCCGGAAGGAAAAATTCCAGGTGGACGAGCAGGCGATCCGCCCCTACTTCGCCCTGGAGAGCGTGCTGAACGACGGCGTCTTCCACGCTGCGACCCAGTTGTATGGCATTACGTTCCATGAACGCGAAGACCTCGAGGGATACCATCCCGACGTGCGCGTGTGGGAAGTCCGCGACGAAGACGGGACTGGCCTCGGCCTCTTCCTCGGCGACTACTACACCAGGGAGAGCAAACGTGGCGGGGCTTGGATGAACTCCCTCGTTGAACAATCCAGCCTCCTGGGTACGCGCCCCGTGGTGATCAACAACCTCAACATCACCAAGCCCGCTCCAGGCGAGCCCACGCTGTTGTCCCTGGATGAGGTCAGGACAGTGTTCCACGAATTCGGCCATGCGCTGCACGGCCTGTTCTCCAGTGTTACGTACCCGCGCTTCTCCGGGACATCCGTGCCCCGGGACTTTGTGGAATACCCGTCGCAGGTCAACGAAATGTGGATCATGTGGCCCGAGGTCCTGGCCAACTACGCCCGGCACCACAGCAGCGGGGAAGCGCTCCCCCAAGTCATCGTGGATAAGCTCAACGACTCATTGTTGTGGGGCGAAGGCTTCGCGACGACAGAATACCTGGGCGCCGCTTTGCTTGACCTTTCCTGGCATGTGCTTTCCCAAGCCGACGTACCCGGGGATGTCCTGGCGTTCGAAGCCAAGGCACTTGCCGAGGCATCCATTGCCCACCCTTTGATCCCGCCGCGTTACCGCAGCGGCTATTTCCAGCACATCTTCGCCGGAGCGGGCTACGCAGCCGGGTACTACTCGTACATCTGGAGTGAGGTCCTCGATGCGGACACGGTGGAATGGTTCAAGGAAAACGGCGGGTTGACCCGCGCCAACGGTGACCGTTTCAGGTCCGAACTGCTCTCCCGGGGCAACAGCCGTGACCCTCTGGAGTCATTCCGCTTGTTCCGCGGACGCGACGCCGAACTGGCACCACTCCTGAAGCGCCGCGGCCTCGACTAGGAACGACGGCGGCCGACCACCCTTGGGGGGTGGCCGGCCGCCGCCGTACGGTTAGCTGTTACCAGCCGCGCTCTGCGAGGCGGTGGGGCTGCGGGATTTCGTCGACGTTGATGCCGACCATCGCTTCGCCCAGGCCGCGGGAGACCTTGGCGATCACATCGGGGTCATCGTAGAACGTGGTGGCCTTGACGACGGCGGCGGCACGCTCTGCCGGGTTGCCGGACTTGAAGATACCGGAACCGACAAACACGCCATCGGCGCCGAGCTGCATCATCATCGCAGCATCAGCCGGGGTCGCGATGCCACCGGCAGTGAACAACACCACCGGAAGCTTGCCCGTGGCAGCGATTTCCTTCACGAGCTCGTACGGGGCCTGAAGTTCCTTGGCCGCAACATACAGCTCGTCCTCGGGAAGGGCGGCGAGCTTGGCGATCTCCGAACGGATCTTGCGCATGTGCCCGGTGGCGTTGGAAACATCCCCGGTACCGGCTTCGCCCTTGGACCGGATCATCGCCGCGCCCTCGTTGATGCGACGCAACGCCTCACCCACGTTGGTGGCACCACAGACGAACGGAACAGTGAAGTTCCACTTGTCGATGTGGTTGATGTAGTCCGCCGGGGTCAGGACCTCGGACTCATCGATGTAGTCAACACCGAGGGACTGCAGGACCTGGGCTTCGACGAAGTGGCCGATACGGGCCTTGGCCATCACCGGGATGGACACGGCAGCGATGATCTGATCGATCATGTCCGGATCGGACATGCGGGACACGCCACCCTGGGCGCGGATATCAGCCGGGACACGCTCAAGCGCCATCACGGCGACCGCACCGGCATCCTCGGCGATGCGGGCCTGCTCGACGTTAACGACGTCCATGATGACGCCGCCCTTGAGCATCTCAGCCATGCCCCGCTTAACGCGGCTGCTTCCCGTGACGCTGTTCGCGGACGAACCGGCTTCGTTGCTTACATCTGGTGTAGACACAAAAACCCCTATGGGTAGATAAACGACCTTCTTGCCGGAGGCACGCGCAGCACACGACCGCGTTCAGCGCACACCGGGTTTCAGGTCAAGGTGACCAAGTACTAGTAATAGTAGTCGCACGTTGCATGGCGGCAGTACATTCATTACCGCCTTGCAGGGCAACAAACAGGGGTGTGGTAGGACACCTGCACAATCGGCGGGAGCCGACTCTGGTCAGATGCCAGTTCCCTCGGCCTCTGCCATGGCCTGCTTGCGGACCGTAGCCATTCTTTGGACTACCGTGACAACGCTGGCCAGTGCCAGCAGGACCAGGGTTGCAAACAGCACCACGGGTGGAAGTCCCAGGCCCGTGAGCCCGGCAATCAACAGGACCGATGCGAGTCGTTCGGCCCGTTCTGCAATCCCAACGCTGGCGTGGTAGCCAAGCGATTCGGCTTTGGCCCTCGCGTAGGAGACAACCATGCCGAGGACCAGGCAGACGACGGCGGCCGTCCCGATTGCGGTGTCCTTGCCTCCGGTGAAGAACCAGATAGTGAGGCCCGCGAAAATGGCGCCGTCGGCCAGGCGGTCCAACGTGGAATCAAGAAAGTTGCCCCAACCGCCGCTTCTGCCTTGCAGCCGGGCCATGATGCCGTCCACGACGTCCGAGAAAGCGAAGAACGCAACCACCACAGAACCCCACCACAAGTGGCCCAAGGGGTAGAGGATGAGTCCGCCCAGGATGACGCCGGCGGTGCCCGCAATAGTGACCGCGTCAGGTGACACGCCGATCCTCAGGAGCCAGCGCGCCAAAGGGGTAAAGAGTGAAGTGAAGAAGCCGCGCGCATGCCTATTGAGCATTCGACTCCCCCGGCCAGGCTTCGGCCACTAGTTTGCGGACCTCGTCCAAGGTCTGCGTGATGGCTTTGGTCTGGGCGATGATGGGAAAGAAATTGCCGTCCCCGCCCCAGCGCGGAACTACGTGCTGGTGAAGATGGGCAGCGATGCCCGCCCCGCCGGTAACACCTTGGTTCATGCCCAGGTTGAAACCGCTGGGATTCGAAACCTTCCGGAGCACACGCATGGCGGTCTGGGTAAGATCAGCGAACTCCGCTGTCTCTTCCACCGAAATATCCGTGTAGTCGGGGACGTGGCGGTAGGGGCAGATCAGCAGGTGGCCCGGGTTGTATGGGAACAGGTTGAGCACGACATAGCAGGTCTTTCCCCGGTGGACGATGAGCGATTCCTCGTCAGAGCGGGTCGGTCCTACACAGAACGGGCAGTCATCCTTGTTCTTGAATTGATCCTGCCCGCCCTTGATGTAGGCCATGCGGTGGGGAGTCCACAGGCGCTGAAACGCATCCGGAACGCCTGCGAGTCCGAAATCATCGGTTACGTCTGCGTCGCCCGGAAGGTCAGCTGCCGCGCCTGTGTTCTCCTGCACCGTCACTTTTCCGTTCCGTCAGCTCTCGCGGTTCTTTACGGCGTCGACTATCCTGCGGACCGCTTCTTCCACGGGAACGCCGTTATCCTGGCTGCCGTCCCTGAACCGGAATGACACGGCGCCCGCTTCGGCATCCTCACCGCCGGCAATCAATACAAAGGGAATCTTGTCCTTGCTGGCTGTACGGATCTTCTTCGGGAAACGATCCGAGGAAATGTCCACCTCGGCACGGATGCCTGCAGCCTTCAACTGCCCGACGACGTCAAACATGTAGTCGTTAAATGCCTCGGCCACGGGAATGCCAACTACCTGGACCGGAGCAAGCCAGGCCGGGAAGGCCCCGGCATAGTGTTCGGTGAGCACACCCATGAAGCGTTCAACAGAACCGAAGAGCGCCCGGTGGATCATGACGGGACGCTGGCGCGTTCCGTCGGCCGCCTGGTATTCCAGTTCGAAGCGTTCGGGAAGATTGAAGTCCAGCTGGATGGTGGACATTTGCCAGGTCCGGCCCAGCGCGTCCTTCGCCTGAACCGAAATCTTCGGGCCGTAGAACGCGGCTCCACCCGGATCCGGCACGAGTTCCAGCCCGGAAGCGGCCGCAACCTCGGAAAGAGTACGGGTGGCTTCTTCCCAGGCGGCGTCGTCACCAACGAACTTCTCTTCGTTCTTGGTGGACAGTTCCAGGTAGAAATCGTCCAGGCCGTAGTCCTTGAGCAGGCCGAGGACGAAGTTCAGCGTGGTAGTGAGCTCGTCCTTCATCTGCTCGCGGGTGCAGTAAATGTGGGCATCGTCCTGTGTCATGCCGCGAACACGTGTCAGTCCATGCACAACGCCGGACTTCTCGTACCGGTACACCGAACCGAACTCGAACAGGCGCAACGGAAGTTCACGGTATGACCGGCCGCGAGAGCGGAAGATCAGGTTGTGCATGGGGCAGTTCATCGGCTTCAGGTAGTAGTCCTGGGCCGGCTTGCGCACCGTGCCGTCCTCGTTGAATTCGGCGTCCACCTGCATGGCGGGGAACATGCCGTCCTTGTACCAGTCCAGGTGGCCTGAGACCTCGTACAGGTGACCCTTGGTGATGTGGGGTGTGTAGACAAATTCGTAGCCGGCGTCCACGTGGCGTTGGCGGGAGTAGTCCTCCATCGCCTTGCGGATGATCCCGCCCTTGGGGTGGAACACCGGGAGGCCTGAGCCCAGTTCATCCGGGAAAGAGAACAGATCCAACTCGACACCGAGCTTGCGGTGGTCGCGGCGCTCAGCTTCGGCGATGCGCTCCTGGTAGGCCTTCAGTGCTTCCTTGGTAGGCCACGCGGTTCCGTAGATACGCTGCAATTGCTGGTTGTTCTGGTTGCCCAGCCAGTAGGCGGCCGAAGAACGCGTCAGCGCAAAAGCGTTGGCGATGATCTTGGTGTTCGGAAGGTGCGGACCGCGGCACAGATCGCACCAAACGCTTTCGCCGCTCTTCCTGTCCACGTTGTCGTAGATGGTGATGTCACCGGCGCCGACTTCGACGTTGACGCCTTCAGCGGCGTCGGAGGCGTCGTTCTTCTTGCCGAGCAGTTCCAGCTTGTAGGGTTCGCCAGCCATGGCTTCGCGCGCTTCGTCTTCGGTGACCACGCGGCGGACGAACTTCTGGTTCTGGTTGATGATCTTCTGCATCATCTTTTCCAGCTGGCGCAGGTCTTCCGGAGTGAAGGGCTCGGAGACATCGAAATCGAAATAGAAGCCGTCAGTGATGTACGGGCCGATGCCAAGCTTGGCATCAGGGCGCAGTTGCTGCACGGCCTGGGCCATGACGTGCGCGGTGGAGTGACGGAGGACGTTGAGGCCATCGGGAGATTCGATGGTGACACCTTCGACGTCGGCGTCGGCGGGGAGGACCTGGTCGAGGTCCTTGAGTTCGCCGTTGACACGGGCTACAACGACGTCGCGGCGCTCGAAGAAGAGTTCCGCGCCGGTAGTCCCTTCCGTCACCTTTGTCTCTTCGCCATCGACGATGAGGGTGATCTGTTGGGCATCTGACACGGGTGTCTCCTATTCATAGTTAAGGCTTCATAGCTTGTGGCGTACGGGGACCACAGCCAGCCACCGTCAATCGTATCCGCTCCGGCGAGGGCGGCCAAAGCAGCACGCCGGGCCGGGATTCAGGGTGTTCAGCTTCCCAGCCCGGTAATGGCAAGGTTCCGTGAAATGCCGTGGAGGGGGCCGGGAATCGTGTATTCGTCCGTCGGCACTTCACCGCCGCGGATGAGTTCCGGATAAGGAAGCGATTCGGGCCGGCCAAGGTCCCAGGCCTTGCTCGCGCTCAGGCTGATTCCCCTGGGACCTGTCCTCCTGGTGGTTCCCCGGATCAGCAGCAAGCGTGTGCCGAACAGCAACGGTCCCGATTCTTCCTGGGCTTCATGGAAGAAAACCGAATCCACACATCCAGTGCCGTCATCGATACTGATGAAGACCACCCGCCGCCCACCGCGCATGGGAGGGGTTTGGGTGGCAACGCGCACCCCGGCCACCAGGACCTCCGTTCCGTTGCGCAAGCCAAGGAGTTGGTCGGCCGTCGTCACTCCCAATTTCGCCAGGAGGGGCCGGTGGCTTTCCATCAAGTGTTCGCTGACATCCACGGCCATGAGGTCAAGCTCTGCCCTGACATTTTCAATCATTGTGGTGGGAGGAAGTTCCGGGGCGAGGTTCTTCAGCTCGACATCTCCCAGTGCAAACGACAACTGCCCTTCGATGACACCGTTCGGTTTTTTTGAGGGATTGTTCTGCATGGCTTGGAGATGCTGGACAAGGTCAGCACGGTTCGCCTTTCCACCGGAGTCTTTGTGCAGGGCATCGAAGGCGCCGAGTTGGGCCAGTCTTTTGATGTTTGGCTTGCTCACCCTGGCCCGGGTCCTCAGATCGGCCAAAGAATCGAAGGGCTGCCCGGCAACGATCCTCTTCAGCTCAGCCTTTGAGAGCCCGTAAATACCCGACAGGCTCAACCGGATGCCGAGTTTGCCGTTGTCCGGGCCTCCCACGATTTTCTCAACCCTGTACTCAGCCTGGCTCCGGTTGATGTCCAGCGGCAGGATGGGAATACCGAGCCTGCGGGCTTCAGCCACCAATAGCCGCTTGGGGTACATCCCGGGATCATGCTCCCACAGGCCCGCCAGGAAGGCTTCGGGGTGATGGGCTTTCAGCCAGGCCGACTGGTAGGTAGGAACAGCAAAGGCAGCCCCGTGTGCCTTGCAGAACCCAAAGCTGCCAAAGGCCTTGAGCGTGCCCCAGACCTTGTCCACCACTTCAGGGGTGTAGTTCCTGATCGCTTCCCTACGGAAGTACTTCTCCACCTCGGGTTCACGGACTTCATCACCGAGTGCCCGCCGGAATTCATCAGCCCTTGCCAGTCCGCACCCGGTCATGACATCGAAGGTCTTCAGGATCTGCTCATGGAACACCGTCACACCATGGGTTTCCTCCAAAACTGGTTTGAGGTCCTGATGCGGGTACACCTCAGGTGCAAAACCGTGCCTGTGCTCCAGGAAGGGACGCACCATATCCGACTTCATGGGCCCGGGCCGGAACAAAGAAATATCAATGATGAGGTCGTTGAATTCACGCGGGGCCATCTTCCCGATGAGTTCCCGTTGACCCGGCGACTCGATCTGGAAACACCCCAATGTGTGGGTGCTGCGGATCAGTTCAAACGTTGGCTCGTCGTCGAAAGGAACGGCGTTGAGCTCAATCCTCCCGTCCTCGTCAATGAAGTCCGGCCCTGAGCCTTCCGGTCCTGCCGGGTGCCTTCCTGCAGCAACCACTTCGGCTTTGGAAGGATGCAGCCGGATTACCTCCCTTACGGCGAAGGCCATTGCGCTTTGCATCCGTACCCCCAGGACATCCAGTTTGAGCATGCCCATGGGATCCATGTCGTGTTTGTCGAACTGGCTCATGGGCAAACCAAGGCCGCTGGGCTGGACAGGGGTCCGGTCAAGGAGGGTGGCATCTCCCAGGATGACGCCACAAGGGTGCATGGAAATGTGCCGGGGCAGCCGGTCCAGCCTTTCGGTCAGGTCCACCAGGAGGTCGAGTTGCTGGTTCTCCTCCATTCCTCCGCGTTCCACCCGGCCGGCAAAGTCACGAAGCTCAGGCTTTTCCACCAGCGCTTCGCGGAATTTCCTTGCGGAGAATCTCCAGAGCTGCTTGGCGATATCGCTGACTTCGCCCTCATCCATCCCCAGCGCCATACCGGCATCCCTGACAGCACCACGCGCCCTGTACCCGTTCTGCATGCTCATGAGGGTCACCCGTTCAGACCCGAACCGATCAAAAATCTTCCGGTACACGTTGTGGCGTTCCGCGCTCTCGACGTCGATGTCAATGTCAGGAAGTGTTGACCGGCGTCCGGACAGAAACCGTTCAAAAATGAGGTCGTGGCGGATGGGATCAACCTGGCTGATGTCGATCAGGTAATTGACCAGGCTGGAGGCCCCTGAGCCACGTGCGGCAACCCTGACGCCCATGTCCAGGATCATCTTGGAAACCTCTGCCACGGTAAGGAAGTAGGACCCGAAGCCGAGCCTGCCAATGATCCCGAGTTCGTGCTCCAACCGCGAGCGCACCCGGTTCTCCGCTTCCGTGCTGAGGCCGGGGAAACGTCTGGTGATTCCTGCTTCGCAGCGTTGGGTCAGTTCCACCATGGGGTGGTTGTCGATGCCAATGATGGAGGCCTCGGGCACGACGGGTTGTTTCCATCCCATGTCCGGAACGGGGTCAATCCGGCATTTGTCGGCGAGCGCTTCAGTGTTGGTGAGCAGTTTGTTCAAGTCTGCTTGCCCAAGGCCTGCTGCGTTCATGATTTCTTTGCCGAGCTGGAGCATGTGGTGGCGGTTTTTCAGCCATCCCTGCCCGGTGGGTTGGAGCATGGGCGCGGTGGAGAGCTCGGGGAGGGATTTCAGGGTGCGTGCTGAGTCGAGGACGTCGGCGGTTGCCGCGCCGTCCTGGGCGCAATAGCGCACGGCGTTGCTGAGGATGGCCGGGACGTTGTATTCGAGGGCGAGTTTGAGCATGCGGACGGCATGGGCTGTGCTGAGGGGTTCGCCCGGTGCGCTGAGGTGGGACACGGTTTCAGCGACGATGGTGCCTGGTGGCATGGCGTCGATCCATTGTTTGAAGAGGGTTCTGGGCCTCAGGTATTTTCGTCCGCCCATGGCTCTTCCGACATCGGAGTCCGGTCCGATCATGATCGTGAGGACGGGTTTGAGGGTTGTGGGGTCCAGGGTCCTGGAGGCAAGTTCTCCCCTGGTTACTGCTACGGGGACTGCTCCTCCGGCTTTTCCCGAGGTGCGTGCGTGGGCATCCGATACCAAGCGGCACAGTGCCCGGTATCCGGCACCGTTGTTATGGCCGTGGGCCAGTACGACGACGCGGCCCGCGACCTGGGTGCGGTGGTCGCCGTCGTCGTCGAAGACTGCCAGGTCAACGCCGACGATGGGGTCGATGCCTGCGTCCATGCAGGCTTTGAGGTGTTTGACGGTGCCATAGAGGCCGTCCCTGTCTGTGCAGGCGAGCGCCGTTGCTCCGTCGGCTGCGGCTGTTTGGGCTAGTTCGTCGGGCCAGGAGACGCCGTAGTGCGCGCTGAAGGCGGTTGAGACGTGCAGGTGGGTAAAGCTCAAGGTTCACGCTGCTTCGTCTGGTTCGACGGATCGGGCCGGGGCGGCGTCGTGGATGCGGAGCAGTCTCCACCGGCCGCTGCCGAGGTGCCGAACCAGGTCCAGTGTGATGGCTTGGCCGCTCTGTTGTGGTTGAAGCTGGACGCGCCAGATCTCGTGGTCGACCAGGCCTGCGCCGGCGCCGATGGGTGCACGGTTTTCTTCGACCCACCATTGGCGGCGTTCGAACCAACGGACGGGCTCGTTGGTGACGGTGTACTGCGTCCCTTTCCATTGAACTTCCTGTGGCTGGCCTGTTTCCGTGCAGATCACTCCGACGGACTCGCTGAACAGCCCCATTTCACACCTCGTTACGCCGGTCCGGTTTGATTCGAAAGTATGTTCGAATAATTCCAGTTTACGCCGACGTACGGGCAAAACCTACTTCGAAGATCCGGCCTGTGCAGAAGCCTTGGAGACACGCTTTCCAACCCGCCTCAGCAGGCCATCACGCCACGGTTGCATTCCTTGCGCCAGCGCGACGCTTCCCATAAGGGCCGAGGCGAGCCTTAGCTGCTGGGTGCGGAGGACGCGCTTCCTGCCATAGGCGGCGAGCGCGGAATCCGGGGGTTGTTCGTTGAGCAGGTCCCCTAACGTCACGGCATCGATGAGCGCTTCGCAGGCGCCCCTGCCCAGGTTTGGTGTCATGGCGTGGGCAGCATCCCCCACCAACACCACGTTGCCCCGGGAGTAGCGGGCCAATGGCGGGGTTGTCCAGATGCGCTGGGCCAGGGAGGTTTCCGGTGACGCCTGGGCAAGAACAGCCTTTACGGCCTCCGAGTATCCGGCATAGCGGCGCCGGGTAACGTCCAGGGCTTCGAGGACATCCACCTTGTCCGGTCCAAGATCCGACCGGTAGGAGGCATACCAGTTGGTTCCGCCTACCGCTGGTGCCAGGCCGAAGATCTCTCCCCTGCCCCAGTACTCGCCGACATCACCGGCCTGGGGCGTGCTTGGGACCACTCCCCTGACGGCCAGGTACGGGGTTGGCCTGGCGGCGCTCCGTTGGCCCCAATGGCTTCGCCGGACCACACTGTTGACCCCGTCCGCACCCACGGTCAGCCACGCTCCACCCGGGACACTGTCAACCCTGCCCACCACGCGGCTTACCGATGACGGCACCGCCGTGTTCAACAGCCTCAGCAGCTCGGGCCGGGATATGCCCACCAGCCCTCCCCCTTCCATGGACAGCACCGCTTCTCCCTGGGGGCTGCGCAGGGCTCCGGCTGTGATGACGGATCCACGGCTCCGCACAGGACCGAGGATTCCGATTTTCGACAAGGCATCCTGGGCTCCGGGCCACATGGCCAGTGTTGTCCCCACGGTTGGCAGCTGGGGCCTTTGTTCGTACACCGTGACGTCGAACGCGCCCGGGTCCAGTCTTGCTGCGAGCGCCAGGCCGGCAATGCCCCCACCGATGATGTTCACCTTTTTCATGCCCACACTGTACTACTACATTTGTAGTAACAACAGGGAGTGAAGCTAGACTTTGGCCATGGCCGACCGACGAACCCAGCTAGCCGACGCCGCGCTCGCCGTCGTCGCCGAGCAGGGCCTCAAAGGACTGACCCACCGTGCCGTCGATGCCCGGGCCGGCGTCGCCCTCGGAACCACGTCGAACTACTTCCGCAACCGCGCCGCCCTGGTGGGTGCCGCCGTCGACCGCGTTGAAGAACTGGACAGCCTCCTGCTGCAAGGTGACCACAGGGAGCTTCCGACGACGACGGCGGCCTTGGCGGAGCAGCTCGCCGCTGCGGTCATGGGACTCACCGATACGAACGCCACGCTCACCAGGGCGCGATTCGTCTTCGCCCTCGACCAGCCCGAAACAGTGGCCGCCGGTCATGAGCGGCTGGTCTCCGCTTTGGCGCAGCTGCTCGAACGCCTGGGATTATCCGATCCCCGGGCCCGCGCCGAAGCGGTATCCGATTACAGCGACGGCCTGGCCTTGCACCTGCTCACCGCACGCAAGGGCAAAGGCGTCGACAAGGCAGCTGTCGCCAAGAACATCCAACTGCTCCTGGAAGGGTGAGCGGCCCTGGATGACCCGGAGGGGTGGACGGCAGCCGGTCCGCAGAGCAGGATTGTGGCATGAGCACCAATGACGCACTCCTGAAGCAGGTCAACATCTCCGCCGCGGACGACCACCTCGTGGCCCGATTCGAAATTGACGGCAACATACCAGGCTCCGGCGCTTACGTCGTGGGCCTTGTTGCTGCCAGCGAAGACTACTCCTCACAGCGCCGGCTCGGCATCGAGTTCATGAACGGCGAAGCGATTTCGTTCTATTCCTTCAACCACTCGCTCAGCGCGGAGGAAAACTACGACATCAAAGGCGTGGAGCATTCCGGCAACGTCATCACCGGGAACTTTCCCATGTCCGCTATCCACGGACTCAGCAAAGGCCACGTCATGACCGCCTTCAGCGAAGCTGACGGCCGGGAATTCCAGTCCGGCGTGCCGGTGAACGAAGCACTCTGACTCTCAGAAGAGTCCTTCCACCGGTTCGATAAGTTCCGGTGAGTTGTTGCGGACATTTCCGACGGCGGTCCCCACCGGGTCCAGCGTCCAGTCAGCAGCAGCATCGTGCGCCCTCGAACGGACCATGTCCACCAGCCCTGCGGCGTCCTTCTCCCGCGGATCCAGCCATGCCTCCATTGTCTCTGTGCTCATCGGCAACGGAACACGGTCATGGAGCGCAGTGAGTTCGTCGAATACGGAGGCGCTGCGCCGTGTTCGGGCCGAGTCCGCCGTCGGAGTGTCTGCGGTGAGGATGGACATCGACAGCAGCCAGCGGCCCGGATCGTCCGCCGGTGCCGCCTGGTCCCGCCACCACTCATACAAACCGGCAAACACCAGACCGTGCGCGTCGCCCGGATGAACATAATAGGGCTGCTTGTTCTTTCCCTCGCCCTTCTTCCACTCGTAGTAGCCGTCAGCCGGCACCGCACACCGGCGGGCCACAGCAGCCTTCTTGAAGGAAGGCTTTTCCAGAAGGGTCTCACTGCGGGCATTGATGAGCCGCGCCCCGCCCTTGGGATCCTTTGCCCAGGAAGGCACCAGCCCCCACTTGGCTACATGGAGCTGCCTCTTGACGTTGTCATCGACCAACCGCTCCAAAACGATCGGAACCGCGTCCGTCGGGGCAACATTCCAGGACTTCTCCAGGGCGATCTCGTTCTCAAGTTCGGCATTAAAATCGGCGAGCAGGTCTCCCACCGCACGGGCCATTACGTAACGTCCACACATGGCAACAGTCTGCCCTTTCCCGGGAAAACGCACCAGCGCGGGCGTGTGAGGCAACCCGTCTTCGTCGCCGGACGGGAATTATTCGGCACCGGGTTACCGTTGTTACGAACGAACCACTCCGTGCAAACGACAAATACTGAGGAGAGCTCTGTGGATTTCACTCCCGACTCCGGCACCATCACCATGTTCTCGACCACCTGGTGCGGCTACTGCAACCGCTTGAAGAAGCAGCTGGACGCCAAGGGCATCGGCTACACCGAGATCAACATCGAAGAAGTAGATGGCACGGCCGAACTCGTCGAGCAGCTCAACGGAGGCAACCGCACGGTACCCACCGTCCTCTTCCCGGACGGAACTGCCGCGACCAACCCCTCGGCGTCCGAGGTGGAAAGCCGCCTCGCCGCCTAGGTCCATCCGCATACGGCCGCTGGGCCCGCTCGGAACAATCCGCACACTGTCTGCCACCTGTGATAGACAGAATGGGAATCCGTAGCGGGCCCTGCTGCATTAACCGGGCCCGCCCTCCGCGAGCCCGAAGGGAACCACTCCAATGGTCCACGCAGTCAAAGGCGTCGTCGTCCGCTCCAAAGGCGCACCCGCAACCCTCGAAACCATCCTTGTGCCCGAACCCGGCCCCGGCGAAGCCCTGGTGGACATCCTCACAAGCGGCGTCTGCCACACCGATCTGCACTACAAGCTCGGCGGCATCAGCGACGACTTCCCCTTCCTGCTGGGCCACGAAGCAACCGGCGTGGTCAGCGCGGTCGGCCCTGACGTCACGGAGGTAGCCCCCGGCGACCGCGTTGTCCTGAACTGGCGTGCCGTCTGCGGCAACTGCCGCGCCTGCAAGCGCGGTCAGGCCCAGTACTGTTTCAACACCCATAACGCCACCCAGAAGATGACCCTCGAAGACGGCACCGAACTCTCCCCGGCGCTGGGCATCGGAGCCTTCATCGAAAAGACCTTGGTCGCCGCGGGCCAGTGCACCAAAGTAGACCCCGACGCCGACGCTGCCGCCGTTGGACTGCTCGGCTGCGGTGTCATGGCAGGGCTCGGCGCAGCCCTGAACACCGGCGGAGTCAAACGCGGCGATTCAGTCGCCGTCATCGGTTGCGGTGGCGTGGGTGTCGCAGCCATCGCCGGCGCCGCGCTCGCCGGCGCCACCACCATCATCGCCGTGGACATCGACGCCAAGAAGCTCGAACGCGCCAAGGACCTGGGCGCCACGCATACCGTTGATTCCTCCGCAGGGGACCCCGTCGAGGAAATCCGTGCTCTCACCGGCGGCTTCGGCGCAGATGTGGTGATCGACGCCGTCGGACGTCCCGAAACCTACAAGCAGGCCTTCTACGCACGCGACCTGGCTGGCACCGTCGTCCTTGTCGGCGTTCCCACGCCGGAGATGACCCTCGAACTGCCCTTGCTGGACGTTTTCGGCCGCGGCGGGTCCCTCAAATCCTCCTGGTACGGCGACTGCCTGCCGTCCCGCGATTTCCCCATGCTGGTGGACCTCTACAAACAAGGCAAGCTGGACCTGGATGCCTTCGTCACCGAACGCATCACCATCGACCAGGTGGAAGAGGCCTTCGACAAAATGCACCACGGCGCCGTCCTGCGATCGGTGGTTGAACTGTGAGCACCGATAGCCTCAGCATCAGCAACGTCGTCACTTCCGGAACCTTCTCCTTGGACGGTGGCACCTGGGACGTGGACAACAACGTCTGGATCATCGGCGACGACTCCGAATGCATCGTCATAGACCCCGCCCACAACCCTGCCGCGATCTTGGACGCCGTGAACGGCCGCACGGTCACAGCAATCCTGCTCACGCACGGACACGACGACCACATCAGCTCGGCAGGCGAATTCCGCGAACTGGTCAAAGCACCCATCCACCTGCACCAGGACGACTGGATGCTGTGGGAATCGGTGTTCCCCGGGCAGAACCCTGACGCTGCCATCACGGACGGCCAGGAGTTCACTGTGGCCGGTACACAGCTCACGGCAATCCACACGCCCGGTCATTCACCCGGCTCGGTGTCCTTCCACCTGCCCAGCGAAGGCACGCTCTTCAGCGGAGACACCCTTTTCCAGGGCGGACCAGGTGCAACAGGGCGTTCCTACAGCGACTTCCCCACCATCATCGAGTCCATCAGGACCAAACTCCTGACACTGCCCGAAGAGACCGTTGTCCTCACGGGCCATGGCGACACCACCACCATCGGCGCGGAGAAACCGCACCTGGATGAATGGATAGCTCGCGGCCACTGACACTGCGCCTCAACCCTCCTTGCCGGCCGCCCCCTCGAACTCCGGGGCGGCGGCCGGCTCAAGGCGAATAATCACCGACTTCGAAGCAGGTGTGTTGCTTTCGTCTGCTGTCGAGTCCAGCGGGACGAGAACGTTCGCTTCGGGGTAGTACGCAGCCGCGCAGCCCCTGGCGGTCGGGTACGCAACCACCCGCAGTTGACGCAGAACCCGGTCCACGCCGTCGTCGGCCTCGCTGTGAACGTCCACGTAGGAACCGTCCTCATGACCCAACTCCCCAAGGTCCTGGGGATTGACGAACAGAACCATGCGCCCCTTCCTGATACCCCTGTAGCGGTCGTTCAACGAATACATCGTGGTGTTGAACTGGTCATGGGACCGGATGGTCTGCAAAATCAGCCGCCCTTTCGGCAGCTCGATGGTCTCCAGATCATTGACCGTGAACATGGCCTTTCCGGAGGGGGTCGGGAACGTCCGGCTGTCCCTGGGTCCGTGCGGCAAAACAAAGCCATCTTTCTGGCGAATACGATCATTGAAGCCGTCAAAACCTGGCACAACGTGCGCGATATGGTCGCGGATGGCGTCGTAGTCGGACCGCAAACCCGACCAATCAACCGGCACCTTGCCGCCAAGGACCGCTTCAGCCAAACGGGCAACAATGGCGACCTCGGACATCACGCCGGCAGCGATCGGCTCCAACGTACCGGCGGAGCTGTGCACCGCGCAGACCGTGTCCTCCACAGTGACGAACTGCGCAACCCCAGCCTGCCGGTCTATCTCCGTGCGTCCCAAAGCGGGCAGGATCAGCGCTTGCTCACCAACCACCACATGTGACCGGTTCAGCTTGGTGGAGATCTGCACGGACAAGCGCGTCCGCCTGACGGCTTCCTCCGCCACCGCGGTGTCCGAAATCGCGTGGACGAGGTTGCCACCGAGCGCCACCAACACTTTGATCCTGCCGTCCCGCATACCGCGGATGCTGTCCACTGCGTCAACGCCGGGATTCCGGGGCGGATCGAAGCCGAACTCATCCCGCAGGGCGGCAAGGAACCGTGGTGGCATCTTTTCCCAAATGCCCATGGTCCGGTCGCCCTGGACATTGCTGTGGCCCCTGATGGGAGACGGACCGGCCCCCGGCTTGCCGATGTTACCGCGCAGCAGCAGGAGGTTAATGATCTCTTTGATGGTGGACACGGCCTTCTTATGCTGGGTCAGCCCCATGGCCCAGGTGATGATGACTTTTCCGGCGTGGAGGTAGCTTCCAGCGAGTTCATCGATTTCGTCACTGCTCAGCCCTGTCGCGGCAAGGACTTCGCTTTCGCCCAGTGTTGCCAGGTGCGCGGCAAAACCCACGAAACCCTGGCATTGGGTATCGATGAAGGCCCTGTCCAGGACTGTCCCGGGCGCCGCGCTTTCAGCATCAAGGACCCGCTTGGATACTGCTTGCAACAACGCCATGTCGCCGGCCAAGCGGATCTGCAGGAACTGGTCCGCCAGGTCCGTGCCCTTTCCAACCAGGCCCCGGGGACGCTGGGGGTTCCGGAAATTGATCAGGCCCGCTTCCGGCAGGGGATTCACGGCCACGATCTTCGCGCCCGCCTGTTTGGCCTCTTCCAACGCGGTCAGCATCCGTGGATGGCAGGTGCCCGGGTTCTGTCCCATGATGATGATCAAGTCCGATGCCGCGAAATCCTTGTACGTAATCGCTGATTTGCCTACACCGATCGTCTCGCCCATGGCAACGCCAGTGGACTCGTGGCACATATTTGAGCAGTCGGGAAGGTTGTTCGTCCCGAAAGCCCGTACGAACAGTTGGTAGAGGAAGGCGGCCTCGTTGCTGGTCCGCCCGCTCGTATAGAACGTAGCCTGGTCCGGCGACTCAAGGGCGTTCAACTCCTGTGCGATGATTCCGAACGCCTCGTCCCAGCCAATGGGCACATACCGGTCCGCGCCTGCAGCTTTGTACACCGGTTCCACCAGACGGCCCTGCTGGCCGAGCCAATACTCCGGCCGGTGCGCCAACGAAGCCAAGGTATTTTCCGCCCAGAAAGCGGCAGGGATCCTCAGAGGCTCCGCCTCCCAGCCGATGGCTTTGGCGCCATTCTCACAAAATTCAGCACGTTTGCGTTCGGGGGGATCGGGCCACGCACAGCTCATGCAGTCAAAGCCTTCTTTTTGGTTGACAGCCCGGAGTGTCTTCCAGGCCCTCACCGGCCCCATGGACGACATGGCGTGCGGCAGTGTCTCAGTCAAGCTCGGCAAACCACCAGCGGACCGTTTGGGTGGACCGACGCTGAGTTCCGCGTCGGAATCCTCTATGGGATGCTGTTTCCGGCCCATCGCTACACCGCGATTCGCGTGATTGGGTAATTGATCACCCCAGCCTAAACCCGGCGTGCAACAGGCTCAACGAAGCTGAGGCGGTCAACCCGCAAGACTGCGGAAGTCGCCGTCGACCACGTCCGCATAACCGCGGTAAGCCTCGACGACGGCGGCCTCCACGGTGGTGACATCCAGATGCGGCACCAGATCATTGGCAGCGCCGGCAGTTGCCGGGTCCCACTCCAGGCCGAGTGCGCCGTAACTGGCTGTGAGCACGTCCCGGATGGGCCCGGAGTTTTCCACCACGATCACCGAACTGAACAACCAGCCGCCGGAGACCACCCGCTGGGCGGTGCCGATGAGCTTGATCCGGTGGGCGGGAAAATCAGGGTCCTCGCCGTGCACGCTGAACTCACCCGGGCAGTACTCCCCCGGGATCTCGCCGACGGCGGCATGGACGCCAACGCTGCGAAGGGCACTGGCCAGCAGCTCCCCGAACTCCGCGAAGCGCGCCTTTGCACGGACAATGGCGTCCGGATGCGGCTCGATGTGGTCTATCACCAGGCTGCCTTGGTGATACGCGGCAGCACGGCCGCCTGCCTTGCGTATGAGTGGTTCGAAACCCAGCTCCCGGCAGGCTGTTTCCGCAGCGGCGAATCCCGGCAGGTTGGCGTCCCGCTGACCGAACGCGACCGTGGGTTCGGGACGGTACAAGCGAAGGGAAGGGCCCAGCTGGCCACCGCGGGCACGCTTCAACAGTTCCAGGGCAAAATCGAGGTCGCCGGCAGCTCCGAGGGATTCCTGTTGCCGGTAAACCGTGAGCTGCTTGCGGGTTTCGGCGGCTGCCTGCATCAGCTTTTCCTCAGCGTCAGGATCTGCTCGGCCCTGCCGAAGGGTCCGTGGACGTCATGAAGGACCGTGGAGGTCAACCCGATTCCATCGGCGCCAAACGAGACCTTGTTGTCCAGGCCCAGCCATTCGCCGGAGGGCGAGCGATACATGTGGATCTGCAGGTCAACGTTCGGGAAGATGTAGCTGTCTTCGCCCGGCGGAACACGTGCCGCAATACCGTTGGCAGTATCCACGAGGCCCATCAGCCTGGCCAGGTCCGTGCTGTCCGCCTGGTCCGTCAGCGGATGGGATGTCCGGATCCAGACCTTTCCCGAACCGGGTCGGTGCCCCTCGGCAAGACGCATCTCCAGGGACCGGATATACCCGCCTGGCCAAACACTGGCACCATCCCAGGGCTTGCATTCGTCCGGGGCAGGCAGGGGTTCGTCCTCCACCGCCGCAACCGCGCTGGTATCGCTGGTGATCATCCGCCAGGCCGCAGCCCGAATGGCCACGCGACCGGCTGCTGAAAGTTCAGCCTGAATCAGTTCGATGGTCTTTCCCGGCCTCAGCGTCGAGGTGGTGACCTGAAACTCGCCACCGGGGATGAGGCCCAGGATTTCATAGCTGATCCGGGCAAGACGGACATCGTCCCTGGGCTCATGCCGAACCAGGGCATCGGCGAGGATGCCCGAGGCCGGTGCCATGTGTTGTTCGTGCGGATTCCAGGCGCCTTGGGCGTGGATCGTCGAGCGGAAACGGCCATCACCCAATGATTCGTAGTAGAAATCACCGTCCGCCAGTTCCGGTAATGCAGTAGTCAATCCGAGCCTTTCGCCGATCCAGCAGTAGAACTCAGACCACTGTATCCGCTGATTTGCGTGCCGCCCGACGCCTGCGGATCACAACTACCCAGACAACCGCGGCAGCCACCACAACCAAGCCGATGGCCGCTCCAAGCGGCGATGTTGCGGCGACAGCCAGCCATGCCTCAAGCGCTGCGAGCCCAATGGTCGCATAGAGGAAAGCCCAGATCACCGATCCCGCTATGGCGGCCGGCAGGTAACGCCTCAGTGGCATGCGCGCCACTCCGGCGGCCAGGTTGATGGCCGTCTGCAGGCCGATGGTCAGGAAAGAAAGCACGACGGCGTAGGGTCCCCATCGCTGTATGAGGACTTGGGCGCGGGCCGCTTTGGGCCGCTCCAGCGATGCGCCGAAACGGGTATGGGAAAAGCCGGTAACTGCCCCACGACCAATCCAGTACGTGACATTGACACGGATCATGACGATGGCGAACAGCGCTGCCAAGGCGACGCCGAAGGGCAAACTCATGATCTGGTCCACTCGACTTAGGCTACCCTAAGCCCCGGCGCTTTGAAGATTCGCTCACGGCAACGGCAGTAACGGAACCCTAGGATGGATCCATGGATCTCCATGAGGCCGCCCAGGAGCTGTATGCCGTGCTGCCTCGCGACTTCACCTCCGCACGAACGTCGTTGGTGCGCGTGGCCAAAGAAGACGGTAACAAGGAACTCGCACAAGAGATTGGCCGCCTGCCCAAGCCGGCCGCCGGCGCCTGGGCCATCAACATGCTGGCAGCCCACAGGCCGGAGGTGATTGACGGCGTCGTGCGTTTCGGCGCCTCCCTGCGCGCCGCCCAGGAAGAATCGGATGCCGCGGCGTTCCGCGAGCTCAGCCAGCAGCGGCAGGGGCAATTGACGTCCTCCGTCCACGCCGCAAAGGAACTTGCCGATGAATTGGGCGCGCCACTGAGCGCGGCCGCGGCATCGGACGTGGAACAAACACTCAGGGCAGCCATGGCCGACGCCGGAGCCGCGCGGGCCGTAGGCACGGGGAGGCTGGTGCGGGGGCTGAGCGGAAGTGGCTTCGAGTCCGTAGACCTGACGGACGCCGTCGCAGCGGCCTCTGCGGAGGACATCGCTGGCTCCGGCAGCGCGGCGGGGACCGAAGCAGGGCCGGCCGCGGAGCCAGTCCGGAAGAAAGCAGCTGCTGCCAAGGAAGCGGCAAACAAGGAAAAGGAACCGAAGGAACAAGCACCCAAGGAACAAGCAACTTCCCTGGCCGATCGCCGCGCGGCAAAACGTCAGGCTGCCTTGAAGCAGGCCCAGGACGAATTCCAGGCCGCCGACAGGGAGGCACAGGACGCCGAGAAGAAGGCTTCCGCGGCGTGGGAGGCCGTCAACGAGCTGGCTCGCCGGCGCTCGGACGTCGAGGCGGAAATTGCCGAGGTGAAGAAACGCCTGGCGTCGCTGGAAGCCGACCTCATTGGCCTTGCGCGTGATGCGGACTCCGCGGAGTCCGGCAAGAAGCTCGCAGTCAGGACGGCAACCCAACTCCGACGCAGCGCAGACCAGGCCCAGCGCCGCGTCGACCGGCTTGGCTAGCCCTTCGTCTTCTTGCCCACCGTCTTGTCCAGGTCATGGGTTGCCGGCCCCTCAAGATATGTCCCTTCGGGCGTGAACCTTGAACCGTGAAGCGGGCAGTCCCATGATTTCTCGGCGTCGTTCCAGGTCAGCAGGCCGCCCAAGTGGGCACAGCTGGCGGAGACCATGCAGACCTTGCCGTCCACGGTGGAAACCGCGGCGGGTTCGCCTTTGTACAACCCAACGACGCCGGTCCCTTCGGGTGGATGCGTCTCGTCTGTAATTTCGGGGTTCTTTCTGACTTTCGCCTTATCTTCGATCATTCGTTTCGCGGTACTGGCGTTGAGCCTCACGGCTTGAAGGGCCCCTTGGGGTGACGTCACCCGGTGATGGATGGTGGTGGCCCAGTCGGACTGACCGCCCAGAATGTCAGAGGTGATGGACAATGCAGCGGCGACGCCGTTGCTCATCCCCCACTTGTTGTAGCCGGTGCCGAAAAAGATCCTTCCGCGTCCACGGGGCAGCTTGCCGAAGAACGGCATGAGGTTGGTTGCCTGATAATCCTGTGCCGACCACCTGTGGGTGACCTCGGCGCCGGGGTAGTGCTGGTTGGCCCATCCCAGCAGGTCATCGAGATGCGACTGCGGCGACATCGCGCGGCCCGCGGTGTGGCCGTACCCGCCTACCAGGAGCAACTCGCCGTCAGGAGCGGGATAGGTACGCTGGGACCGGGTGGGCGCGTCGATGGACAGGTACATCCCTTGGGGTATGTGGCCCGGCATGCGAAGGGCGGCCGCGTAGGAACGGTTGGGTTCCAGCTTGGCGAAGTACAGGCCGCGGTCAAGGATGGGCGTTCCCGTGGCCACCACAACAGTGTCGGCCGTAAACGTGCCCCGGCTGGTGGAAACCCCAAGGGGCAGTTCTGAGCCCACATTCCGGACCTGCACGCCTTCGACGATCAGGCCACCGTGTTCCCGGATATCACTGGCGAGGGTCTCCAGGACATCCATGGGGTGGATCTGGGCCTGGTCTTCCAGCTCCAGCGCCTCCACAACCGGGAACGGCAATCCGGGATCGCGGCTGAAATGGACATCCAAACCCGCGTCCCGCGAAACGGCAGCTTCCTTCCGGAGCCGCTGGCCGCCGTCGTCGGTGGTGGCGAAGGTGACCGCGGTCCGGCGCTGGAAGGGGACGCCCTGCTGCTCCATGTACTGGGTGAGCCACGCCTGCCCCGTCTTGTTGGCTTCGACATAGGCCCGGACCACTTTGAGCGGATATTGGCCGCGCAGGGCCGACAACGCCCCACCTTGCAGGAGGCTCACTTTGCCCGTGGTGTTGCCGGTGGTCACCGCCCCCAAGGTGCGCGCCTCGAAGACCACCACGCGCTGACCGGAACGGGACAACAACAATGCCGCCACCATGCCCGTCAACCCGGCACCCACAACTATCGTGTCAAAGTGCTTTTCTTCGGGGACGGCATCGGATGTGAAGCGGGACTCCCTGTCCAACCACAGCGATTTCATGGATCGACCTGCCTCTCGATTCCGCTGGTACGCGGTAGGGAAACGCTAGGCCGGTCTCTGATGCTTATCAAGGGGTGGCAGCACCTGAGGCCAATGCCGCTGCTCGCCGAAGCTCAGGGTCGGGATCTTCAGCCCAGCGCTCGAGCACGCGTTCAGCGCGTTCCCTTGCCCGGCCTTCCAGCCGTGCCAGCAGCGGACCCACCACATCAGTGGCAAGCGGGTTCACCAGCTCCCTGGTGCCGGACTGCCTGATAAAGCCTTCGATCCGGGTGAGGTCTGTGTTAATGAGGACACCGACTTTGCTCTGCAGCAACACCACCGCGGCCAGACGGCGCTCAAAGACCGGCTGTTCCCACAATTCAGAGCTGAGCGCCGTGATCTCGTCATGGCCGAGGTTCTTGTAACGCTTCAGCGCATCCCGGATTGTCCCGCGAACGGCCCCCACGGAGGCGCCATACACTTTCAAGGCTTCGCCGAGACGCGCACTGGCCTCTTCTGCCCGCTCCCACGTCGATTCCATCTGCAGGGTGTAGTCCACGAATTCGCCAGCTTCACTCACCCGTCTATTTTGTCAGTGCCCGGTCTTAGCGTGATGACACCAGCAATCGACAGGAGCAACATGCCGTCCAAAGAGCTCGCAACCGAGGCCTCGTTTCCAGGCGTGCCGGCTGCGTCCTCCATGCCCGATTGGTACCCCACACTGCTCAACACCGTGGCCCGGGAAATCCGGGTGGGCAGGACCCGCGCCCAGGCCGCTGCCAACTCGGAGTTGCTGAACTCGTACTGGAGCATCGGACGCCAGCTCGTCGAGCGTGAATCCGAGCAAGGCTGGGGAGCAAAGGTGGTCACCCGCTTGTCCGCCGACATCCGCACCAGATTCCCTGAAGCCAAGGGCTTCTCCCCCAGGAACCTGCGCTACATGAAGAGCTTCGCCCAGGCATGGCCCGACTTTCCAATGTTGCAAGCGCCGCTTGCAACATTGCCCTGGTACCACCAGATCGCCTTGCTCGAAAAGCTCGACGACGCCGCAACGCGGCTTTGGTACGCAGCGGCGGCTGCCCGGCATGGCTGGTCGCGCAACGTGCTGACGCACCAGATCTCCACCCGCCTGCACGAGCGGTCAGGGCAAGCGATCACCAACTTCAAGGCCACCATGGTCCCCGCCGACTCGGACCTCGCCCAGCAGGCAACCAAGGACCCCTACGTCTTTGACTTCCTATCCATGACTGACCGTCACACCGAACGGGACCTGGAGCTGCAGTTGGTGAAGCACGTGGAGAAATTCCTTTTGGAACTGGGCCAGGGTTTTGCTTTTGTGGGCGAGCAAGTCCGGCTGGAGATTGCCGGCGACGAGTTCTTCGCCGACTTGCTGTTCTACCACCTGAAACTGCGCTGCTACATGGTGATCGAGCTGAAGGCCGTGAAGTTCGAGCCCGGCTTCCTCGGCCAGTTGGGTATGTACATGGCAGCGGTGGATGACCTCATGGCGCACCCTGACGACAAACCCACGATCGGGTTGCTGTTGTGCAAGGAGAAGAACAGCGTCGTGGCCGAGTACGCCTTACGCGGCTTCAACGCACCTGTGGGCATCGCGGAGTGGCGGACTTCCCTGGCCGACTCGTTGCCCGAGGAGTTGGTTGCGAGCCTGCCCAGCATTGAGGCCTTGGAAGCCGAGCTGGCGAGTGAGGCTGCCCGGCTACGGGGTTAGCCCGTCGGCTAATAATGTCGGAGCCTCCTGTCAAAGTAGGAACATGGGACGAAAGCCGGAGAGACCAGTGGGTGCAGGAGTCAGCGCCGCGCTGATGCCGGTTCCGTCTGACCGGGAGTTCCCCGCCGTTCCAGGCTCAGCCACTCCCAGCTCGATAAGCAGGGATCTGATCAACCAACTGCGGGTACTGGAAGACATGAAGTCGGCCATCTCGGGACTTCAGGCCAAAATCACTGTGGCCTTCGACCTTGCCCAACGCGCTGAGCAGGCTGAGGCCGGAGTCCCGGCTTCCGAGCGTGGCAAGGGTGTAGGCGCGCAAGTGGCGCTCGCCCGGCGGGAATCCCCAAACCGTGGCTCCCGACTCCTTGGCTTGGCCCGGGCATTGGTCACGGAGATGCCACACACCATGGCCGCCGTGGATGCGGGACTGTTGAATGAGTGGAGAGCCACCCTACTCGTCAAGGAGACCGCCTGCTTGTCCGTTGAGGATCGGGCGGCCGTGGATGAAGAGCTCGCGCCGGATACCGGAACCTTCGAAGGCGCCGGGGACAAGGCCATCATTGCCGCTGCTAAAGCCGCAGCCTATCGCCGTGATCCGCGTTCGGTAACCCAGCGGGCTGCACGTGCCGCGAATGAGAGGACCGTGAGTCTGCGGCCGGCACCTGACACGATGACCATCCTGACCGCCCTGCTTCCGGTAGCCCAAGGCGTCGCAGCCTACGCGGCACTCACGCGGGCCGCCGACTCAGCCCGGTCCCGTCCTGGTGGTGAGCAACGCGGTCGGGGCCAAGTTATGGCCGACACCCTGGTTGAGCGGATCACCGGTTCATCCGCCGGCTATTCCGGGATTGACCTGCAGCTGGTGATGACAGACCGCACCCTCCTGGCCAACGACTCCGAACCGGCGCGGCTGACCGGCTATGGGGTTGTCCCCGCCCAGTGGGCCAGAGACCTTGTATCCACAACGAAGACCCTCGGCGATCCCGACAGTGATTTCCATGTTTGGCTTCGCCGCCTCTACACAGCCCCCGGCACCGGGGAGCTCATCGCCGAGGACTCGAGGTCCCGCTTCTTTCCGCAGGGAATGCGCCGCTTCATAGAGGTTCGTGACAACCTGTGCCGGACACCGTACTGCGACGCGCCCATTCGGCACATCGACCACATAGTCCCCTGGCGTCGTGGCGGATCCACCTCGTTGGACAACGGCGCCGGACTTTGCGAAGCCTGCAACCACACTAAAGAAAACCCGGGTTGGAGCAGCACAACAGAGCCGGGCCGGAACGACACCGACTCCGTCCATACCTTGGAAGTCCGGACGCCCACCGGGCATAGCTACCGTTCCCAGGCTCCTCCCTTGCCGGGCCACCTGCGTGTCACGGCAGGTGGCACCTGAGCTGGCTACTCCCCTACAGGGAAAGCCACTCCTTCACCCACTACACGGAGGCAAAGTTCCGTGCCCGGCCTGGTGATCGACGCGTTCCAGTGCCGGATGGTAATGATCTCGCCACCGCCCGGGTAGCGATGGCTTTGGCCCTGCCCGGCCCCATCCAGGGCCGTGTAAGCGCCCAGCTTGATGCGCACCGTTGTTTCGGGGCCGAAGTAGTCGGTATCGACCACAACGCCACGGATCGGGCCATCCGGGGCAATCCGGATTTGTTCCGGGCGCAGCATGAGCTGGACCTTCCCCTGGGCCGGTGGTCGCCGGACGGCAATGCCACCGAGGGAACACGTCGCCAGGGAGCCCTCCATCCAAGCGTCGAGAATGACTGCTTCGCCCAGGAATTCTGCCGTGGCCCGGTCTGCCGGACGGGTGTACACCACGAAGGGGTTGCCGATCTGGGCCAGCCGCCCGCCACGCATGATGGCCACTTGGTCGGCGAAGGACAAGGCCTCTGCCTGATCGTGGGTGACCAGGATGGTGGTCACCCCTGCGGCGTTGAGAACTTTCGCCACGGCACGGCGGGTGGCCACCCTCAGGCCTGCGTCGAGGGCCGAGAAGGGCTCGTCCAGGAGCATCAGTTCCGGTTCGCGTGCCAGCGCACGGGCCAAGGCGACGCGTTGCTGTTGCCCGCCGGAGAGCTGATGCGGACGTCGCTTTGCCATGGCGGGGTCCAAGGAGACCATGTCCAACAGTTCTTCCACACGGGCCCGCACAGCCCGGCGGCCGCCGTCGAGCTTGCCGGCCTCCAAACCGAAGGCGACGTTCTGTCCAACGGTCAAGTGCGGGAACAGTGCACCGTCCTGGGCAACGTACCCGACGTGGCGTTTATGCGCCGGGACCTTGACTCCTTCTCCCGCCACGGGAAGGCCGTTCAAGCTGATGGAACCGGTGTTCGGATGTTCGAAGCCCGCGATGAGCCGAAGCAACGTGGTTTTACCGGAGCCGGACGGGCCAACGATGGCGGTGGTCCCGCCGCGGGCGACCGAGAGGTTCACTCCTTTAAGGACAGCCTGGGAACCGAAATTCTTGGTGACCTCGGAAATGTCCAGGTGTGAGTTCGTGGTCGGGGCCACGGAGGGTGCCACCCGGGGCGACGGAAGTCGGGAAGGGGCTTGTTCTGTCACTGTCCGGCTACTTTCTTGGACTGTTGGAAAAGCAGGTACGTCATGGGAGCCGAGAGCAGGATCATCAGCAAGGCATAGGGAGCTGCCCCGGTGTAGTCGATCTCGCTGCTTTTGCTCCAGAATTCGGTGGCCAGGGTCCGTGTACCGTTGGGCGCCAGGAGCAGCGTGGCCGTCAGTTCATTGACAATGGCCAGGAATACCAGGGCCGCTCCCCCGGCAGCGGCCGGGGCCGTGAGCCGCAGCGTCACCTTGAAGAACGACACCAAGGGGGCCTTGCCCAGGGATTGCGCAGCTTCGTCGAGTTCCTTGGGAGCCTGCGCGAGGCCGGAGCGCAGGTTGACCAACGCCCGGGGAAGGAACAGCAACACGTAGGCCGCAACGAGGACTCCTGCCGTCTGGTAGACACCTGGCACCACCCGGATGCTGACGGTCACAAAGGCCAGGCCAACGACAATTCCCGGAAGGGAACTGGTGACGTAGTTGGAGAGTTCAAGCAGCTTGCTGAACCAGCTGGGGTGCCGGACAGCCAGATAAGCCATGGGGAAGGCAACCACAGTGGTCACAGCCGCTCCAACAGCCCCGTACAGGAGGGTCTGAAGAAGTGCCGGAAGGAATTCCTCCGCCTCCCAGACCTCGGCGCCTCCTGCCATCACCCACTTCAGGACAAACCAGAGCGGCAAACCGAACGCCAGCGCAGTGAGCGCCAAGAGGCTCAGTTGGGCCGGCAGCTGGTAACCACCCAGCGGCAGCTGCGTGGTCTTGCCTTGGGCACCCGATCCGATGCGTGCATAGCGCGCCGTCCCGCGGCTCTTCACTTCAGCAAGGAGCAGGAACAGGCAGAGCACCACCAGGACGCTGGCCAGCATGTTGCCGGCGGCACCGTTGAACGTCGACTGGAACTGGACCATGATCGCCGTCGTGAAGGTGTCGAAGCGGATCATGGCGAAGGCGCCGTACTCGGCCAGGAGGTGCAGTCCAACGAGCAGGGCCCCGCCCGTCATGGCAATGCGGAGCTGGGGCACGACCACCCGGAAGAACACTGCCCACGGACCCAGCCCAAGGGAGGCGGCGGATTGCTCGATCGCCGGGTCCAGGCGGCCAAGCGTGGCAGCGGCGGGTATGTACACCAGCGGGAAGTAGGAAAGGGTCGCTATCAACACCCCGGACCACAGCCCTTCAAGGGACGGCACGGCCGAAACCCAGGCGTAGCTGTTGACGAATGCAGGGATAGCCAACGGGGCAGCCAATGCAACGGCCCACCAGCGGCGCCCCCGGAGCGTTGTCCGCTCCACCAGCCACGCACCACCGACCCCCAGCAGCAAGCACAGCGGGATGGTGATGACGGTCAGCAGGATCGTGTTGAGCAGCAGCTCACCCACGCGCGGGCGGACGATGAGCTGGACGGCGGTGTCCCAGCCGGTCGCGACGGTCATGTAGACGACGTAGCCCAGCGGAAGAAGCGAAAACAGGGCTATCAGCACTGCCAGGATGGACACGGTGGAAACGCCGAAAGGCGGGCGAGGGCGTTTGCCCTTGCCCGCCGTCGTCGTGCTTTCCGTTCCTTGTGGTCGGGAAGCCGGGAGGTCGGTGATCACAGAACTAGAGGAGCCCTGCCTTGGTCATCAGCTCGGTGACCTTGGCGGAGTTCAGCTTGGCCGGGTCCACGGTGGGAGCCTGCAGGTCCTTGATCGGGACGAGCTTGGCGTTGGCATCCACCTGAGAGGCGATGGCGTATTCGAAGGACGTGCCGTTCTTCAGGACTTCCTGGCCTTGCTTGCCGGTGATGAACTTCAGGAATGCTTGGGCAGCGGCCGCGTTCTTGGCGGACTTGAGGACGCCGCCACCGGAGACGGAAAGGAAAGCTCCCGGGTCCTGGTTCTTGAAGAAGTACGGGGTGACGTTCTTTGAGTTTTCGCCGGTCTTGGCTTGGTCGCCGTAGTAGTAATAGTGGTAGATCAGCGCGGCGTCGACTTCACCGGCGTTGACTGCCTTCATGGCCGTGCTGTTGCCCTTGTAGGCCTTGAAGTTTTCCTTCATGCCCTTGAGCCATTCCTCGGTTGCAGCTTCGCCCTTGAGCTCAAGCAGCGCGGCAACAATAGCCTGGAAGTCGGCGCCGGACGGCGACGCTGCCCACTTGCCCTTCCACTCCGGCTTGGCCAAATCGAGCATCGACTTGGGCAGCTGGTCGTCGCTGATCTTGTTCTTGTCGTACACCAGGACGGTGGAGCGGGCAGCGATGCCGGTCCATTTGCCGGTGGACGGACGGAATTCAGCGGGGACCTGGTCAAGGGTTGCCTTGTCCACGTCGGCGAAAAGCCCTGCGTTCTCTACCTGCGCCATTGCCGGAGAGTTCTCAGTCAGGAAGACGTCAGCCGGGGAAGCCTGGCCTTCCTGGACGATCTGGTTGGACAATTCCGTGTCCGAGCCCTGTCGGATGGTGACCTTAACGCCGGTCTCCTTGGTGAAGGCATCCACCCATTCCTTGGTCAGGGTGTCGTGCTGGGCGTTGTACACGGTGATTTCACCGGAGACTGTGCCTCCGGAGGCGGAACCGGAAGAAGCGGGGGCACTGCCGGCGTTGGAGCCGCAGGCGCTGAGGCCAAGTGCTGCGGTTGCCGCGAGGGCGATTCCGGCCAGCGCTTTCTTGGGGATGTTCATGGGGGGACTTCTTTCTGCGAACAAAAACTCTTGGGGGACCTTCGTCCGTGCAGGCCTGAGTGTTGGGAAGGCGCGCTTCTGTAAGAGTAGGTAAGGCTTGCCTACCTGCAAAGCCGGATGGCCTAAAAGTGATCAGTATCACCATAATTACGCAAGTCTTACATGACCTAATACTTCAAACGCTTGGCGGTCACCGGGCCGCTCAGAGCACAAAAAAACTCGGGACCAGCCGCTTCCGCAGCTGATCCCGAGCAGATTTCCGATCACTTGGACGAACTAGAACTCCCAGTCCTCATCTTCCGTGTTGACGGCCTTGCCGATCACATAGGAAGAGCCCGAGCCGGAGAAGAAGTCGTGGTTCTCGTCAGCGTTCGGGGACAGGGCCGACAGGATGGCCGGGTTCACGTCGGTGACCGAAGCCGGGAACATGGCCTCGTAGCCAAGGTTCATGAGGGCCTTGTTGGCGTTGTAGTGCAGGAACTTCTTGACGTCCTCGGCCAGGCCGACACCGTCGTAGAGGTCGTGGGTGTACTGGACTTCGTTCTCGTACAGCTCAAAGAGAAGTTCGAAGGTGTAGTCCTTGATTTCCTGCTTGCGGGCCTCGGAAACCTTCTCCAAGCCCTTCTGGAACTTGTAGCCGATGTAGTAGCCGTGCACGGCCTCGTCACGGATGATGAGGCGGATGAGGTCAGCCGTGTTCGTGAGCTTGGCGCGTGAGGACCAGTACATGGGCAGGTAGAAGCCCGAGTAGAACAGGAAGCTTTCCAGCAGAGTGGAAGCGACCTTGCGCTTCAGGGGATCGTCGCCTTGGTAGTAATCCATGACGATCTGCGCCTTCTTCTGCAGGTTCTCGTTTTCGAGCGACCAGCGGAAAGCGTCGTCAATCTCCTTGGTGGAGCACAGGGTGGAGAAGATGGACGAGTAGGACTTCGCGTGCACGGATTCCATGAAAGCGATGTTGGTGTACACGGCTTCTTCATGAGGAGTGATCGCATCCGGGATCAGCGAGACAGCGCCCACCGTGCCCTGGATGGTGTCCAGCAGGGTGAGGCCGGTGAAAACACGCATGGTGAGCTGCTGCTCATCCGGCGTGAGCGTGTGCCACGACTGGACGTCGTTGGACAGCGGCACCTTCTCCGGAAGCCAGAAGTTGTTGACCAGCCGGTTCCAGACTTCCACGTCCTTGTCGTCCTGGATCTTGTTCCAGTTGATGGCCTCGACGTGTGTCAGCAGCTTGACCTTTTCGGTCATTTCATCCCCTTTTAGCGTTGGGTTCTTAAGGTAAGCGTACGACGGCGGGTGGTGACCCGCCGTCGTGCTTTTCAGTTATGAGCGCGGCAACTACCGCAATTTATCAACCGTTGAAGGTCGATCACAGCATGCAGCTGACGCAACCCTCAACCTCGGTCCCTTCCAGCGCGAGCTGGCGGAGACGGATGTAGTAGAGCGTCTTGATGCCCTTGCGCCATGCGTAGATCTGAGCCTTGTTGATGTCACGCGTGGTGGCGGTGTCCTTGAAGAACAGCGTCAGGGACAAACCCTGGTCCACGTGCTGCGTGGCAGCGGCGTAGGTGTCGATGATTTTCTCGTAGCCGATTTCATAGGCATCCTGGTAGTACTCCAGGTTGTCGTTGGTCAGGTACGGAGCCGGGTAGTAGACGCGGCCGATCTTGCCTTCCTTGCGGATTTCGATCTTGGCGGCCACCGGGTGGATCGACGAGGTGGAGTTGTTGATGTAGCTGATGGAACCGGTAGGCGGAACGGCCTGGAGGTTCTGGTTGTAGATACCGTGCTCCATGACGGATGCCTTCAGCTCGCGCCAGTCATCCTGGGTGGGGATGTGGTGGCCGGCGAAGAGCTCGCGGACACGCTCCGTTGCCGGAACCCATTCCTGCTCGGTGTACTTGTCGAAGAACTCGCCGCTTGCGTAGGTGGACTTCTCGAAACCGCCGAACTTCTGGCCGGTCTCGATGGCCAGGCGGTTGGACGCGCGCAGGGCGTGGAACAGCACCGTGTAGAAGTAGATGTTGGTGAAGTCCAGGCCCTCTTCGGAACCGTAGTGGACGTGCTCACGGGCAAGGTAGCCGTGGAGGTTCATCTGGCCGAGGCCAATCGCGTGGCTCTGGGCGTTGCCCTGGGCGATCGAAGGCACCGAGTTGATGTACGACATGTCCGAGACAGCGCTGAGGGCGCGGATGGATGTCTCGATGGAAAGCCCGAAGTCCGGCGAATCCATGGTCTTGGCAATGTTCATCGAGCCCAGGTTGCAGGAGATGTCCTTGCCCACGGTCTCGTAGCTGAGGTCCTCGGCGTAGATGGACGGCGAGGAAACCTGCAGGATCTCCGAGCACAGGTTGCTCATGGTGATCTTGCCGTCGATCGGGTTGGCCCGGTTCACGGTGTCCTCGAACATGATGTACGGGTAGCCGGACTCGAACTGGATCTCCGCGAGGGTCTGGAAGAACTCGCGGGCGCTGATCTTGGTCTTCTTGATCCGGGAATCGTCGACCATCTCGTAGTACTTCTCGGTTACCGAGATGTCGGAGAACGGAACACCGTAAACCTTCTCGACGTCGTACGGCGAGAAGAGGTACATGTCCTCGTTCTTCTTTGCGAGCTCGAACGTGATATCCGGAACGACGACGCCCAAGGAGAGCGTCTTGATGCGGATCTTCTCGTCAGCGTTCTCGCGCTTGGTGTCCAGGAAGCGGTGGATGTCCGGGTGGTGCGCGTGCAGGTACACGGCGCCTGCACCCTGGCGGGCACCGAGCTGGTTGGCGTAGGAGAAGCTGTCTTCGAGGAGCTTCATGACGGGGATGACACCGGAGGACTGGTTTTCGATCTGCTTGATCGGGGCACCATGCTCACGGATGTTGGTGAGCGAGAGTGCTACACCGCCACCACGCTTGGACAGCTGAAGGGCGGAGTTGATGGCGCGGGCGATCGACTCCATGTTGTCTTCGATGCGGAGCAGGAAGCAGGAGACGAGCTCGCCACGCTGGGCCTTGCCGGCGTTCAGGAACGTCGGCGTAGCAGGCTGGAAGCGGCCGTCGATGATTTCGTCGACGAGGCGGTTGGCCAGCTCTTCATTGCCGCGGGCAAGGTGCAGGGCAACCATGCAGACACGGTCCTCGTAGCGCTCCAGGAAACGCTTGCCGTCAAAAGTCTTCAGCGTGTAGGACGTGTAGAACTTGAACGCGCCAAGGAAGGTCTCGAAGCGGAACTTCTTCTTGTAGGCGCGGTTGAAGAGCTCGCGGATGAAGTTCATCGTGTACTGGTCGAGGGTCTCGCGCTCGTAGTACTGGTTCTTGACCAGGTAGTCGAGCTTCTCTTCGAGATCGTGGAAGAACACGGTGTTGTTGTTCACGTGCTGCAGGAAGTACTGGTGCGCAGCTTCGCGGTCGGCTTCGAACTGGATCTCACCGTTCGGACCATACAGATTGAGCATGGCGTTGAGCTCGTGATAGCCCAGACCCTTATAGGCCTCAGGCAGCGGCTTCTTGGCCGTGTCCACAGCGCCCCCGGTTACTTCTGTTTCTGCGACAGTTGTGTCCAAAACTTTTCCAGCCCTTCGTTGACCCGTTGGACGTCTTCCGGCGTCCCCATGAGTTCAAATTTGTAAAGATGCGGCACTTTGCATTTCACGGAGATGATGTCTCCGGCTGCGCAGTAGTTGTCCGCGAAATTGGTGTTCCCTGCTCCGATAACACCGCGGATCAGTTCCCTGTTCCGGGGATCGTTCAGAAACCTGATGACCTGCTTCGGTACGGAACCTTCACCGTTGGTACCTCCATACGTCGGAAGTACCAGGACGAAGGGCTCCAGCGCCTGAAGCGGAGCGTCCTGGGCATAAAGCGGGATGCGGGCTGCGTCCCTGCCCAGTTTTTGGACGAATCGTTTGGTGTTCTCGGAGGTTGAGGAAAAGTAGATGAGGTGACTCCTCGTGGTGACAGCTTCCACAGCTCTGCGTGCGGTAGCCGCGGCCAGCGGTGCCATGGGAGTCACCTCAACTACATAGGAATTCTTGGTGTGGCGTGGTGGCGAAGTTTGAATGGAAACTTAGGCCACGGAGGAAACGGCCTGGGCCAGTTCCTCGATCTTGTCCGGGCGGAATCCGGACCAGTGGTCCTGCTCGGTTACGACAACCGGGGCCTGCATGTAACCCAGTGCCTTGAGGCGTTCAAGGGCCTCGGCGTCCTGGGAGATATCGACACTCTGGTAGGCGATGCCCTTCTTGTCGAGTGCCCGGTAGGTTGCGTTGCACTGAACACAGGCCGGCTTCGTGTAAACCGTTACGGTCATGATCCCTGTCCCCTAAGTTGAAGTCTGATTCTCTTCGTATCTGGCGGGCTCAACCGGAACTAACTACTGAATCCGATACCGGCCCGCAGGCTGCCGTGACAGCCAACACGCTCTTATTTAGTCTTGTGCTGGTTTCCCGCTCAATCCGTAAATCGATACTACATGTAGTGCAAGCGCCTCGCCGGAACCCCAAGATGATGTATTACAAGTATGTCATTCAATCCACCGCTCGTCCACAGGGCAAGGGGTTCAAAATGTCCGCAATTCCGCCAAACTGAGAGATGTCATCCACACCCTGTGGACTACTTAGCCACATTTAATCTTCAGCGTGTCGCCCCCGTCCGGCGTGTCGTGACACTTTGAAAATGTGGCGCGGCGAACAGCTAAAATCTGCTGATGGTCAACCTTCTCCACCTCCGGACGCTGATGGAGGTAACCCGGCTGGGTTCCTTCGCCGCCGCCGCCGCCCAACTGGGCTACACAGCCTCGGCAGTCTCCCAACAGATGGCTGCGCTGGAACGCGATACCGGCGTCGAGCTCTTCCAGCGCTCAGCACGAAGCGTGGTGCCGACGGAAGCCGCAGTGACCATGACGCGGCACGCCTCGAAGGTGCTGACAGACGTGGAAGCCCTCATGGCTGCAGCGTCCCGGACCACCGACTCCCCCGCCCAGGAACTGCGCCTGGGCATCTTCCCCAGCCTGGCAACCTACGTCTTGCCGGACATCCTCAGGAATGAAAGATGGAACGGGCTGGGCATCGAACTCAAAGTGTCCGTGGCCGAACCGGCGCAAACCATCCAGGGACTCCGCAGCGGTGGCGAGCTCGACGTGGCCCTCGTGTACCAGGTGGGACAGTCCGGTTTGGCGTGGCCGCATTCGCTCGAACGGCAGTGGATCGGCGACGACGACTTCCGCGTGGTCCTGCCGGCCTCCTGGAAAATCCGCGAGGATGCAGAGATCGAAGCCGCCCACCTCTCCGACATGCCGTGGATCGTCCACCACCCCGGCACCAGCGATGCATTGGTCATTGAGCGCCTGTTCGCCAGCTGCAACCTGCATCCCCGGGTGGTGGCCTACAGCGACGACTTCCACGCGAGCCTTGAAATGACCGCGGCGGGGCTTGGTGCCTCGCTGGTACCGGAACTGGCACTGCGGAACCGGCCGGCCGGCGTCGTGGTTCTTGATGTTCCGGACATCCGGCTGGCACGAAACGTCTTCGCCTTGTTGATCAACGAAAAGCGGACTGCCCAGGTCCAACTCTTCACCCAGCTACTGGCTGATACCCTCCGTGGCACGGCAGGCAAGAGCGGTCTCCACCCCCTGAAAACCACTCCTGTCAAGGGTCCGCAACGGCGCACGTGAAATATCCCCAAGTGCTGGAACGCACTGGATGTAGGGGTTAGATTGATCACATGGGCAAGGTAGCGAGCAAACATTTTGGGGAGATAGAGCTCAATCACGGGCGCGACCATTGCTTCGTCGCCAGACATGAGCTCGGCGGCAACCAGCTGGAACTGGACCTGAATGTCACCGCGCATGACCACTTCGACGAGGCGGCCCTGCGCAAGGTGGACTACCGTTTGCGTTTCCTGCCCGAACTGGTGGACCAGGTGCGCGAGATGATCGCCGACGAACTTGACCAGGACGGTACCAACCCCCAGCAGTTCCTCCATTTCCACTGTTCCCAGCTCAAAGAGGAACAGCTCGAGTCAGTCTTTGGTGTCCGCGACAAGGGCCAGCTCACCAATGACGTCTTCCTCAAAGCCCTCAAGCTCGGCCATGTGGCCATCTATCCCGGACAGCCCGAGCGCTATTTCGTCCTCGATTTCACCCTCGGCTCGCATTTCACGGACGAACTGCTGGTGGCCGCCGCGGACGAAGACGGCGTGGTGGATGACGAGATTTTGTGGGAGTAGCACGAGGCGTTTGACGCCCGACGGCGGGTAGGAGCCGATGGCAGTTTGACGACACCGGTCCTGCGGATGGTGAATCCTCGACGCCGGATCGGTCACCAGGGCTTCTCCACACCGGTACTGTCGTCGGGTCCGCGCAGATACTCGTCACGCTCCTGGCCCTCGCCCCGCTCGAGTTGGGCCTTCCGGGCACTCTCTTCGAGCTGCTGGAGTTGCTTCTCCTGCGGCGGCGTCGACGGTTGCGGCGTGGACGGTTGCGTGGCGTTGTCCTTGGACTCGTCGCCTCGGTCCTTCTGTCCGTTAAGCCGGTCCTTGGCTGCCGCAAGGGCGTCCCCCTCCCCCGCCGCATTCGCAGGTCCTGGCTGCTGGCATTGGGCGGGCGCTGCCTCGATCACCGCCAAGGCTTCGCGGACAAGCCTGTCCTTGGCCTGCGGATCAGGTGCCGAATCCGCAAGCTTCTCCACACTCAGCACGAGGTTCACGCGGATCCTGCACTCGTCCACTCCAACGCCGGCCCTCAACGCAGCCTCGAAGTCCGCCCGTGCAGCAGCAAAGTCGCCGGCCAGGACCTTTGCATCTCCGGAAGCGAACGGGGCCTTATGGGGTTCAAGCACGTTGGCCACCCCAAGCCAGGATGCCGCCTGCGCCACCTCGCCCTGCTTTCCTGCCGTGAAGGAGCTTTCCGCCGCGCCACCCAATATGCCCACACTCAGGAGTTTCGCAGCGGCTGCGAGCGCCAGGAGGGCAACAGGAGCCGACCAGAGCGCGAGGCGACGGTTTCGTCGTCGTGGATTCATGGCGGTCATCAGCTTTGCTCTTTCGACTGCGGACTCCGGGCCGCCCGAAGCGCGCCCAGGTGCCTGAATGGTTCCGGGAGGGCCAGGACGAAAGCCGCCAGTGCGAGCAGCCAGTAGAGCTCGATCCTGCCCGGCACATCCGAGTCACCCGCGGAGACGGCTCCGGGCTGCGCTTTTTCGAGCATGTCGGATACGGGTCCGGTGCCGGTCCGGTGGGTGTAGGGGACATTGAGTTGACCTGCGATGGTGCGCAGCTGCGTTTCGTCGATTGTCGAGATCGCGTCCTGGCCTCCGCCGGAGCTTCGATCCTTCACGTAGGTGGGGGCGCTCTTTGAGGAGTCCTTCATGCGCCCTCCGGCGGCAGTCCCGTATCCAAGGACTGCTCCCCCGGCCACGTTGGCTCCATCCATGGGCGACGGAGCCGTATTACTGGTGTTCTCGCCGTCGCCTGCATAGAAGACCAGGGCTGGCCGCCCCGGGTGCTGTTCCTGCGCGGCGGCGAGCCTTTCCTTGAGGAGTTGACCGGCTCCGCTCACGCTGCTGCCCTTGGCGTAGCGGGGATTCTGGGGCTGGAGCGTAGCCATGCTGGTTTGCAGTGCACTGGCATCCTGGGACAACGGCATGCGGACGGTGGCTTTGTCATCGAAGGTGATCAGGGAGAATTTGGCTCCGGCGAGCTCCTCTGCGATCGCCATGACGTCCTGCCGGACTCCCGCCAGCCGGGTGCCGGTTCCGTTGTAGTCTTCGGCTGCCATGCTGGTGCTGCTGTCCACGACAAAGAAGACGTCCAGGTCCGCGGACGTGGTGTTGGCCTGCCCGCCGGCCCAGCCCGGCCGCAGGGCGGCAAGCAGGAGGAGCACGACGACGACGCACCGGATCACCGCCTGGCGCACGGCGCGCCGTGACCGGCTTTGCACCGGGCTGCCGCCGTTGTGCCTGATAAGGGGGAAGGCCGTCCAGACAGTGAACGCGATGGCGCCCAGGCCCAGGGCTGCGAGGACAGGCCAGGGCAGGATCGGGGCCAAGGTCAGGGCGTTGTTCATCATCGATCGAGCCTCCTTCCCAGTACCAGCATTCCCAGCCCGGCCAACAGCGCGACGCCCAGGGGCCAGGCGGGTGCATCGGCAACAACGGAGCGCGGGGCCGACAAGTAGGCGGTGGCCTCGGTCTCCTGGACCTGGCGGACGATACGCGGCACGGCATCTGGGCTGTCCAGGGTGGAATAGGTGCCGCCTGTCGCCTCCGCGGTCGCCTTGAGCTGCGCACCAGGTTGTCCGGAATCATCCCCGTAGTCCATGTCGCTGGGATTGAGGGCGTGAACCTTCACGTTCTTGCCGGCGGCCAAGGCGCCCGCTTCGGACAGGGAGAAGATCGACGCACCGGAAACAAAGTTATCGGTGGCTAGCACCACGGACCGCGAGCGCTTGGTGTCCTCCGCGGTGACGCCATTGCTGGCTGTGTCCGGGAAGCTCTGGACACAGGAGGCGAGTCCATCACCGATGAGTGATGAGCCTTCCCCGTTCCAGGTGCCGTCGAAGAACGAGCCCGCACCGTCCGCCAAGGCTTTTTCGGCTTGGGTGAGCTGTTCCTCGGCATAGTCGTAATCATCGGTGAGGGGAAACAACTGGACACTGCTGCTGTCGAAGATGACCATGCCGATCCTCTCCCCGTCGAACTCCTTGGCGAGGTCCTTGAACACAGCTGCCAAGGCCGCATCGGTGCTGGTCATTGATCCGGAGACATCCAGACACAGGACGATGTCCCTGTTGCGGATCTCCGGTTGTTCGGTGGAGCGCAGGGCCGGGCGGGCGGCAGTGATCGCCGCTGCTGCCAGGAACAGGCCTGCCAGCAGTGCGGCGAGGACCAGCCGGGCCCGGTAGCGGCGAAGGGCACGCTGGTATTCGGGCAGGTCGGTGAGCCGGTCGCCATGGGCAATAGCCCGGGTCAGCACTGGCCGCCGGCGCCGGAGGTACAGCAGGGTACTGACCGCCACCGCTGCGGCTGCCAGCGGCAGAATCCACCAGTAGGTCAGTTCCATGCCTGAACCACCTGGCGGGCAATATCGGCAGAGTGGCTTACTGATTGAATCGGCTGGGCCGAAAATTCACTGGGATAGATTTCCGCGATCCCGTCGGCCAGGCCATGCAAGCCCTGACGGCGCAACTCAGCCAGGGTCATTGAGGTGACGGGAAGTGCTGTGGCAGCTCCAGCGAACTCCCTCACGAGGAAGCTGAGCCTCTGGTGGGCGTCGCGCACCGGCACCCGCCCGGCGTCGGCATCCCTTGCGGTTGCCTCTATCGCGTCCAGGCAGGATGACCGCAGTGCTTCCAGGTCCGGTTGTCCACCCGTCTGCCCGGCGGGCCCGGGTGCCCGTTGTGGCCGGAAAAGCCATCCGTACCATCCTGCGACCAGCACAAGGAGGAGGATCCCCAGCCACATCCACTGGGCCTGGTATTGAAATGGTGCGTAGAACGTGGTTTCAGCCGGCACCCTGACCCCTTTCCAGCCCGCCCCGGGAAGCGAGTGCTCCCTGGCGGTGCTTTTCCAGAAGGGCGAAGACCGTCGTTACGACGTCATCGCTGCCGGTGGTTTGTTGTTCGGCGATACCCAAGCGGCGGAAAAGGTCCCTGCGCTGGTCCGCACGCTGGGTCATCGCCCGCTTGTAAGCGGCCCGTACTGCCCGGTCTGCGGCAAGCGGGAGCGGTATGCCGGAGCCGGTACCGATGTCCCTACTGTCCTCTTGACCCGGCGCGTCCGGCCCTGGTGCGAGATCGGCGTCGCGGACCGTGAGCCAAAGAAGTTCATGCCGTGCCCGTAGCCTGCGCATCAGGTCCGCGGTACGGGCATCAGGCAGAACCTCATCGGCAACAACCACCACCAGCATCCGTCCTTTGATGAACCGCAGGACGTAGTCCATCTGCTCTGCTATGTCACTGGGACGGGCGTCCGGACTGATGCTTGAGTCGATCTCCCGCAGCAGCCTCTCCAGATGTTCCTCGCCGCTTTTGGGAGGCCTGTACCGGGAGCCGCCCGCATGTCCGTGCACGAGGCCTACGTCGTCGCCGTGACGGCAGGCGAGGTACCCAATGACTCCCGCCGCATGAACAGCGATGTCCTTTTTGTTTTCCCCGGAAAGAGCTTCTGCTGCCATGTTCCTGCCGGTGTCCACCAGCAACAGCACTGAGTGGCGTCGAATGGCCACGTAGCGCTTGACGAGGGGCGAGCCATGCCGTGCTGTGGCTTTCCAGTCAATGTCCCTGACTTCGTCGCCGGGGACGTAGGTGCGCAGCTCATCGAAATCCAGGCTTCGGCCTTTGAAAACCGAACCGTACTCGCCGTCGAGCAGGGTGAGGGTCCTGCGGTGGGCGAAGATGAACATCTTCGACTTAACGCGTCTGAGGAGGCTGGGCACCTGCCGCCCCGTTACGGCGTCTGGACGGACGCCAGGACGGCATCGATGACGGTCTCCACGGCAACGCCCTCCACGACGGCGTCGAAGCCGAGGATGATGCGGTGGCGCAGGACGCGGTGGGCGAGGTTCTTCACGTCCTCGGGGATGACGTGATCGCGTCCGTTGAGCAGGGCCAAGGCCCGTGCCGCCTGGCTGAAGGCGATACTGGCCCGCGGGCTGGCCCCGAACTCCACGAGGTTGGCAAGGTGGGGTTCCAGGTACTGTGACGCGTTGCGGGTGACATAGGCCAGACCAACGATGTACCGGACGATGGCCGGGTCGATGTAGACCCGACGCACGAGTTCCTGGACCTGAACCACCGCATCGAGGGACGCGGCCGCCGGCGGTTTCTGCCCGGCACTGAACACGCCGGCGTCGATCCGGCGGATGACCTCGGCTTCTTCGGCAGGGCTGGGATAGTCCAGGACATCCTTGAGCATGAACCTGTCCATCTGCGCTTCGGGAAGGCGGTAGGTGCCCTCCTGCTCAATCGGGTTTTGCGTAGCGAGCACCAGGAACGGCTGCGGCAGCGGATAGGATTCCCCGCCGATCGAGGTCTGCCGTTCCTGCATGGCCTCGAGCATGGCACTTTGGGTTTTCGCGCTGGATCGGTTGATCTCATCCAGCAGGACGATGTTGGCGTGGACCGGCCCCAGCTGCGTGACGAAGGTGCCCTTGGCGGCGTCGAAAATCTGGGTTCCCGCGATGTCGCTGGGAAGCAGGTCCGGGGTGCACTGGATCCGGCGGAAGTCGGCACTGACCGATTCCGCGATGGCCTGGGCTGCCGTGGTCTTGGCCAGTCCGGGAACGCTCTCCAACAGCACATGCCCGCCGGTGAGCAAGCCGATCACCAAGGTCTCCCGCAGCCGGGTTTGGCCCACTACCTTGTTTTCGAAGCTCCGGACTATGCTGCCCACTAGTTGCTGGGCGCGTGCCATGTCCGGTGCATCGATTCCGGCCGTGGCTGTGGTCTGGTGCACTGGGGTCCCCTCGCTGGCGTTATGAGTCGTGCCGCAAGCGGTGGGCTTTGTCTTTCCGCCTGCATCGGCCACTCTATCCAAACGGCCCCCGGTCGAGGCCGCAATGGGTACCCCTCCCCATGGGGGCGCCGGAGGTCTATCCTTTTGCCATGCATCAGCTACCAGCCGCCTATCAGAATTATCTGGCATCGCAGGACCAGCACGTCATCGATGCCGTACGTCCCGTTCTCCTCCAGTCAGCAGCCGACCAGCGGCACGGTGTCCGCATCACCTTCAACCGGGGACCTACTGGGCACCAGGCTCACGTGGACGAGTCAATTCCCTTCGGCGAGATCATCGAAGACATCGACTGAACCGTCGCAGTTACCCGCGGGTCAGCCCTTCATGGCCCCGGACATCGCAAACGAGTTCCCCATGCCCCGTGATACCACCGCGTAAAGAACCAACACCGGGACGGAATAGAGGATGGAGAACGCAGCCAGCTGGCCGTAGGCGATGGCGCCATGCTGGCCGAAGAAGCTGAAGATGGACACGGCCGCCGGTTGCTTTCCCGTGGACAGCAGCAGGATGAAGGGGACGAAGAAGTTCCCCCACGCCTGGATGAACACAAAGATGAACACCACTCCAAGCCCCTGTCCCATGAGTGGCAGAACGATGGTCCGTAACGTCGTCAGGTTCGATGCCCCGTCCATCCACGCCGCCTCTTCCAATTCCAGGGGAACCGAGTCCATGAAGTTCTTGGCCATCCAGATCGCCATGGGCAACGTGGTGGTGGCCATGAAGAAGATGGTCGCAGCCATGGAGTCCAGGAGCTGCAATTGAACGAACAAGCCGTAGACCGGGACCATGATGGCGGTCACTGGCAGTGAAGTGCCGAACAGCACCGTGTACATGAAGGGCTTGTTGAACCGGGACTGGTATCTGGACAGCGGGTAGGCGGCCAAGACGGCTGCAAGTACGTTCACCAGGGCAGTACCGGCCGATAAGACGAAGCTGTTGAGCAGCGGACGGCCCAAGAGCTCCGGTGTCAGGACGGCGCTGAAGTTAATCATCGACGGCGCCGATGGCACCTTGGTCTGGTACCCCGCTTGAGGGTCGACGGCGGCCAGCACCAGCCACAGCAGCGGCGCCGCAAAGCACAGGCCAATCACCAGCAAAGCGACGTCGGCACCAAGCCTGGCCCTGGAGCCCTTCATGCGCGCCGCTCCCGCAGCAGCCATACGTACACCGCACCAAAGACCATTCCCAGCAGGATGAGGACCGATGCTACCGCTGTGCCGTAACCGATGTCCCCGAACTTGAATGCTTCCTGGTAGGCGAGAACAGGCAACGTTGTGCTGGCGTTGGCGGGTCCCCCCGCTGTCATTACCCAGATGAGGGTAAACACGGCCAGTGTCTGCAGGGTGATCAACATCAGATTGGTGGCGATGCTGTTCCTGATCAGCGGCAGGGTGATGAACGTGAGCCGCTGCCATCCCCGGGCACCATCCATGAGCGCGGCCTCGGAGACATCCCGGGGAACATTCCCCAGCGCTGCACGGTACACGAGCATGGAGAAGGCCGTACCGCGCCAGGTGTTGGCCAGGATGATGGCCACCAGCGGGAACGAATACAGCCAATCCAAGCCGTGGGTTCCCAGTGCAGCCAGTATCTGGTTCAAAGTGCCGTCGCGGTTGAAGTACGCGTATGCCGCGAACGCAGCCACGATTTCAGGGAGAACCCAGGCAGCCACCACGGCTGTGCCCACCCAGTCCGACACGGTTTTGCGTGAGCGTGTCATGAGCAGGGCGATCAGCAGGCCGAGGAGATTCTGGCCCAGCACGGCCGAAGCAGCAACGAAAACGACGGTGAGCCACATAGCCATGGGAAAGGCGTCGTCGGTAAACATCCGGACGTAGTTCTCCGCGCCCACCCATTGCGGCTCCCTTGCCGCTTTTCCGGTCAGGGCAGCGTCCGTGAAGGAGGCGTAGAACGACCAGGCCACGGGAGCGAGCAGGAAAACCAGGAGGAGCAGAATGGCCGGGGCTACTGGCAGGAGCCGCGAGAGGCGGCGAATCTTCATCGCTGCAGGACCTTGTCCTCACCTACCAGTTTGCGGACAGTGGCATCGTACTCCGCGGCGGCCTCCTGGGGACTCTGCCTGCCTGTGATGACCGACTCCGTGGCGACCTGGACAGCGGTGGAAATCCGCGGATAGTCAGCAGTCGCCGGCCTGTAGCGCGTCACGTCCACCAAGGCGGACACGTCCTTGACGAAAGGATTCGCTGCAAGATAACCCGCCTCAGCGGCCACGTCTGTTCGAACGGCAATCTGCGAGTTATTGATGTCGTACGCCAAGGCGTTTTTCTTGTTCAGCGCGGTGGCGAGGAACTGGAAGGAAAGCTCGGGGCTCTTGGTCCCAGCACCCACAGCCAAGGTCCAACCGCCCGACATGCTGACGCTGCCTGGTTCCTGGCCCTTCTGGGTGGGGAAGGCGGCCACAGCCATGTCCTGTTCATAGCCGGCCCACTCGTATGCGCCGCCTTTTTTCCAGAACGACGGCGCGTAGGAACCTTCCACGGTGGCCGCCAGTTTGCCCTGCGGGAACCACTCCCCGAAGACTTTCTTCCAGACATTGGCATCCAGCGCTTCCGCGGGACTGACGGCGAGTTTCTCGTCGTAGAGGGTCTTCAGGAACGCCAGGGAGTCAGTGAAACCCTGGGAACCGACCACCCACTTCCTTTGGTCCTCGTCGTAAAGGGTGCTGCCGGTCCCGTAGAGGAGCTCATAGAAGCTCTGCATCACTGTGCCTTCGCCCGTACCCTTGCCGGCGTACATGGTGAAGGGAATCACTGTGGAATCAGCGGCTTTGACCTTCCGGGCCATCGCCAGAATGTCGTCCCAGCTTTCCGGTTGCCACGGAACAGCAATCCCGGCCTTCTGCAGCACGGCTTTGTTGTACCAGATCGCACGCGTATCCGTGCCCAGCGGCACCGCGTAGATTCCCCCGTCGTCTGCACGGCCGGCCGCCTTCGCGGCTTCGCTGAATTTCGCCCAGTCTTCCCATTTCCCAAGGTAACTGTCCAACTTGAGCAAGTAGCCGGCGTCGACGTCGGAGCGCACTTTGAAGGTGTCTTCGTAGAAGACATCCGGTGCTGTGTCCGGGGACCGCTGCGCAAGGGCGAGTTTCGTCCCGTAGTCGTCATCGTTGGCCTGGATGGGCTGGAGGTCAACCATCACGCCGGAATTGGCCGCCTCGAATTCCTTCTTGGCATCCTGCATCACGGCATCGAGCGCTGTGAAGGCATCGGTTTTTTGGTACACGATCTTCAGGGTCGTTTTCCCGGCTGCGTCCGGCGTGGACGAACACGACGTCACCCCGGCAAGAATGGCAGCTACGGCAATTGCGGCCACCATCTTCATGGATCGCATGGTCTTCACTGGGCGCATGGTGCTCCAATCAGTCAAAAGTGCGCTGCTGGGTCAGCCCTCCAGCAGAAGCCGTTGGGCGCGGGGGGCAAGCATGTGCTCCAGGACGAGGCAAGCAGCACCGATGGCACCAACGTCTTCGCCTACGCCGGTACCCACGACTTCGAGCCCGTGGATCATGCGGGCGGCATTGTTTTTGTCCAGGAGGCTGGGAACGCGATCCAGGAAATAAGGTGACATGCGGCCCCAGAACGGCCCCCCGAAGACCACACGCTCCACGTCCAGGGTGTTGGTCACCACGGAGACCGCCCGCGCCACGAGCGTTGCCGACTTATCCAGAATCGCTATGGCGCGTTCATCGCCGGCGTCGGCCTTGTCGCACAACTCCGCGTAACGTTCCTGCACTTCAGGACCGTCCGCCCCGTGGCGGTTACCGTCCAGGACGCCTGCCGCTTCGGCTTCGGCCACCAACACCTGCGGAATACAGGATGACTTGACGCAACCCTGAAGCCCGCAATCACATTGCGGCCCTCCCGGGTCAACGACGATGTGGCCTATTTCGCCGGCGTTGCCGGAGGTCCCGCGCACTACCTCATCGTTGAGGACGATGCCGCAACCGATGCCGGTTCCCATGTACATGAAAACGAAGCTTCCCGCGCCGCTCGCGCCGCCGGCCCAGGTCTCGGCCACCGCCGCACTGGTGACGTCCTTGTCCACCAGCGTTTCCAGGCCCGTGGCATCTGCCAACGCTTCCCGGATCCGCACCCTGTTCCAACGCGTCAGCAGTGGCGGCTCCACCACGGAACCTTCGTCGAGGTCGATCGGACCCGGAACTGCAACACCCAGCCCGGCAATCTTTGACGCGTCGACACCCGATTCCTCGATGAGTGACTGGATCTGTTCGGCGATGCTGGTGATCACCCCCGCGGGGTCGCCACCGGGAGTAGCCATCCGGGAGTGCTTGACGACATCGCCCAGCAGGTCCAGAACGACGAAAGTGATGACTGCAGGGTCCAGGTGCACTCCCACGGCGTACATTCCCGCAGGGTTGAGGCGCAGGATAGTGCGCGGCTTTCCCGGACCGGACCCTTCTTTGCCTGCCTCGACGATGAGCTGCTGGTCAAGGAGTCGTCGGGAGATATTCGAAATCGTTTGCGGCGACAGCCCCACGATCTGCGCCAGTTCCACACGGCTGAGTCCGCCTGAAGACCGCCGGATCGCCTCCAGAATGACGGTCAGGTTGAAGTCCCCCATGCGGGGTAGGTTGGTTCCGCGCCTCGGTGTCGGCTGCCGGATCTCAGTCACTGATGCCCCTAGTCATTCGGAAAATCTTCGTCGAATTTGGTCTCTGTGTGCATCGTACGACACCACTGCTCCCACGGATACGAGCACACGCTGGCTCGGAAGTCAGGGGTTGGTAACGATGACACTGCATTGTATGCGAGCACAGTTCATTGACACGTCACGAACAGCCCTCAAGGCTTCCTGCTGCGCGTCACCGTGAACTTTGGATTCCGGCCTTCTTCCACGGTGGGACCGATCAGCCGTTCAAGCGTCGGCCGGTAGCGCAGGTGACTGTTGTACACCGTCCACAACTCCCCGCCCGGCGCCAGGACGCGGGCGGCTGCTTCAAACATCCGCATCGCGGCACCGGCATGCACGCTGGCGCCCAAGTGGAAGGGAGGATTCAGCAAGATGAGATCGGCGCTGGCCGGGGGGAGCGACGACATGGCGTCGTCGTGGAGTACGGTGATCCGCTCCCCCAGTCCGTTTGCCATAGCGGTGCCCCTTGCCGAGGCAGCGGCCGCGGCAGATTGGTCGGTGGCGATAACCCGTGCTTTCTTTTGCTGCGAGGCAACCATGGTGGCGAGGATACCCGTCCCGCACCCCAGGTCCACCACACACCGCGCCTGGGGCATGCGGTCAAGGAATGTCAGCAGATAGCGCGTCCCAATATCAAGGCGTGCCCCCGCAAAGACTGCACCTTGGGCACTGACGGTGATTCCCAGTTCGGGCAAGGGCTCAACCACAGGAAAGGGCGGGGCAGCATTGACCGGCCTGGCGTCCCGCGCCACCAGGACCCGGGACTTTTGGCGGGCCAACTGTGGCTGGACGGAGCCAAAATACTTTTCCAGCACACTGTTCATGCCGATTGTCATGTGCTTTACGCGACCACCGGCGAGCAAAACAGCACCCGGGGCAGCAAACCGTGCAACGGCGTCGGCGATTTCCTCCAACTCCGCCAGCGCTTTAGGCAACTGCAGCAGCACCAGCTCCGCATCCTCAAGCAGTTCTCTGCCGAGCTCCAGCGGGCTGAATTTCCCCTCGGCACCGGTCCCCTGCGCATTGCGCCTTAGGGCCAGCCTCCCGGAGAAAAGGTCCTGGTGGACGCGGACATGTTCGACGCCGAGCCCCGCCAAAGCGCCGAGGGTCAACGCACCATACCGGTCGCCGATGACGGCAATCCTGGTATCGGGAGAGCTGTATTCGACGGCGGTTTCCAAGAGCAGCTTGTCCGTGGCGTCGTAGGCCTGCAAGTTGTCGGCCTCTACGTCCGGCAACCTGCTCAATGAGTCAAAGAGCGCCCCAAGATCCAATACCGCCACTAGGAGGTTCCCGCTTTCTTTGCTTCAATAACCGGCCGCTGCCGGCGTCTCGACTTTATGGGTGCTTCGGAGGAAGCTTAAGCTGGCACTACGCAAACACCTGTCCTCCTCCGCGCGGTGAGAAGACCCCGAAGGTGGCCGGCATTCGTCACGGCGACCCCAGGAGCCAGGCGCCGGGACCACCCGTCACTGGGCTCCCCTTTCCCTTGCGAGAAGCCATGAGTGTCAATGTTGTCACGAACCTGGACGCAAAGTCCCACAACTCTCCCGACGAAACCCGGCGTGCGGACAAAACCGTAGTGGACCTGGTCACTGTGGGAGATTACACCATCGCCCGTATGACGTTTGAACCAGGCTGGACGTGGGCAGACTGCATCAAGCCTGCCGCCGGCACCGATTCGTGCCAGTTAAGCCACGTCGGGTTCTGCGTTTCCGGTTCCTTGGAAGTCGAAACAAACGACGGCGGCAAGATCAGCATTTCCCCGGGATCTTCCTACTCCATCCCTCCTGGGCACAACGCCCGGGTGGTAGGAGATCAGCCATTCCAGGGCATCGAGTTCGTCAGCGGAGCCGAATTTGCCGAAGCCCTCAAGTAGGCGTCCGGGCTGGAGCTGCGGTTCAGACCGAAAGCAAAAGACCCCGCTCGATTGAGCGGGGTCTTTCTACCGGAGTGGAGCTGAGGGGACTCGAACCCCTGACCCCCTGCATGCCATGCAGGTGCGCTACCAGCTGCGCCACAGCCCCGGATTTGCTGACTTCATCAGGAAGTATTTCTCTTCCCGTCGAAGCAACTCGTCAATACTAACCACAATCCCAGCGGAAGAGAAATCGCCGGAAGGTGAGGTGCATCACGCCGGGCGCCCGTCCTTCGGGAGACCCGCACGACCGAGGTGCGTGGAACGAACCACTGCACCTCCCCCCAAAAACGGGCCGTGCCGAGTCTCCCAAAATGACGTGCTCCAAGGAGTCTAGGATCCCCGCGCCGGAAAACAAAACCGTCCAGTCGGTTTCCCTGCCATTCCGCACTTGCGCGGTGATAGCGTTGTGAAATCCCGACGGCTGCTACTTCCGCCGCCAGCCCACCATGAGAGGTCCTCACAACGGATGCAGCAACGCGCGCAGGAAACCCGGCTGGCCGTCATTGAAGGGGCGGCATCGGTCTTCGCCGGGATCGGTTATGCGAAGGCGAGCCTGGCTGACATCATCGCGCACGCCGAGGTGACAAAGGGGGCACTGTACTTTCACTTCACGTCCAAGCGGGACCTGGCGCTTGCAGTGATCGAAGAACAACATTCCAAGGTCCTGGCAGCAGGTTCTGACATCCTGGGCACCAGCGCACCTGCATTGGACAAGATCATCGCGCTCTGCAGGATGTTTGGCCGGCAACTCCTGGACGAACCGATCGTCCGGGCCGGTATACGCCTTACCTTTGAAGCTTCAGCGTTCGAGGCAGATGTGTCCAGGCCTTACGAGGACTGGATCGCCACGGTAGAGGGCCTTTTGGGGCAGGCCAAGGTTGAGGGCGCGGTCCGCGCGGACCTGGATGCCGCCGCCTTCGGTCGGTACCTGGTGGCCTCCTTCACCGGCGTCCAATTGGTTTCCGACGTACTGACCGGACGCGACGACGTGCTGCAGCGCATAGAGCAAATGTGGGAATTCATGCTGCCGGCCCTGTCTCCCGTCCGACCGGGCTCACCGGACTAGCCCGGCACCGGGCGGGTCTTTCAGCCCACCCCAGGGTCGGCAGCTTCGTGCCGGGAATCCGGACACGAAAAAGGCCCCGCCTCCCTCACCGGATGATCCAGGAAGAGAAGCGGAGCCTCATAGGGTGGAGCTGAGGGGACTCGAACCCCTGACCCCCTGCATGCCATGCAGGTGCGCTACCAGCTGCGCCACAGCCCCATATTCTTGCTGCTTCACGCTTGGCTTTGGAAGCCATCCGCGCCGAAGCAACTCAAATATCTTAGAACAGCATTTCCGATAATTCCAAATCGGGCATATTCGCTTGCCGCAGCGTCCTAGGCCTCGGAATCCTCCGAGGTTGCAGCCTTGGCGGAAGCGTCATCACCGAGTTCAAGATCTACCACGGGGCAGTCCTTCCAGAGGCGCTCCAATGCATAGAAGACGCGGTCTTCCGCGTGCTGGACGTGGATGACAATGTCGGCGTAATCCAGGAGGACCCAGCGGCCTTCGGAGCGGCCTTCGCGGCGCACGGGCCGAAGGTCCTGCTTCAGCAGTTCCTCTTCGATCCCGTCCACGATTGCGTTGACCTGGCGCTCCGTGGGAGCTGATGCGATCAGGAAGACGTCGGTCAGCGCCAAACGCTCGCTGACATCCAGCGCGACGATGTCTTCTGCGAGCTTGTCCGCCGCGGCACGGGCAGCGTGACGGGCGAGGGTGATGGATTGTTCATGTGCAGACAAGGGAACTCCTAGTTATGGCGCGTGGCCGGGAAAGGGCGTGAGCCGTTGGGGCGGAACTATCCGCTGGTAATCATGATGATGCCGACGATCAGGGCAACCAGGCCCAGTGCCAGGACGCCGTATTGCAGCAAGCGGCTCCGTTGGGCCCTGGCCAGGCCGGCAGTACTGGCATCCAGCGGATCCAGTCCATAGGCGGTACTGGCAGACACAGGAGGCCGCTGTGTTTCTTCGCTTGTTTCGGCCGTGGAGGTGGCCTTATTCCTGGATGACCGGGCAACCGCCTCGGCGCGGGCAAGAACCCCCGCACGCCCACGCGGAGCACGTTCCTTCGCCGGTGCCTGTCCGGGATCAAGCTTGGGGCCGGACGAGGTGACCAACGGGACAAAGGTAGTGCTGGGACGCTTCATCACCGGGCGTTCGACGCCGGGAACCTTGACGAACTCCAAAGGAGTCACCATGGCGAGGTTGTTCGCCGTCGAAGGACCGGCCGATGTAGAAGGCTCCTTGCCCTGCCCGGGATGGTTCAGCCCGGGCTGGTTCTGGCCAGGCCCGCTCTGCCCGGGTTGGTTCCGTTCGGCCTGATTCTGCTCTGCCAGCTTTTGCTTGGCAGCGGCACGTTTGTTCAGCACGGCCGCGCGCTCGGCCAGGGCGATCTGCTGGGCCAGGACCTCGGGATCAACGGCAAGCGGATCCTGCTCGGCAATGTGTTCGAGCTTGGAAGTCTGGTTTTGGACCTGCGCGGCAATCAGTTCGCGAACAGCAAGGGCCTGTTCCACGGACATCTCTGATTCGGCCGCTGGTACACCGCCAGACCCGGCGGGTGCCGGTGTTTTCGACTGAGGGGACGCTTGTGGCTCATCCCGCGTCGGCGGATTTTCCCCGTCTTTGTCCGCAGCCTTCGGCTTGGCGCCGGGCATGGGAACAACCGGGTTCATGGACGTGGCAACTTCTGCCTGAAGCTGCTGAAGCCGAAGCTGGCGCCGGGTGGGCGGACCGCCACCTGAGAGTTGCTCTTCCTTATCGGCGAGCTCCTTGATGGTGCGCAGTGCGGCGCGGTCACGCGCCCGGATCTGGGACGAGCGTTCCTGGGCCGCAGCACCCACCGCATCCACAGGCGCATCCGCCGCGCGACGGTTGCGTCCGTTGGAGCGCTCTGCACCGTCAGCAGGCTCTGTCTCCTGCGGGGCCGTAGGCTCCGCCTGGACTTCCGGGTTCTGTTCCCGGGCACGGCGAAGCTCACGCCTGCTGCGGATGGGTCGCTGTTCCTGGCTGCTCATTTTACAAACTCATTCAGTACGTGCTTGGTCGTCTGATCCGGACAGTGCCGGCGACAGTTCTCCTGGTACAGCGTCAGGTGCATACAGTCCATACTTTGCGATGTACTGCACCACACCGTCAGGGACCAGGTACCACACCGGGTTGCCTGCACCCACGCGGATACGGCAATCCGTGGAGGATATGGCCATGGCCGGGACTTCGAGCAAGCTTACGTCGTCAGTCCGGCCGAGGTCGTTCAGCTCGTGTCCGGGGCGGGTAACCCCCACAAAGTGGGCCAAGGACCAGAGCTCGTCCACGTCTTTCCAGGACAGGATCTGGGCCAGGGCATCCGCGCCGGTGATGAAGAAGAGGTCGGCGTCGGGGCGCTGGGCCCGAAGATCCCGAAGGGTATCGATGGTGAAAGTCGGGCCGGGCCGGTCCACGTCAACGCGGCTGACAGTAAACCGTGGGTTTGATGCCGTCGCGATAACGGTCATCAGGTACCTGTGTTCGGGTTCACTGACCAGCTTGTGCGACTTCTGCCACGGTTGACCGGTGGGCACGAAAACAACTTCGTCGAGGTCGAACTTGGCTGCGACTTCGCTTGCAGCCACAAGGTGGCCGTGATGGATGGGGTCGAAGGTTCCACCCATCACGCCCAGCCGAAGCCTGCGCTCCGACTCCCCGCGAGGTGTTGCGGCAATAATGTTAGTGGCCCTGGCCGTGGGTGTGCTTGTTCGGGTGCTGGCGGTGCGGGTCAGCGTGCTCCTCCACTGCCTCGTGGCGGTTACCCAGGTTGGTGTAGGACAGGGTTACGAACATGAGAACCAGCAGCAGGGCAAACATCGAGACGCCGAAGACCCACGGCTCGGCCCACAGCGGGGCGAGTTCCTCGTGGCCGCCTTCTGTCTCGGCGGCAATGGACGTGGCGATCTGCTGAAACAGCATCTTCTCCCCTAGTTGGTTCTCAAAGGATTTCGACGGCGGGACTCCCCGCCGTTCCGGACTTCTGTTCTATGTTACCGCGTTGCTAGCTGCGGACTTGGCCTTCACCCTGCACGATCCACTTTGTAGTGGTCAGTTCGGTGAGGCCCATGGGACCTCGGGCGTGGAGCTTCTGGGTGGAGATACCAACCTCGGCACCAAGCCCAAGCTCACCGCCGTCGGTGAACCGTGTTGAAGCGTTGACAATCACGGCCGCCGAGTCAATCTCGGCGATGAACCTCTCCGCGTTGGCGAGGTTGTTCGTCAGGATGGCTTCTGTGTGCCCGGTGGTCCACTTGCGGATGTGCTTCACCGCGTCATCCAGGCTGTCCACCATGGCCACAGCCAGGTCGAGGTCCATGTACTCAGTGGCCCAGTCGTCGTCGTCCGCGGGAACAGTCTCAACTGCGCTGCCCAGGGCAGCCGCGATCCTGTCATCGACGTGAAGTGTCACGCCTGCCTTGCGCAGTGCGGCCGCTACTGCGGGCAGGGCCGTCGACCCTGAATGCACCAGGAGTGTCTCCACGGTATTGCAGACACTCGGACGTTGGGTCTTGGCATTGAGGAGGATCTCCACGGCCATCTCTTCACCCGCCGACTCATCAATGAAGATGTGGACATTGCCCTCACCTGTTTCGATAACCGGCACCGAGGAGTTGGTCACGACAGTCTGGATAAGCTCGCGTCCGCCCCGGGGAATGAGCACGTCCACCCGCCCGCGGGCACGCATCAGGACATTGGCACCTTCGCGGCCATACTGGTCAACTGTCTGCACGGCATCAGCAGGAAGTCCCACCGAGTCCAAGGCGTCGCGCAGGATCCGGACCAAGGCCTCGTTGGTGTTCGCGGCAGCGGAACCGCCGCGGAGGATCACGGCGTTGCCACTCTTGAGGGCGAGGCCGGCAATATCCACAGTGACGTTGGGGCGCGCTTCGTAGATGGCGGCAACAACACCCATCGGCACATTGACCTGGCGCAGGCGCAGACCGTTAGGCAGTGTCTGCCCACGGACCACGTTGCCCACGGGGTCCGGCAAGCCGGCCAGGTTCTCCAATGCGGCCACCAGGCCGTCGATGCGCTCCGGAGTAAGAGTGAGCCGGTCCAGGAGAGCTGCAGACGTGCCGTTGGCGCGGCCTACGGCAACATCCTTGGCATTGGCTTCAAGGACATGCTTCCGGTTCTCAAGCAAAGCTGCCCCGATTGCACGAAGCGCACGGTCTTTCCACGCACGGTTGGCCTGTCCCAGACGGCGTGCTGCTTTCCGGGAACGGTCGGCAATGGCGTGGACAGCAGCTTCGAGTTCCTCCGGAGTCAATGGAACGCGTCCTGCCGCAGGGTTCTCCGGCGCGGTGCCGGCAGTGCCGGTAGCGTCGGAAATCACAGGGGCGTCAGGGGTCAGCGCTTCAGTCATGCACCCAGTTTAGATGAGCGCGGCCCGCGCAGAAGCACCAGATCGTCAACATGAACAACTTCGCGGTCATAGCCCCGTCCCAGCGACTGACCAAGCTCCTGGGTAGTGCGGCCCAGCATGCGGGGAAGTTCCTCCGACGAGTAGTTCACCAAGCCACGGGCCACGATGCTTCCGTCCAATGCCACCATCTCCACCGGATCACCAGCTTCGAATTCGCCCCCGACCTCCGAGATGCCGGCGGGAAGCAATGAGCGGTGCCTGTCGCGCACAGCCTTGACGGCGCCGTCGTCGAGCACCAAACGTCCCTGCACCGTCGCCAGGTGCGCGAGCCACAAGAGGCGGACGGGTTTGCGGGTGCCGTTCACGGCGAACCAGGTTCCCACGTCCTCCCCCGCCAGTGCCGCTGCGGCATTGGCCGTGGAGGTGACCAAAGCATGTATCCCGGAACTTGCGGCAATCGACGCGGCCTCGACCTTGGTCATCATGCCGCCCGTTCCGACACCGGCCTTGCCGGCCTTGCCGATGGTGACGTCCTCCAGGTCCTGGGGTCCGCGCACCAGCGGGATGCGCCGGGCGCCTTGGGACGGCGGACCGTCATAAACGGCGTCGACGTCGGACAGCAGCACCAGCGCATCGGCGCGGACCAAGTGCGCCACCAAGGCAGCCAAGCGGTCGTTGTCGCCAAAACGGATTTCATGGGTTGCCACGGTGTCGTTCTCATTGACCACCGGCACCACGCCAAGATTCAGCAGCCGGTCCAAGGCCCGGAAGGCATTGGTGTGCTGGGTCCGGCGCATGAGGTCATCGGCGGTCAGCAGGACCTGGCTCACAGTTACCCCGTGTGCATTGAACGCCTGCGTGTAGCGGGCCATCAGGAGACCCTGGCCAACACTTGCTGCCGCCTGCTGGGTGGCAAGATCCTTGGGCCGCTTTGCCAGGCCCAACGGTGCCAGCCCGGCCGCAATGGCGCCCGAAGAAACGAGGATAATCTCGGTTCCGACATTTCGCTTTCCGGCGAGTGCGTTGACGAGTTGCGTCAAGGACTTCTCGGAGATGCCACCCTTGATGCTGGTCAGGGAGGATGAACCCACCTTGACCACGATCCGTTTGGCGGTGGCTATCCCCTGGCGCTCCAGTCCGGCAGCGTCCCCGGAAACGTCAATGGTCCTAGTCGTCATCACCGGAATCCAGGGTGCTTTCCCTCACCGTCTGGGCGCGGCGCCCGCTGACGGACTCTGTCCAGATGCCCGCCTTGCGCTCGGCTTCGAGTTCGGCGCGCGCAGCAGCCTTGGCCTCGCGGCGCTCGATCTGCTCCTCGCGCTTCTGCGAACGCGTGGGACGGTCACCGATGTCAGCAACACGGATATCGGTGCCTCGCGGAGTTGCCAAAAGTTCGGCACCGGCCATCATGGTGGGCTCCCAGTCGAAGACGACGCCGTCATCCTCGCCAATGACGACGGTATCGCCGGGCTTGGCGCCAACCTTGAACAGTTCCGTCTCAACACCAAGCTTGGCGAGGCGGTCTGCAAGGTAGCCGATGGCTTCCTCGTTCGTGAAGTCGGTCTGCTTGACCCAGCGCACGGGCTTTTCGCCCAGTACGCGGAACAGCGGCTCGAGGTTCTTCTCTTCACGACGGATCTTGAAACCGGACTCGTTGACGGCGCGCGGGCGAAGGACCGGCGGAGCCACCTTGGGGGGTGCAGCCTGGACGGCGTCGCGCGCAGCCTTGACGATTTCCGCCATGGCAAAGCCGAGCTGGCGCAAGCCTTCGTGGCTGGTTGCCGACACTTCGAAGACACGGTAGCCCCGCGCCTCCAGGTCGGGACGCACGAACTCGGCCATATCCTTGCCGTCGGGAAGGTCGACCTTGTTCAGGACTACCAGCTTGGGGCGCTCGTTCAACGGGACAACTTCACCGTCAACGCCGGCATAGCTCATATCGACGGCGTACTTCTCCAGTTCGGCCTCAATGATGGCGAGGTCGGAGAGCGGATCGCGGTCCGATTCCAGGGTTCCGCAGTCAAGGACGTGGACCAGGGCAGCACAGCGCTCCACGTGGCGGAGGAAGTTATGACCAAGGCCCTTGCCCTCGCTGGCGCCTTCGATGAGGCCCGGAACGTCGGCAATGGTGAAGCGGACGTCTCCTGCCTGGACCACGCCCAGGTTGGGGATGAGGGTGGTGAACGGGTAGTCGGCGATCTTCGGCCGGGCAGCGGACATGGCAGCAATCAAACTGGACTTGCCCGCGGAGGGGAAGCCGACCAAGGCAATATCGGCAATGGACTTCAGTTCCAGGACGATGTCACTGGATTCGCCTTCGATGCCGAGGAGCGCAAAGCCCGGGGCGCGTCGCTTTTGCGAAGAAAGGGAAGCGTTGCCGAGGCCACCCTGGCCGCCGGCGGCCGCAATGTATTCAGTACCCTCGCCCACCAGGTCTGCCAGGACTTCGCCGTCCTTGGTCTTGACCACGGTGCCGTCAGGGACCGGAAGAATCAGGGTCTCGCCGTTCTTGCCTCCACGCCAGTCGCCCATGCCGGGGCCACCATTGGTGGCGTGCCTGTGGGGTGCGTGGTGGTAATCAAGCAAGGTGGTGGTCTGGGCTGACACGCGGAGGATGACGTCGCCGCCGTTGCCGCCGTTGCCGCCGTCGGGACCGCCGAGCGGCTTGAACTTTTCCCGCTTAACGGAGACACAGCCGTGGCCGCCGGTTCCGCCGGATACGTGCAGGACTACCCGGTCTACAAAGCTCGCCACGTGGATCTCCTCTATTGCTGTTGCCAGCGCTGTTGCAAAAACCAGCGCGCCTGAGGGCGCCCTAGTCGATTGTAATGCGGTTAAAAGAACGGTGGAGCGGGCCGCTTGGCCCGCTCCACCGGTTCAGAACTTGTTGTTACTCTGCAGCTGCAGCAGCAACGATGTTCACTACGCGACGGCCGCGGCGAGTACCAAACTCAACCGCACCGGCCTGCAGGGCGAACAGTGTGTCGTCGCCACCGCGACCGACGCCTGCACCCGGGTGGAAGTGGGTGCCGCGCTGGCGAACGATGATTTCGCCGGCGGAGACTACCTGACCACCGAAGCGCTTGACGCCCAGGTACTGTGCGTTGGAGTCACGACCGTTGCGAGTGGAACTCGCGCCTTTTTTGTGTGCCATGTGAAATGCCTGCCTCTAAATTTCTGGGGAAACTGAAAAACCTGAACAGCGGGTAACGAAAGTTACGCGATGCTGGTGATCTTGATCTTGGTCAGTTCCTGACGGTGACCCTGACGCTTCCGGTAGCCGGTCTTGTTCTTGAACTTCTGGATGACGATCTTCGGACCACGGAGGTCTTCGAGGATCTCAGCCGTAACCTTGACGTTGGCCAGTTCCGCTGCTGCGGAGGTGACCTTGTCGCCGTCAACCAGGAGCAAGGCGGGCAGCTCAAGCGTGCTACCGGCTCCACCGGGGACGCGGTTAAGCGTTACGTAGTCTCCAACGGAAACTTTTTCTTGGCGGCCGCCTGCGCGGACAATCGCGTACACCACTTGGGTACTCACTTCTCTCGACGTTTATAACTAAATTTGCGTGCGGAACCTGTCACCGGAATCAGGCTTGGTTCGCGCTGTGCCTCAACGCCGTGGACTTCTGTTCGAAGTCCGCGAGTCATCCCATGAACAATTCCAAGGGGCATAACCCAAGTGTTGGCGTAAGCACCGAAGATCAAGATTACGCTAGTTTGACCCTCAGCTGCAAATGAGGCCGGGACCGGAGGCTACCCCGTGACTTGCATCACGAGGTGTAACGGACTCTCCCGGCACCGTGCCCATACAGCCTACAGGGTTTGGCGGCGATTAACGTGATCACGCCCGCGACGCGCGGGACAAGCCATGCTTTTCATCCCGGTTCAGTCCCGATTCAACAGGCCGGGCCACCCTGGGCGTAGAGCCGCGGAGCATCAAAGAACGCCGTCTCGTAGCGGCAGGACTGCCTGAAAGCCTCAAGCATCTCCGCACGTTCACGCCCGGAAGCGGCAACGGCCGCCGCGTCTGTGAAGTTGATCGCCATCCTTGTGGCGGAGGCAAAGTCCTCGTCGGCGTACGTCCGCAGCCAGTCCGCATAGGGATGCCCGCCGGAGGCCCCGGCATCGACGAACGCGGCGTGGAGCTTTTGACCCACTTCCGCATACAACCAGTAGCAGGGCAGGATCGCCGCGAGGACCACCGCATAGCTGCCGGATGCCGACGTTGCCAGCAGATGGTCCACATAGGCTTTGGTGACCGGTCCGGTGACGCCCGAAGCCTTACGGGAGCTCAACCAGTTCCTGTGCAGTTCCGATTCAACTTCCAGGCACTGCCGTGAGCTCTTGGCCCAGAACAGCTGTTCTTCCTCGGTGGGCGCCAACGCGCCTGCACGGGCAAGGACCCTGGAATAGCCATTGAGATAGATGGCGTCCTGCGCAAGGTAGTAGCTGAATGCCGGCTCCGGCAAATGCCCCGACTGCAGTTCCTGGATGAAGTTGAGGCCGTGGATTTTTTCAAGCTCCGGGATGGCTTCCTTCCACAAAGTGGCGGCAAATCCGCCAGGCTGGAGGACGCGGTGGTGGTGGAAGTGGTCCACAGGCCCGTTGCCCTGGCCCACTTCCAGCTCCCCTGCGCTCCTCAGGGCCTGGAGCAGCCACGGTTTCGCTTCGCGCAGTGAGGCCTCCCAGTCGCCCGTGCGCGCCTGGACGGTAGCCAAGGCGGACGACAACGAGCATCCAGTGCCATGGCTGTTCCGGGTCTCAATCCTTGGACCTGCCACTTCGATGACGTCCTGCCGCAACAGCCCGCTGGTGTTGATCAAGGCATCGGGGCATTCCGAGCCGGCCAGATGACCGCCCTTGACCAAGACCGTGTTTCCGCACTCAGCTGCCAGTCGCTTGCCCTGCTCCAATGCCGATGCCCAATCAGCAGCCTCGGTTTCCCCCAGCAATATGGCAAGCTCGGGCAGGTTCGGCGTGATCAGGTCCGCCAATGGAAGCAGGGAACGAAGGGCCTCCCCTGCGGATTCGTCTAGCAGGCGGTCACCGCTGGTGGCCACCATCACGGGATCAAGAACCACGACGGCGGGGCGCACCGATTCGAGCCAACTGCGCACCTCGTCAATAACAGCCGCGTCGCCGAGCATCCCGATCTTCACGGCGTCGATGACGATATCGGTACTGACGGCGTCCAGTTGCTGGCGCAGGAACTCCACGGGTGGTCCGTGCACACCGCTGACACCCAGGGTGTTCTGGGCCGTCAAAGCCGTAATGGCCGCCATGCCATATCCACCGTGGGCGGCGATGCTCTTCAAATCAGCCTGGATTCCGGCTCCTCCGGACGGGTCGGAGCCCGCGATGCTCAGTACCCGGGGGGTTCGTCTGCGGTCCTCCGCCAGCGGATAAACAGCGGAAGATGACAATGCGGCCATGAGGACATCCCTTCGCCGGTGCTAACCGGACAGGTTCAACGGGTTTGGATCTCAGCCTGGCCCATCGCCTGGCACCCCGTGTCAGTCCCCCAGCCTAGCGCACCGGCAGACAGCAAAAGGCCCCGCAATTGCCGCTGGTAGCGGAACTGCGGGGCCTTGGTGCGGTCACAAACGGTTAGAGTTCGGAGGCCGGTACGCCGACGCCCAGGATGATGGGTTCGTCCGGGGCCGCTTTCCTGACCGGCTCCGCAGGCGCCTTGGACTCGTGCGCCGATCCCTTCGCGGCCGTAGCGGTCACGTCGTGGTGCTCAACACTGGTCTCGTTGGCCGCGCCTTGGGCCCTGCTTGCACTGCGGTTCCGGCGGCTACGACGACCCCGCGATGCTGAGGGGGCTTCGTCTGCGGCCGGAGCCGGAGCTTCAGTCGTCGGGGTGTCCGCAGCCTTCGGGGCTTCGACAGCTTCCTTGGCTTTCTGGTCCTCAGGCGACGGTGCCGCGCCAAGGTGCGAGAAAGCTTCGGCCAGACGGTCCAGGCTCATGGCCGGCTGGGCTGCCTGCGGCTCATCGTGGTGTTCAACGAAAGGCAAGGCAACCTCTTCGCCGCCAAAACGCAGCACTGGAGTGGCCCGGCCTTCGCGGACAGCGGCGTCGTGTGCCGCGGCTTCCTGGGCCGTCGGGGCAGCGGAGACTGAACCGGCGTCGGGACCATGCTCCCCGGCCGCCCGGGTTTGCTCCTCTGCCTTGTGGAGCTCGTCATCGTGAAGGTGGGCGGCATGCGCGGCCGCTGCAATCGTCGCCAGTGCAGCCCGGGTTGCTTCGGCCTTTGCCTGACGGGCAGGGTCCTGGGCTTCCGGGTGTGCTGCAGGTGCCGCAACAGGGGCGGACGGCGTCGAATGGACCTGGGCCGGCGCTTCGACCGTTCCCTGGGCGCCGCCCTTGCCGCGGCGACGCTTGCGCTCGGTGCGGGCTGTGGACTGCTGTGCCTCGGTGTGCGGACGGTGCTGCTCGGCTGCCACGGTGTTGGCGCGGCGGTGCTCCACGGGCTCGTCATGCGTCACGACACCGCGGCCTGCGCAGTGCTCGCACTGCTCACCGAAGACTTCAAGGAGACCGGTGCCCATGCGCTTGCGGGTCATCTGGACAAGGCCCAGTGACGTTACTTCAGCAACCTGGTGCTTGGTACGGTCACGGCCCAGGCACTCCACCATGCGGCGGAGAACGAGGTCGCGGTTGGATTCCAGGACCATGTCGATGAAGTCGATGACGATGATGCCGCCGATGTCACGCAGGCGAAGCTGGCGAACGACTTCCTCGGCAGCTTCAAGGTTGTTCTTGGTAACTGTCTCTTCCAGGTTTCCACCACTGCCGGTGAACTTCCCGGTGTTGACGTCCACCACCGTCATGGCCTCGGTGCGGTCAATGACCAGCGAGCCACCGGATGGCAGGAAGACCTTGCGCTCCAGGGCCTTGTGGATCTGCTCATCGATGCGCCAGGCAGCGAAGATGTCTTGATCCTTGGTCCATTTTTCAAGGCGGCCCACGAGGTCGGGGGCAACATAGGTTACATAGGCCTCGATGGTGTCCCAGGCGTCGTCACCGGAGACGATCAGCTTGGAGAAGTCCTCGTTGAAGACGTCACGGACAACCTTGATGGTGAGGTCCGGTTCGCCGTAAAGCAGTTCCGGTGCCAGCACCTTGGTGGAGGAAGCTTGCCCTTCGATACCTTCCCACTGCGCGCGCAAACGGTTGATGTCGTGGGTCAGTTCTTCTTCCGAGGCACCTTCAGCGGCCGTACGGACGATGACTCCGGCGTTTTCCGGCAGGCGGTCCTTCAGGATCCGCTTGAGGCGGTTGCGTTCGACGTCGGGCAGCTTGCGGGAGATGCCGGTCATGGATCCACCCGGCACGTACACAAGGTAGCGGCCCGGAAGTGAGATCTGGCTTGTGAGGCGGGCACCCTTGTGACCCACCGGATCCTTGGTCACCTGGACCAGGACGGAGTCGCCGGACTTCAGCGCATTCTCGATCCGGCGCGGCTGGCCCTCCAGGTTCACTGCATCCCAGTTGACTTCACCGGCGTACAGCACCGCGTTGCGGCCGCGTCCGATATCAACGAATGCAGCTTCCATGGATGGCAGGACGTTCTGGACCTTGCCGAGATAGACGTTGCCGATCAGGGAGTCCTGCTGCGTCTTGGACACGAAGTGCTCGGCCAGGACGCCATCTTCAAGGACTGCGATCTGGATTCTGTCGTCGCGCTGGCGGACGATCATTTGCCGGTCCACGGATTCGCGGCGTGCCAGGAACTCGGCTTCGGTAATCACCTGGCGGCGACGTCCGGTCTCGCGGGACTCGCGGCGACGCTGCTTCTTGGCCTCGAGCCGGGTGGAGCCCTTGACGCTTGCGACCCGGTTGGAAGGAGCCGTTTCCGTGATGGGCCGGGGGGCGCGAACGCGGGTTACCGTGTTGGGCGGGTCGTCATCCGAGCCGCCCGTCAGTTCAAGGTCCTGGTCTCCACGACGCCGACGACGACGGCGACGCGACGTGACGCCTTCTTCGAGGGCTTCAGCTGCGGGAGTTTCTTCGTCGCCGGAGTCATTGCTGTCTTCGGTGTCGTTCTCGTCGCGTTCAGTGCCACGGCGCCCGCGGCGGCCGCGGCTCCGGCGACGGCGACGACTGCCACCCTCGTCCAGCTCACCGTCTGCGGCTGCTTCAGCGTCGTCTTCCGGCTCGTCGTCCGTCTCTTCCACGGCCGCAACGCGCGGGACAGTGGTGAGGTCAGGGGCCTGGAAGATCATCGACGTGATGGAAACCGGCTCCATGAACAGCGAGGTGGCAGCGGCAGGAGCAGCTTCCTCGGCCGGAGCCTCTTCCTCAGCAGCAGGTTCTTCCGGCTGGGTGCCGGCCTCCGGCGTCGTGGTTTCTTCAACAACTTCAGCAGCTGCGGGCGTCTCTTCTGCCTCCACCTTGGGCTTGGCAGCACGACGACGGCGGACCGGCTTTTCGGCGGCAGCTTCAAGGACGGCTTCGGGCTGGGTTTCGGCAGCAGGCTCCTGGCCTGCGGCGGTTTCATCGCCGAGGCCGGGCAAGGGCTCGGTTGGCTCAACCTTCTTGCGGGACCGGGTGCGGCGTACGGGCTTGGCGTCAGCCTCGGGAGTTTCCGCAACTGCGGGCGTCCCAGTGACAGGGGCCTCAGTTGCCTCTACCTCAGCAACTGCCTTGGGCGCAGCCTTGCGCCGGGTCCGGGTGGTTTTCTTGGGCGCTTCCGCAGTTTCCGCGGGAGCTGCCTCATCATTAACGGCTACAACCTGGTCATTATCCATATGTGGCAACACTCCTGCCCCAGCGACACCGCCACATCCGGCGCCCAGAGGGGCAAATATTGTCAAAACCCGCAGGCGTTGACAGAAGTCGGTAGTATGCCTTCCGGTTCGCACCATCATTGGGGTGCGGCAGCCCTGGAAGGCCGGCGGCTTAGTTCTGAAACCCGTTGTTCTGCTGCCACAACCAGGTGCCGTCCATTGTTATGGCGGGCCTACCGAGGATCGACGTGATCCGGGCATGCCCAGCTCATACTGGCGGTCTTGGGAACAAGTCACCGGACCGGAATCCGAATGTGGGTCGGCTTCCAGCCATGTTCATTCTCTCACACCCGCGCGACATCGCCCGTTAGGACGCTGTGTCGTCCGGATCGGCACAAGCTGGGCGCAGCCCACAGCCAGCGGCGTTAGAATCCTCCCAAGAACCCTTCCCGGCCCGCCGGGGCACAACGTCGAAAAGGATCCGATCCGCGATGCCGAGCACCGCCAGGGAAAACCTGGCCATCAATACCTCCACCACTGCGGGAGAGTCGTCCGCACAACAGGAGAAGTTGCCGAGGACTGTCCGCGACAAGCCCTTCGCCTGGCTCCTCCTGGTCACCGGCGTCATCGGTTGGCTGGCGTCCGGGGCGTTGGTCCTGGAGAAACTGGAAGTCCTCAAGGACCCCAACCATGTAACGGTCTGCGATGTGAACCCGTGGATTTCCTGCGGCGCCGTGATGCAAACACCACAGAGCTCCGTGTTCGGATTCCCCAACATGTTCATCGGCATTGTGGCCTTTGCCGTCATCATCACCACGGCCATGGGCCTTCTCGCCGGCGCCAGGTTCTCGCGCGGCTACTGGCTTGGACTGCAGGCGGGCGTGACCCTCGGTTTCGTGTTCGTTGTCTGGCTGTGGTCCCAGGCTCTGTACGTCATCAATGTACTGTGCCCGTTCTGCATGGTGGTGTGGGCCGTCATGATCCCCCTCTTTGTCTGGGTGACCATCCGGAACATCTCCCACGGCGTCATCAAGGCACCGCCGGGCTTGACCAAGTTGCTGGGCGATTCCGGGTGGATCATTGTGGCCCTGCTGTATGTCGCGGTCATCGCCACGATCTTCTTCGCCTTCATCCACGTTTTCGCTGGGACGTCCGGCTACTAAACCCCTCCGCGGTGTGACAGTTAAGGCCAATGTTCGACTCGAACATTGGCCTTAACTGTCAGGTCGGTGCGGCGTGGTTAGCCGGCGAACCAGATCTTGATCTCTCGCTCGGCCGATTCAACGGAGTCGGAACCGTGGACGAGGTTCTGCTGGACCGCCAGGCCCCAGTCGCGGCCGAAGTCGCCACGGATGGTGCCCGGAGCCGCCGTCGTCGGATCCGTCGTTCCGGCCAGTGAGCGGAAGCCTTCGATGACGCGGTGGCCCTCGAAGACGGCAGCGATGACCGGTCCGCTCAACATGAACTCAACCAGCGGCTCGTAGAAGGGCTTGCCCACGTGTTCCTCGTAGTGCTGCTCCAGCAGCTCACGGGTGGCGTTGACCTTCTTCAGTTCGGCCAGGGTGTAGCCCTTGGCCTCGATGCGGGCGAGGATGCTCCCGCCCAGGTTGCGGGCGACGCCGTCGGGCTTGACCAGGACGAGGGTCCGTTCAATGCTCACAGTTGCTCCAATGTGATGTGTTCAGTGACTTACGTTCGGTGGTTTTCCCAGCCAGTTTACGGGGTTTGCGGGCCGGCTTCTTCACCGTGGGCAGCGTCCCATTCCGCCTGTTCACGGTCGCGCTGGGCCACCTCACGGTCGATCCTCATGCCGGCACGGATCCCGTACCACCAGCAGATGGCAAAGAGGATGCCGACAATGAACATCATGGGCTCGGCCAATCCCGTCAGGATCAGCACTACCTGCAGCACCCATCCCAGTCCGATGCCCCACGGCCTGGACAGCACGGCACAGGCAAGGACCAGCACCACGCTCAGGGCAATTCCAACGCCCAGGATGATGCCCGGATCGACTTCGCCGCGCTTCAGGCCGAACACAGCCAAGGTGCCGAAGAAAGCCACGAAGGCTTCGAGCAGCAGCACCGTGGACGCAAACATCACTTTGGTGGACCGGCGCTTCTTCGGCATGCCGGGACGCCATTCGCGCTGCGCTTTGGTCATTTTCGCCATGCTAGGCACTCGCCTTTCCCAGCAGGATCCGGGCCTCGGCCACCACCGTGATGGAACCCGTCACCAGGACACCGCCCGCCAGGTCATCGTTGGATTCGGCACGCTCGACAGCCCACTCAATGGCGTCGTCGAGCTTCTCCGCGATATGCACGTTGTCCTCGCCAAAGCCAAGATCGATGGCGAGTTCAGCCAGTTCCGCTGCCGGAACGGCGCGCGCCGAGTTGGACTGCGTGAAACAGAACTCCTCGGCGAGTCCGCCGAGGGATTCCTTGAGGGTCTTCAGGATTTCCTCCGCGTCCTTCTCGCGCAGGACCCCAACCACCACCACCAGTTTGCTGAAGGTGAATGCCTCCTGGATTGCTTCTGCCGTGACACGAATGCCGTCCGGGTTGTGGGCTGCGTCAACCACTACCGTGGGTGCGGTCCTCACGACTTCCAACCGGCCGGGAGATGTCACGGTGCCGAATGCTTCCTTCAGCACCTCGGCGTCCAGTTCCTTCTCTCCCCCGCCGAAGAATGCCTCAAGGGCGGCCACGGCAACAGCGGCGTTCTCGGCCTGGTGGGCACCGTGCAACGGCAGCAGAAGATCCTCGTAGCGCCCGGCGAGTCCCTGGATGGTCAGGACCTGGCCACCCACGGCCACACTGCGGGACTCGACGCCGAACTCGACGCCCTCGAAGCGGAAAGGCACGTCCACTTCACGGGCCTTTTCCAGCAGGACCTGGGCCGCGTCCACCGGCTGGGCCGCACTTACCAGGAAGCCGCCGGCTTTGATGATTCCGGCCTTCTCGTAGGCAATGTCCTCGGTAGTGTCGCCCAGGAGGTCCGTGTGGTCCAGCGAGATCGGCGTGATGACCGAGACCTGGCCGTCTCCGACGTTGGTGGCATCGGTGATGCCTCCCAGGCCGACTTCAATCACTGCGACATCCACCGGCTGGTCCGCGAACACCGCGAAGCCAAGAATGGTCAGGCATTCGAAGTACGTCAGGCGCGGCTGGTTCTCCGCAACGAGCTCGTTGTCAACGATTTCCAGGTACGGGCGGATCTCATCCCAGATGCGTACGAACGTCGCGTCCGGTACCGGCTCGCCATCAATACTGATGCGCTCAGTGACCTTTGACAGGTGCGGGCTGGTGTAGCGGCCCGTGCTGAGTCCGTGGGCGCGCAAACCGGCTTCGATCATGCGGGCAGTGGAAGTCTTGCCGTTGGTGCCCGTGATGTGGATGATCGGGAAAGCCTTGTTCGGCTCTCCCAGCACGTCCATGGCACGGAAAAGCGGCGCAAGGCGCGGTTCCATCTTGTTTTCCGGCGCCCTGCCAAGGAGTTCGGCGTAGACGCTCTCAACGGAAAATTCGTCAGTCATGGTTCAGGCCCCTGCCTTTGCAACGGTAACCTGCGGTTCATCGACGCTGGCCGGAAGAACCTCCAGTTCCAGGGTGAGTGTTTCGGTCTTCACCAATTCAGCGTTGGCTTCCAGCGCGTCCACGACATCCTGGGCAGCTGACACAGTGGTCCGGATGCGGTCACTGACGTTGAATCCGGCATCCTTGCGGGCCTGCTGGATGGCGCGGACCATGTCGCGGGCCAGTCCTTCGGCGGCCAGCTCGGGAGTCACTTCGGTGTTCAGGACCACGAATCCGCCGCCCGGCAGCACTGCAACCGATGCTGAACCGCCGTCGGCCGATTCCGAAACCACGGTTTCCAGCGTGTATTCCTGCGGCTCAAGTTCCAAGCCACCGGCCACAACGACGCCGTCGTTGACCGACCAATCCCCCGATTTGGAACCCTTGATGGCCTGCTGGACATTCTTGCCGAGCCGCGGGCCGGCGGCCCGGGCGTTGACCACGAGCTTCTGCTCGATGCCGAACTCCTCGGGCGAAGCCGTGGCGGCATCCAGCAGCCGCACCGACCGCAGGTTCAGTTCATCAGCGACGACGGCGGCAAATCCTTCCAGCGCGTCCGCGCCGGGTGCCACGACAGTCAGCTCCTGCAAGGGCAGGCGGACACGCAGGTTCGCTGCCTTGCGGAGGCTGGAACCGGTCGAGCAGATCTGCTGCACGCGGTCCATGGACTCGACCAGGCCGGGGTTGGACGGGAACAGCGAAGCCTCAGGCCAGTCGGCCAGGTGCACGGAACGGCCACCGGTCAGGCCGCGCCAGATCTCTTCGGTCACCAGCGGCAGCAACGATGCCGACACGCGGCACACGGCTTCGAGGGCGGTGTACAACGCATCGAAGGCGTCGACGTTCTCGTCAAAGAAGCGCTGGCGGCTGCGCCGGACGTACCAGTTGGTGAGCATGTCCAGGTAGCTGCGCAGCTCGTCGCAGGCACCGGAGATGTCGTAGCTGTCCAGGCTGGCGGTGACCTTGCGGACCAGGTCACCTGTGTTCGCCATCAGGTACTGGTCAAGGGTGTCGGCGTAACCGTCATAGCGCAGCTTGGCCTCGTATCCCTCCCCTCCGTTGGCGGCATTGGTGTACAGCGTGAAGAAGCTGTACACGTTCCACAACGGCAGGATGACCTGGCGGACGCCGTCGCGGATGCCCTGCTCGGTGACGATCAGGTTCCCGCCACGGAGGATGGGGCTGGACATGAGGAACCAGCGCATGGCGTCAGAACCGTCGCGGTCCAGGACCTCGGAGACGTCCGGGTAATTGCGCAGGCTCTTGGACATCTTCTGTCCGTCGGAGCCCAGGACGATGCCGTGACTGATGACATTGCGGAATGCCGGGCGGTCGAACAAGGCCGTGGACAGGATGTGGAGCATGTAGAACCAGCCACGCGTCTGGCCGATGTACTCCACGATGAAGTCGGCGGGGTTGTGGGTGTCGAACCATTCCTGGTTTTGGAACGGATAGTGCACCTGCCCGTACGGCATGGAACCGGAGTCGAACCAGACATCCAACACGTCTTCGACGCGGCGCATGGTGGACTTGCCCGTGGGATCGTCCGGGTTGGGACGGGTCAGTTCATCGATGAAGGGCCTGTGCAAGTCCACCTGTCCTTCGTTGTTGACAGGCAGGCGGCCGAAATCGGCTTCGAGGTCGGCCAGCGAACCGTAAACGTCGGTGCGCGGGTACTCGGGGTCGTCCGACTGCCACACCGGGATGGGTGAGCCCCAGTAACGGTTGCGGCTGATGGACCAGTCGCGGGCGTTGTCCAGCCACTTACCGAACTGGCCGTCCTTGACGTTGCCCGGGATCCAGTTGATCTCCTGGTTCAGCTCGGACATGCGGTCCTTGAACTTGGTGACCTCGACGTACCAGGAGGAGACCGCGCGGTAGATCAGCGGGTTACGGCAGCGCCAGCAGTGCGGGTAGCTGTGTTCGTAACTGGCTTGGCGGACAAGGCGGCCGTCGGCGCGCAGAACCTGCGTGATGGGCTTGTTGGCATCGAAGACCTGCAGGCCGACGATGGATGCCAGCTCGCCATGGGCGAACAGCGGCAGGAACTTGGCCCCCTCGTCCACGGACAGGACCACCGGGATGCCGGCCTCTTCACAGACCTTCTGGTCATCTTCACCGTAGGCAGGAGCTTGGTGGACAATGCCCGTGCCGTCGGTGGTGGTCACGTAGTCGGCCACCAGGAAACGCCAGGCGTTCTGCGTCCCATACTTCTCAGCATCGGCAAAGTCGTTCCACAGAGGCTGGTACTCGAGGCCTTCCAGCTCGGCACCGCTGTGGGTGGACACCACCGCGGCAGTCGCGGCAGCGGCGTCGTCGTATCCCAGGTCCTTGGCGTACGAACCCAGAAGGTCTGCTGCCAGCAGGAAGCTGCCCGTCACCGGAGCTTCCGCGGAAGCGGCCTTCACGCCGTTGGGTCCAGCTGGCAGGACGGCGTAGGAGATCTCCGGCCCTACGGCGAGCGCCAGGTTGGTGGGCAGCGTCCAGGGTGTGGTGGTCCAGGCGAGCGCCTGGACGCCTTCGAGCTCCTTGGAGAGTTCGGAGGCACCGGCCTTGATGGGGAAGGTGACTGTGACGGTCTGGTCCTGGCGGTTCTTGTAGACGTCGTCGTCCATGCGGAGTTCGTGGTTGGACAGCGGCGTCTCGTCCTTCCAGCAGTACGGGAGCACGCGGTAGCCGTTGTAGGTCAGGCCTTTTTCATGCAGTTGCTTGAAGGCCCAGAGGACCGACTCCATGTACTCGACGTTGAGCGTCTTGTAGTCGTTCTCGAAGTCCACCCAGCGGGCCTGGCGGGTGACGTAGGCCTTCCACTCGTTGGCGTACTTCATGACGGAGGCACGGCAGGCGTCGTTGAACTTGTCGATGCCCATGGCTTCGATCTGGGTTTTGTCGGTCATGCCCAGTTGCTTCATGGCTTCGAGTTCAGCCGGCAGGCCGTGCGTGTCCCAACCGAAGCGGCGCTCCACGCGCTTGCCGCGCTGGGTCTGGTAGCGGCCGACGAGGTCCTTGGCGTAGCCGGTCAGCAGGTGGCCGTAGTGCGGCAGTCCGTTGGCGAAGGGAGGGCCGTCGTAGAAGACGAACTCGTTGCTGCCGTCCGTGCCCGCATCCCGTTGGTCGATGCTGGCTTGGAAGGTGCCGTCTTCATCCCAGTATTTGAGGATGCGCTCTTCGATTTCCGGGAACTTCACGGAAGCGGACACGCCATGCGTGCCGGACGAAGACGCTGAGGCCTTGGGGTAGTGGGTCATCTCATATCCTGTGATAGCTGGTTGACTGTCAGGATGCGAGGACGGCTTCTGTGCTGCCTGTCGGCTGCGCAGGTACCGCGGTACCACCTCACTTACCGGAACGTGATGTTCCGGCCTCTCATTACTGCTGTGACGGGCTTACCCGCCCGGTTCTACTGGGCACTGTTTGCCGTTGAGGGCATTCGGTGCTTTTCTTCCGGAAGCTCACCGGTGATGGCCGGGTCAATGCTGGTCCATACAGTCTAGCGGCAGCCGGGGCTCCTGCTCCACTCGCAGAGTCATCCCTGGGGAGGACGGTCCCGGGCGGGAGGGCTGCATAGACTCGGGTCCATGTCGAACCCCGCTCCTGCCGTCCCGGCTGCCAGCAAAGCACATCGTCGGCCTTCCCTTGCATGGACCGTATTCGCACTTCTCTTCGCGGTGCCAACGGCAGGCATCTCACTGTTCCGCGCGATTCCTGTCGAGTGGCCCCTGCCGGTGGTCCAGCTGTTGTCGTTCACTCCATGGCTTGTCATCCCGGCTGCCGTGGCGCTGCTCTTCGCTGTGGTGGGGCGGCGGATTTGGGTCATCATCACGACGACGGCCCTGCTGGCGGTCCAGCTCTTCTGGCTTTTCCCGCTGGACGCCGGGAAGCCCATGGAACTGCCCGCGGGAACGGTCACAGTTCCTGTGAAGGTCATGAGCCTGAACACCGAGTATGGCGAGGCCGATGCGTCGACCATTGTGCAGTTGGTCCGTGAGAACGGCATCCAGATCCTGGCGTTGCAGGAACATACCCAGGGTTTGGAGGACCGCCTCCGCGGGGAAGGCTTGGAGGCGATCCTTCAACACCGTGTCAGCGAGCCCAGCGACGACGCGTCGGGCGGCGCCGTCTACTCCGTGTTCCCGCTTGAACCGGATGGTCTCCTGCCGGATACCCCGTTCCGCATGGCCGTCACGAGGGTCCTCGTGTCGGACCAGGCCTCCGGTGCCAGGTCGGCTTTGAACCTCACTAACGTCCATGCGCTGCCCCCGGTGGACGAAAGGATCGAACAATGGCGGAGCGATCTTGGGAAGATCGGCCGTCAGGCCTCGACTCCGGGAAACCATCTGCTCATGGGCGACTTCAATTCCTCCTACGACCACCCGGAGTTCCGGGCGATGCTGGATTCCGGAAGGGACGGAGCGAAGCTGGTGGACGTGGGAACGGCAGCGGCGGGGCGGTTATCCCCCACCTGGCCCATGGAAGGGCCGCAGCTCCCGGGAACGGTGTTGGACCATGTGGTCACATCACCACGGATCGGCAGCCGCGGCTACCTGGTTCGCAAAGTTCCCGGTTCGGACCACGCAGCTGTGCTCGCCACGTTGGAGGTCCCTGCGGGCTAGTCCTGCTTGCGGACCAGTTTGTGGTTGGCTGCCTGGGCCACCGGACGAACCACGATTTGGTCCAGGTTGATGTGGTGCGGCAGTGAGACTGCGTATTTGACGACGTCCGCAACGTCGTCGGCTGTCAGGGGCTTCTCCACGCCGGCGTAGACCTTGGCTGCCGCCTCTTTGTCTCCAAGCCTGTTCAGTGCGAATTCCTCTGTGTACACCAGGCCGGGAGCCACTTCGATGACACGGACGTTATTGCCCACCTCTTCAAGGCGGAGCGCATTGGTCATGGCGTGCTGGGCGAACTTCGCCGCGTTGTACCCTCCGCCGCCTTCATAGGCGGACAGCCCGGCCGTCGAGGTGAGATTGAGGACCGTCCCTTGGCCGTTTTCGCGCAGCATCGGCAGGAAGGCGCGGGTGATTTTCATGGTGCCCAGGACGTTCACCTGGTACATCCACTCCCAGTCTTCGGTATCGGCATTCGCAATGGTGTCAGCGCCCCTCGCACCGCCGGCGATATTGATGAGCGTGTCAGCACCCCCGGCTTTCGTGACAGCCGCAAGCAAGGCGGCGACGTCGTCGTCGTCGGTGATGTCTGCCGGGAACGGCACGGCGCCGGTTTCGGCACCCAGGGCACCAAGCCGGTCAGCCCTGCGCGCTACGGCGAAGACCTTCCATCCCGTGGCGGCCAGGGCCCTCACGGTGGCCTCGCCGATGCCGGTGCTGGCTCCGGTTACCACGGCCGTCTTGTTCTGTCCTGCGGGGATAGTGTGCGCTGCCAAAGTCATGGCACTACCCTATCGGGGGTGCAAGGTTCCGGGGCGGCGGGTTGTAACGCCAGGCCATGAAACAATTGGTCCATGGCTGAATCAACGCAGGGTACAGACACGCCCGCCACCGCCCCCATTAACGTTCCCGACAAGCCGGCCCTTGAAGGCCTTGAGGCTGCCTTGACGCAGCGCTGGCTTGAAGAGGGAACCTACAAGTTCAATCCGGACACCACCCGGGAGCAGGTCTACTCGATCGACACTCCCCCGCCGACGGCTTCAGGCTCGCTCCACGTGGGCCACATGTTCTCCTTCACCCAGACCGACGTCCAGGCCCGTTACATGCGGATGACGGGCAAGAACGTCTTCTACCCCATGGGCTGGGATGACAACGGGCTGCCGACCGAGCGCCGCGTCCAGAACTACTACGGTGTGCGCTGCGATCCCGCCATCCCTTACAAGGCGGACTACACTCCCCCGGCTCAGCCGGCCAAGAACCAGCGCGATTTCGACGTCGTTTCGCGCCAGAACTTCATCGAACTGTGCGAGGAACTCGCCGTTGAGGACGAGAAGGTCTTCGAGAACCTGTTCCAGACCCTCGGCCTGTCCGTGGACTGGGACCTGACCTACCGCACCATTGACGACACCTCCCGTGCCGTGTCCCAGCGCGCCTTCCTGGCCAACCTGGCTGCGGGCGACGCCTACATGGCCGAGGCACCCACCCTGTGGGACGTGACCTTCCGTACCGCTGTGGCGCAGGCCGAGCTCGAGGACCGCGAAGTCGCCGGCGCCTACTACCGCTATCCGTTCTTCACCGAAGACGGCGAAAAGATCTTCATCGAGACCACCCGTCCGGAACTGCTGGCTGCCTGCGCCGCGTTGGTGGCCAACCCCGACGACGAGCGGTACCAGCCGCTCTTCGGCAAGACCGTGAAGTCCCCGCTCTTCGACGTGGAACTTGAGGTCAAGGCCCACCCGCTCGCCAAGGCGGACAAGGGTTCCGGCATCGCCATGGTGTGTACGTTCGGTGACCTGACCGACGTCACCTGGTGGCGCGAACTCCAGCTGCCCACACGCGCCATCATGGGCCGCGACGGCCGCATCATCGCCGACACCCCGGAATGGATCACTACCGACGCCGGCAAGGAAGCGTATGCCGCGATCGCGGGCAAGACGGCCTTCTCCGCCAAGGAAGCCGTAGTGGAACTGCTCAAGGCAGCAGACCTGCTCGATGGCGAACCGAAGAAGATCACCCACCCGGTGAACTTCTTCGAAAAGGGCGACAAGCCACTCGAAGTTGTCACCTCCCGCCAGTGGTACATCCGCAACGGTGGCCGCGACGAGGAACGCCGTGAGCGCCTGATCGCACGCGGCCAGGAAATCAACTTCCACCCGTCCTTCATGCGCTCCCGCTACGAAAACTGGATCGCCGGCCTGAACGGCGACTGGCTCGTATCGCGCCAGCGCTTCTTCGGTGTGCCCATCCCCGTCTGGTACCCGCTGGACGCGCAGGGCAACCCGGACTACGACCACCCGATCCTGCCCTCGGACGAGATGCTCCCCGTGGATCCGGCAGCCGACGCCGCACCCGGTTTCGACGAGTCGCAGCGCGACCAGGCCAACGGCTTTACCGGCGATGCGGACGTCCTGGACACCTGGGCAACGTCATCGCTGACACCGCAGATCGTGGGCGGCTGGAGCCGTGACGAGGAACTGTTCTCCAAGGTCTACCCCTTCGACCTGCGCCCCCAGGGCCACGACATCATCCGTACCTGGCTGTTCTCCTCGGCAGTGCGTGCTGACGCCCTGCAGAAGAGCGCACCGTGGAAGCACGCAGCGATCTCCGGCTGGATCCTGGATCCGGACCGGAAGAAGATGTCCAAGTCCAAGGGCAACGTCGTTGTCCCCACGGACGTGCTGAACGAGTACGGTTCGGATGCTGTGCGTTACTGGGCCGCTTCGGCAAAGCTCGGCGCCGACACGGCATACGAGATTGCCCAGATGAAGATTGGTCGCCGTCTGGCAATCAAGCTGCTGAACGCCTCCAAGTTCGTGCTGAACCTCGGGGCCACCGAGAACTCCGTGGTGACCACCGACCTCGCGGTGCTGACGAACCCCCTGGACCGTGCGCTGCTGGCGCAGCTGTCCGACGTCGTCGCGCAGTCCACCAAGGCGTTCGACAACTACGACTACGCCCGGGCGCTCCAGATCACGGAATCGTTCTTCTGGCAGTTCACGGACGACTACGTCGAACTGATCAAGGACCGCGCCTACGGGGCAGCCGGCGAGTCCGAGCAGGCTTCCGTACTGGCCGCGCTGGCAACGGCCCTGGACTCACTGCTTCGTCTCTTCGCCCCCTTCCTGCCCTTCGCCACCGAAGAAGTGTGGGGCTGGTGGCGGACAGGTTCGGTCCACCGCGCCGAATGGCCCGCCGCCCTGGAAATCACCGACGGCGACACCACCATGCTGGGCACGGTCGGGATCGCTTTGAGCGGCATCCGCAAGGCAAAGTCCGAGGCCAAGGTCAAGCAGCGCACCGAGGTTCTCTCAGCATCCATTACAGCTTCGGAGATTCTGGTCTCGCAGCTGAAGGCGGGTCTGGGCGACTTGAAGGCGGCCGCTAACGCGCAGGAAATCACGCTCCAGTCCGGCGAAGGTGAACTGACAGTCAGCGACGTTGTCCTGGCACCTGCCGAGGAGACTCCAGCCTCTTAAGGCCAAGGTGAGCCCGACAGTATCCGGGCAAAGGGGAAGCCCCATCAGCGTTTTGCCGTTGGTGGGGCTTCGACTTTTCGGCTGTCTGGTGACGACTTGACAGTCTGGCGGAATCCTTGGAATTTCAGGTCTTCCTACCTCGTCACTGGTAGCTTGCTTCCAACTGTGCCAAAGGCTGCGTTGGTTGCATATCACTGAATCTTTGGTTTCCGTGTCCCTCTTCTTTCGAAGTGGGTAAGAACCATTGTTGTACCGCAAAAGACAACACGCAAGGGCTCCGGGATAACTACAATCCTGTAGTTATCCTGCCGATCCGGAACCACCTGTGGCAAAGTAATGTCCATGCCGGAACTGCCCGAAGTGCACGGCCTGTGCATGTACCTGGACACCCAACTCCACGGAGCCACGCTGACTGAGGTCCGCATCAACTCCTTCTCGGCACTCAAGACCGCCGACCCGCCCTACACCGCCCTCGAAGGCAGGACAGTCCAGGGCGTGCAACGGATCGGAAAGTTCGTTTGCGCTGACCTGGACGGACTCTTTTTCGTGTTCCACCTGGCCAAGGCGGGCTGGGTCCGCTACACGGAGCACCCGTCTTCGGCAGGGTTGCGGATGGGCAAGAGCAACATTTCGGCAAGGTTGCTGTTCCACCGCGCCAGCGACGACGCCCACATCGGAATGGACCTCACCGAAGCCGGGACGAAGAAAAGCCTGGCCATCTATGTGGTCAGGGACCCACAAGAAGTTCCAGGCATCGCAACACTCGGTCCCGAGCCGCTGAGCCCGGACTTCGATGAGGCTGCATTCGCCGCGATTCTGAAGTCCAGTCCACAGCAGATCAAAGGTCTGTTGCGCAGCCAAAGTGTCATAGCCGGAATCGGCAACGCCTACAGTGACGAGATCCTCCACGCCGCCAGGATCTCCCCTTTCGCCATAGCGAAGTCGCTGGACCAAGAGACCGTGGCGCGGCTGTATCAGTCACTGCAGGAGGTCCTGGTCGGCGCCGTCAACGCGGCAGCCGGTAAGCCATCCAGCGAACTCAAGGACACCAAGCGCAGCAACTTCCGCGTACACGCCCGGACGGGCCTGCCGTGTCCTCTGTGCGGCGAAACAGTAAGGGAGGTGTCCTTCGCGGACACCTCCCTCCAATACTGCCCCCACTGCCAGACCAACGGTAAGATCCTGGCCGACCGCCGGACCTCACGATTCCTCAAGTAGCCCGGCCGTGTCCTCTGGAGGGCAACAAGCGGTTAGTTGAATTCAGGGCTTTCGGTGCGGCTGCGCTTCAACTCGAAGAAGTGCGGGTAGCCGGCCAGGCTCACGGTTGCATCCCAGATCTTCCCGGCTTCCTCGCCACGCGGAATGCGGGTGAGTACGGGGCCGAAGAACGCAGTGCCGTTGACAGCGACCACGGGGGTTCCAACGTCCTGCCCTACCAACGAGATTCCGGACTCGTGGCTTGCCCGCAGCTTGGAATCGTATTCATCGGAAGTGGCAAAACGTGCCAGGTCCGCGGGAAGCCCGGTGTCGGCCAGGGCTTTCTGGATCACGGATGCGCGGTCCTTATTGCCCTCATGGTGGATCTGCTCCCCCATGGCGTCGTAGAGGGGCTTGACGTAGCTGCTGCCATGAAGCTCCTGCGCAGCAATGATCACGCGGACCGGTCCCCAGCTGTCGTCCATCATGGCCCTGTAGTCGGCAGGTAGATCGCGGCCTTCGTTCAGGACGGAAAGGCTCATTACGTGCCATTCGGTCTCGATACCGCGCACCTGTTCGACTTCCCCGATCCAGCGCGACGTAATCCACGCGAACGGGCAGACCGGGTCGAACCAGAAATCTGCCTTGTTGACGGTGTTGTCGGACGCGGTCACTTCAGACACAAGCTGTTCGGACACAGGGGAACTCCTCGGAAGAGTGGAAACGTGGCTTTTTCAAGGCGGCTCGCAACCAAGCCGCTCCTTTTTGCCAACGGCAGTTTAGGCAGACTTATTCCGCCGCTTTGCCACCACGTCATGGGCGATCATGGTGGGCTGGGCTTTCTTGGATACTGCATCGGCTGTGATGACCACCGTCGCGATGTCGTCCCGGCTGGGCAGATCGAACATCACCGGGAGAAGCACTTCTTCCATGATGGCCCGCAAACCACGGGCGCCGGTGCCCCGTTCGAGCGCCTGGTCCGCTATGGCGTCCAGGGCGTCCTGGTCGAACTGCAACTCCACGCCGTCCAGCTGGAACATCTTCTGGTATTGCTTCACGAGCGCGTTTTTGGGTGTGGAAAGGATCTGGATCAGCGCCGGACGATCAAGGCTGGACACGGTGGTGATGACAGGCAACCGGCCAATGAATTCCGGAATAAGTCCAAACTTCAGCAAGTCCTCGGGCATGACTTCCCCGTAGGTGTCCACATTGTCCCTGGCTTCGTTCAGTGGTGCACCGAAGCCAATGCCCTTCCGGCCGGACCGGGAGCCAATAATGTCCTCCAGGCCGGCAAAGGCGCCCGCCACAATGAAGAGAACATTGGTTGTGTCGATCTGGATGAACTCCTGATGCGGGTGTTTTCGGCCACCCTGGGGAGGTACAGAGGCCACAGTGCCTTCCAGGATTTTCAGGAGGGCCTGCTGCACACCCTCACCGGACACATCCCGGGTGATCGAAGGGTTCTCGCTCTTTCGCGAGATCTTGTCGATCTCGTCGATGTAAATAATGCCCTGCTCGGCCTTCTTGACGTCATAGTCGGCGGCCTGGATGAGCTTGAGCAGGATGTTTTCAACGTCCTCGCCGACGTAGCCTGCCTCGGTCAAGGCCGTGGCGTCTGCGACAGCGAACGGGACGTTCAGCCGGCGGGCCAGGGTTTGGGCCAAATAAGTTTTACCGCAGCCGGTGGGGCCGATCAGCAAAATGTTGGATTTGGCGATCTCCACATCCTCGTGATGGGGCCCTTCGCCCAAACTGCCGGTCTTGGGTGCATGCCCGGCCTGGATGCGCTTGTAGTGGTTGTATACCGCTACCGCGAGCGACCGTTTGGCGGGTTCCTGGCCGATGACATATTCCTGCAGGAAATCAAAGATTTCGCGGGGCTTGGGCAACTCGAAGCTTCCGAGATCGGAGACCTCGGCCAGTTCCTCTTCGATGATTTCGTTGCACAGCTCGATGCATTCGTCGCAGATGTACACACCGGGCCCGGCAATCAGCTTCCGCACCTGCTTCTGGCTCTTTCCGCAGAAAGAACACTTCAGCAGATCCGTGCTCTCACCAATCCGAGCCATGTGGGAATCCCTTCGTTGCATGCGGGTGATGCGGCTCCGCGCCGTACTCAAGTGTGCGGCCAAGCCGCGGTTGGCACCACCGTGACACCATCCACTCTAGGTCACAATGGGCTGCTTGCGTGGAAACAGAACGCCGGTGCGGTCCATATTTCGCGAACCGCACCGGCGTCGTATTCCGTGTGCTACCGGGCGATTGCCTGCGGCTTGATCTTCCTGGAGTCAAGAACCTGGTCGATCAGGCCGTAATTCATGGCTTCGGCCGCCGTCAGGATCTTGTCACGCTCGATGTCGTTATTGACCTGCTCGGAGGTGCGGCCCGAGTGGTGGGCCAGCGTGTCTTCAAGCCAGGTCCTCATGCGCATGACCTCCGCAGCCTGGATCTCGAGGTCCGAGGCCTGGCCGCCCTGGCCGCCGGAGAGGGCAGGCTGGTGGATCAGGACCCGGGCGTTCGGCAATGCAAGACGCTTGCCGGGAGTTCCGGCCGCGAGTAGGACCGCGGCGGCGCTGGCTGCCTGGCCCAGGCAGACCGTCTGGATCTCCGGACGGATGTACTGCATGGTGTCGTAGATGGCCGTCATGGCCGTGAAGGAGCCGCCCGGCGAGTTGATGTACAAGGTGATATCGCGGTCCGGATCCGTCGACTCAAGGACCAGCAGCTGGGCCATGATGTCGTCGGCAGATGCGTCGTCAACCTGCACGCCGAGGAAGATGATGCGGTCCTCGAACAGCTTGGTGTACGGATCCTGGCGCTTGAAGCCGTAGGGCGTGCGCTCTTCGAACTGGGGCAGGACGTAGCGGCTGGACGGGAGGTTACCGGCAGACCATCCGAAGTTGTAGTTCATGTTCTTACTCCTGGGGTTTCAGTGGTTCTTTGGTGCCGGATTAGTTTTCGGAGTTCGACTGGTTGGCCGTACCGCCGCCACCGGCCACAGAACCGGCGTGCGCCGAGATCTTGTCGAAGAAGCCGTATTCCAATGCCTCTGCGGCCGTAAACCACTTGTCGCGGTCGTTGTCCTTGAGGATCGTCTCCACGGTCTGTCCGGTCTGCTCGGCCGTAAGCTCCGCCATGACCTTCTTCATGTGCAGGATCAGTTCCGCCTGGATCTTGATGTCCGAGGCCGTTCCGCCGATGCCGCCGGAAGGCTGGTGCATCAGGATGCGGGCGTTGGGGGTTGCGTAACGCTTGCCCTTGGTTCCGGAGGAAAGGAGGAACTGGCCCATTGAAGCTGCGAGGCCGGTGGCCACGGTAACAACATCGTTCGGAATGAACTGCATGGTGTCGTAGATGGCCATCCCGGCCGTCACGGAACCACCCGGCGAGTTGATGTACAGGTAGATGTCCTTCTCCGGGTCTTCGGCCGAGAGAAGGAGGAGCTGGGAGCAAATGGCGTTGGCGTTCTCGTCACGCACTTCAGAGCCGAGCCAGATAATGCGCTCTTTCAGCAGGCGGTTGTAGATGTAGTTGTCCTGGGCTGCGGGATCGACAGTTGCCATCCGGGGAGCCTCTGATTGCTGTGACATAAGTACTTACCTCTCGCTGGTGCCAGTGACCTCACTGAACTTCACTACTTGGACACTAACCGTTTTCCGGGGCGATTTGTTCGCCGGAATCGCGCTGTTCGCTGACGGCGCACGTTTGCCTTCAGCGCCACTGTTCGGCCTTAAAGAAAACCGACCCCGGATCAACTGATCCGGGGTCGGCCTGCGTCGTGAATTAGAACTTCACTGCTGCGGGGTCGTCGCTGGCAGGAGCGTCTGCTTCTTCCGAAGCTTCAACAGCTGCAGCTTCTTCGGCTGCGGCTTCTCCGGCGGGGCGGACGAAGTCCGTCAGGTCAACCTTGTTGCCCTCGGTGTCGACTACCTCGGCCTGGCCCAGTACAACGGCCAGGGCCTTGCGGCGGCGAACCTCGGAAACCATCATGGGAACCTGGCCGCTCTGATCAATGATCTGGGCGAACTGGTTGGGGTCCATGCCGTACTGGCTTGCCGTGGTGACGATGTAGTCGATCAGCTCGTTCTGGCTGACTTCAACTTCTTCCTTGTCGGCAATGGCGTCAAGGATGATTTCGTTCTGGAAGGCGCGCTCGGTGTTGGCCTTGACCTCGGCGCGGTGCTCCTCGGTGTCGTGGTCACCTTCGCCGTGGGCGTTCTCCGGGTTGAAGTGGGCCTCGATCTGCTCTTCGACGACAGAGTCCGGAACCGGAACCTCAACGAGCTCAACGAGCTTATCCAGGACCTTGTCGCGGGCCTCGACGCCCTGCTCCACAACCTTGGAGTCGGCTGCCTGCTTGGCGAGATCCTCGCGGAGCTCTGCAAGGGTGTCGAACTCGGAAGCGAGCTGGGCAAAGTCGTCGTCGGCCTCGGGAAGCTCGCGCTCCTTGACAGCCTTGACAACGACCTTCACCTGGGCAGCTTCGCCGGCGTGGTCGCCGCCAACAAGCGTGGTGTCGAAGATGGCTTCTTCGTCGGCGGACAGACCGGTAACGGCTTCGTCCAGGCCTTCGAGCATGGTGCCGGCGCCTACCTGGTAGGACAGGCCCGCAGCGGAATCGATCTCTTCGCCGTCAATGGTGGCGGTGATGTCGATGGTGAGGAAGTCATCGTTCTTGGCAGGGCGCTCAACGGTCTTCAGCGTGCCGAAGCGGCCGCGCAGTTCGTCGAGGGACTTGTCAACGTCGGCGTCGGAGGACTCAGCAGCAGCAACCTCAACCTTGATGCCGGCGTAGTCCGGCAGTTCGATCTCGGGGCGAACATCGATCTCCACCTGGAACTTGAGCTCGCCGTCGGTTGCGGACGGATCCGGAACCTCGGTGATTTCAACCTCAGGACGGCTCAGCGGGCGGACGCCGGTTTCCTGGACTGCAGCCTGGTACCAGCCGTTGAGGCCATCGTTGATGGCCGTCTCCAGGACGTAGCCTCGGCCGACACGCTGGTCGATGAGCTTGGAGGGAACTTTGCCCTTGCGGAATCCGGGAACCTGGATCTGCGAAGCAACGGTCTTGTACGCGGCATCGATGCTCGGCTTCAGTTCCTCAAAGGGAACCTCAACGTTGAGCTTGACCCGCGTTGCGGTGAGGTTCTCGACAGCGCTCTTCACAGTCTAAGTACTCCTGATTTTGTGGGTATGGGGTTCTGTCGTGTCCCGGAATCGGACACAAAACACAGAGTCGGGGTGACAGGATTTGAACCTGCGACTTCCTGCTCCCAAAGCAGGCGCTCTAGCCAAGCTGAGCTACACCCCGAACGCACAGGACAGTCTACGGGCAAGCGGGCCGGGAATGCACATTTGACACCGCCGCCGGAATTAGGTTTAGTTGTACCCGGCTTCAACAGCCACCGGGAAGTTGTCCTCAAGCAGGATATTCCTCCTGGGGACGTAGCTTAATGGTAAAGCCTCAGTCTTCCAAACTGATTACGCGGGTTCGATTCCCGTCGTCCCCTCCAGGCAAAGCGCCCCCGATCCGCGGATCGGGGGCGCTTTTTTCTGCTGAGAGTCGTTTCTGTTCCGGATCGTTTCTGTGCAGCTTTGTTTCTGTCCGGATCCGGCAGAAACCTAGACCTGGCAGCCGGGGCACCAATAGAGTTTGCGGGCACCGATTTCCGTCACACCCACCAGCGTCCCGCAAGCGCGGCAGGGCATTCCCTCGCGCTTATAGACAAAGTGGGCATCGGCGTCGGGCGCCAAGACGCCGCCGCCGGTCCAGAGTGACGGGGGTGTCGTAACAATCCGGCCATCGCGGACGCCGTCGGACATGGTTGCCACTGTGTCGTCCCACAGCCGGCCTGCGGTCTCGACGTCAATACCTGTTCCGGGCGTCCATGGGTCCACCGCCTGCCGGAACAGCACTTCGGCGCGGTAGATGTTCCCGACCCCGGCCAACACGGACTGGTCCATCAGCAGCAGTGCTACAGCGGTCTTGCGCCGGCGCAGGCGCGCGATGAACTCCTCGCGGTCCCCGGGCCGGTTTTGGAGGGGGTCGGGCCCCAGGCGGTCCAGCACGGCTTCCGCCTCGGCAGCAGTGATCGCCGCGCATGTGGTGGCACCACGAAGATCAGCCCAGCCGTGTTTTGAGACAAGCCTGACGCGGACGGCACCCACGGGCTCCGGCGGACCGGCGTAGTCACCACCGTCCGCGCCTGAACCGCTCTCCCGCTCACCGATGCGGCGCGGAGCTCCAATGCTTGAGGAACCAGTGAATGTGCTGTCTCCGCCAAAACTCCAGGCTCCGTACAGGCCAAGGTGCACGTGGAGGAACAGGCCGTGGTCGAAGCGGAGGAAGAACTGCTTCCCGTGGGCCGTTGCTTCCTCCAAGGTGTGTCCCGTCAACAGGCTTGCGCCGGCCACGAAACGTCCTTGGGGACTGGAGACTTCCAGGCGCTGCCCGCCAAAAACATCCTGGAATTGGCGGGCCAGCCGATGGACCGAATGTCCTTCCGGCACTACTGGACGATTTCGCCGGTGGTTTCGTACACGGCGATCTTGCCGATGCGGCGGACATGGCGCTCGTCGTTGCTGAACGGTTCCTGCAGGAAGGCTTCAATAAGCTCCGTGGCTTCTTCCACAGTGTGCTGGCGGCCACCGACGGCAACGACGTTGGCGTCGTTGTGTTCCCGGGCCAGTTTTGCGGTGGAGAGGTTCCAGGCCAAGGCTGCGCGGACACCCTTCACTTTGTTGGCGGCAATCTGCTCACCATTTCCCGAACCACCCAGGACAATGCCAAGCGCGTGAACCCCGGCCTCCTGGTCAGCGACGACCGCAAGGGCGGCGTTGATGCAGAACGACGGGTAGTCATCCAGTGCGTCGTATTCCTTGGGCCCGTGATCCACTACTTCGTAGCCCTTCGCAGTGAGGTGGTTGACCAAGTGGGCGCTCAGTTCCATTCCAGCGTGGTCCGTAGCGATGTGGACGCGGGGTGTAGTCACGGGAAGTCCATTCTTATCTGGCGCGCCGGTTCGGCACTGGGCAGCGGCACAGCACATGCCGGGGCGCGGCGTTGAGGGATGCGCTACCTAGGTTACCGCTACCGCGGTTGTTGGGCCTGCCCGTCATCGTGGGCCCGACGGGCAGCCCTGTTAAGAATTCCGGCAAGTTTGTCGGCTGAGGCACGCGTACCTGCGCTTAAAGCGACGCGGCCACCGTTAAGTTTCTTTACCACCACGGCCGGGCCGCTTCCCACCAGCATGGCGGTGGCGTCGTCATGGTGCCGCCAGCCCCAGCCGCCGTAGTCGGCGGCTTTGACCTCCGCGGCAGCAGCCGCAGCGATCTCGACGGCGGGAACGGTCAGGACCCGTACGATGCCTCCTGCGAAGACCTGCAGGCCTCCCCTGTCCGCCCGCACCCTGGCAAACAGGAAACAGGCACCAACCAGCGCCGCCGCGGCCACGAGGGCGCCGAGCCATGGCACTGCGACCGCAATCAAAGCAGCAGGGAACACTGCCGAAACGATGATCATGACGAACACCGAACTGCGGGCGTGGACCCACATCCTGAGGCTGTCGTGGGCCAGCTCCGGATCCGCCAGGAGGCGCAGCTCTTTCTGGAGGGCCACGTCATCTTCCCGCGTCCACCGGGGGTCCGGTTTGAAAGCGAACATCATGACGACTCCAAGGGCCAACGCGGCTCCGCTGCCCATAGCCAGCACGATCGGGTCGACATGGGACTCGCGGGCGTCGGCAGCCCCGCTTTGGCCCACCAGGCCGGCCGCCAGGACCGTGGTGATGAACAGGCTGACCATCAGGCCGATACCCATCATGACGCGCCGCATGATCACGGGCCGGGAAATCGGGACAGCCTGCAGGAACACTGCCCAACCGCACAAAGTGATGAGCGCCGCGCCGACTGCCACATAGGCGCCGAACGGCGCGAAGGACGTGCCGCCGTCGGCACTCCACATGACCGCCACGGGGTTGGGGAGATCATTGCGGAGCATTTGGGCGCACACCACGAAGCCGATGGCAAGCAGCAGAGGAAAGGCCACCGCGAACCTTAAAGCGCGGACGTCGAGGTTTTCCCGGATCGATCCCATATTCCAACGCTACTCCGTGGGAGCGACACTGTGGTGTCCACTCCTTGCCTTCCGTCGTGGGAGTGAAAGAATAACTTCATACCAGCGGCCGGCGGACCGGCCGGTCATCCCGATCTCCGGAGGCACTACTTTGCCAGGCCTGAACCTCACGCGCGATGAAGCCGCGAACCGCGCCGAACTGCTCACTGTCGACTCCTACGACGTCACCTTGGACCTGACCCGCGGCCCGGAGGTTTTCGGCTCCACCACCGTGGTCAGGTTTTCTGCCGAGGCGGGATCCTCGACGTTCATCGATGCCATCACGCACACCGTCCACAGCGTGACGTTGAACGGCACTGACCTGGACCCAGCGGAGGTCTCCGACGGCGTCCGCATCCAGCTGCCGGGGCTTGCTGCTGAGAATGAACTGACGATCGTGGCAGATGCGCCCTACATGAACACCGGCGAGGGCCTCCACCGCTTCGTGGACCCCGTGGATGGGGAAGCATACCTCTACACGCAGTTCGAGGTTCCGGATTCCCGGCGCATGTTCGCCGTCTTTGAACAGCCCGACCTGAAAGCGGCTTTCACGTTCACGGTCACGGCGCCGGCGCATTGGGACGTTGTTTCCAACTCCCCCACTCCTGTTCCCGTTGAGGCTCCTGCCGCCGTAGATGGCAGCGCGCGCTCCGTATGGAAATTCGCGCCGACTCCCCGGCTCTCCTCCTACGTCACTGCCTTGATCGCAGGGCCTTACCAGTCGGTCCGTTCAGAGGTCACCAGCTCCGACGGCCGGGTCATTCCCCTGGGAGTGTTCGCCCGCAAATCCCTGATGCAGTACCTCGACGCCGACAACATCTTTGAACTGACCCGCCAGGGTTTCGAGTTCTTCGAAGCCCAGTTCGGCTGCCCCTACCCGTTCGAGAAGTACGATCAGTTGTTTGTGCCGGAATTCAACGCCGGCGCCATGGAAAACGCCGGTGCCGTCACCATCCTCGAAGGATACGTCTTCCGCGGGAAGGTCACCGGCGCGCAGATCGAACGGCGCGCCATCACTGTCCTGCACGAACTGGCCCACATGTGGTTCGGTGACCTGGTGACCATGCGCTGGTGGAACGACCTCTGGCTCAACGAGTCCTTCGCCGAATACATGTCGCACCTCGCTGCCGTGGAGAACACCGAATTCGACCGGGCCTGGACCACGTTCGCTTCGGTGGAGAAGTCCTGGGCCTACAAGCAGGACCAGCTGCCCACCACGCACCCGATCTTCGCCGAGATCAACAACCTCGAAGACGTCGAGGTCAACTTTGACGGCATCACCTACGCCAAGGGCGCATCTGTACTTCGCCAGCTGGTGGCCTGGGTAGGCCCGGAACAGTTCATGGCCGGTGTCCGAACCTACTTCGCCAAGCACGCTTGGAAAAACACCGAGCTCGCAGACCTCATGGTTGAACTGGAAGCCGCTTCGGGCCGTGACCTCGACCAATGGGGCAAGCTCTGGCTCGAAACGGCAGGCGTGAACACCCTCGCACCCGAGGTAACCGTCGATGCTGAAGGCACCATCACTGCCTTCTCAATCCAGCAGACCGCCATCGATGAGCAACCCACCCTGCGTCCGCACCGCCTCGCCGTCGGCTTCTACATGCTCTCCGGCGAAGGCAAGCTGGAACGCACCCATCGCGAAGAACTCGACGTCGACGGCCCCAGGACCGGCGTGCCCGCACTGGTGGGCAAAGCTCGCCCGGACCTGATCCTGCTCAACGACGACGATCTGGCCTATGCAAAGGTGCGCCTGGACCAGCACTCCCTCGCCACAGCCAAGGAACACCTAAAGGACTTCGCAGCCAGCCTGCCCCGCACCCTGGTGTGGGGCTCAGCCTGGGATGCAGCCCGCGACGGCGAGACCCCGGCCCGCGGCTATGTGGACCTGATCCTGGCCAACATTGCCCACGAGACCGACTCTTCGGTCATCCTGGTCCAGCTCCGCCAGCTCGCCACCACCCTGACCTACTACGTCGCCGCAGAACATAAAGCCGCGACCACCATCGCAGCAGCGGACAGGCTCTGGGAACTTGCTTCGAGCGTGGAAGCCGGCTCCGACGCCCAGCTGCAATTCGCCAAGTCCTACGCGCAGTTGGCACGCAGCGAGGCACAACTGGACCGTCTCCAAGCCCTCCTGGACGGGATCGAAACCTTGGAAGGGCTCACCGTGGACCAGGACATGCGCTGGGAGCTCCTGACCGCGCTGGTGGCTGGCGGACGCCAAGGCCAGGAACGCATCGACGAAGAACTCGCCCGCGACAACACCTCCAACGGCCAGAACGCTGCCGCGCAGGCCAAGGCGGCCATTCCCACCCCGGAAGCCAAGGCAGCGGCCTGGGAGTCGATCGTGGTCAAGGGAGAACTTTCCAACGCACTTCAGTCGTCAGCGGTGGCAGGCTTCATGCGCGTCCCGGACACTTCCCTGCTGGAACCCTACGCGGAGAAGTACTTCCAGGCCGTGCCCGGGATCGTCAAGGAACGCACCCACGCACTGGCCCAGCAGATCGTGGTGGGGCTTTACCCGGCCCAGCTCACCACGCAGGCTACGGTGGACCGCACCGACGCGTTCCTGGCCGGACTTCCCGAAGAAAACGCAGCCCTGCGCCGCATGATGCTGGAAAACCGTGACGGGGTGGCCCGCGCCCTTCGCGCCAGGGCGGCCGACGTCTAGGACCAGCCCGCGGGGTCCATGCGGACAGTCGGTTGTGCCTGACTAGACTGTCCGCATGGGCCTGAACGAACACCACTACGCGCTGACTGTCCGCTGGACCGGGAACCTCGGAGAGGGCACAGCGGGATACCGCTCATATTCACGGGACCACGACGTCGAGATCAGCGGACTTCCCACACTCAAGGGGTCGGCCGATCCCACGTTTCATGGCGACCGGACGCGCTACAACCCGGAGCAACTGCTGCTTGCTGCGCTCTCGCAGTGCCACATGCTGTCCTTCCTGCACGTGGCCGTCAAGCACGGAGTGGTGGTTACCGGCTATGAGGACAACGCCGAAGGGCTCATGAAACTCAACCGTGACGGCAGCGGGCAATTCGAGAATGTGACGCTCCGGCCCCATGTCACCATCGTGGATGCCGCGCACGCTGCTTTGATGCCGCAGCTTCACCATGAGGCCAACCAGGTCTGCTTCATTGCGCGAAGCGTCAACTTCCCGGTCCTCCATGAACCGATCACGACGGCGGCCGCGGCCTAACGCTGCAGCTCCCGCCAGAGCGCCACGAGCCTTTGTTCGGTCCCGCGGCCAAGGCCTGCTTTTCGCTCTCTGTCCAGTCCCCGCATCCGCTCGTCGTCAAGCGTGGCGGCCAGGGTTTCCTGCCATGGGCGCAAGGTCATTCCCGCATCCCGTGCCGCACGGTTGGAGCGGGCTTGGAAGCCATCGTGCCCCGGGGGAAGCCACAAGGGCAGTGAGTCCGGTCCCGCCCAGTAGTCCACGCCCTGCTCAACGAGCCAGTGCTCGGAGGGACAAATAACATCACTCTCTTCGGCCCCGGCAATCCGTTGGGATTCGGTGATGTAGTCACCGAAGCGAACAACATCGCCCAAGGCGTTGTACGTTCCCGTCAGCCCGCCTTCGGCCGAACGCAGGATCCAGGTTGCGAGATCCCGGACGTCAATGATCTGGGTTGCGGCGGTGGGAATGTCCGGAACCAACACCGTGTCACTGTCCGCAGCGAATCTGGCCGGCCAGTAGCCATATCTGTCCGTACCGTCCCCTGGGCCGCCGATGAGTCCGGACCGGACGATGTGCGCCTTCTCCCCCACCAGGCCCAGTGTCAGGTGCTCGATGGCTGATTTGGACTCGCCATAGCTTTCCGGGCCGGCCGTATGCCCCTCTGGCAGCGGCTCCAGCAGGGCCGCGCTTTCATCCGCGCCAGGTACTGAGTGGTCCGCATACACCGAACAGCTGGAGACGAACGTCCAGTGCTCCGCGACAGGTCCCAGCACCTCCAAGGCCTCGCGTGCCTGGACCGGATCCCTGGAAACGTCCACCACCGCGTCCCAGCTGTCTGCCACCTCCGCATAGGCCGCGGCACCCAAGGTGCGCTCCCCCCGCACCCACGTGGCGCCGTCGGGCGGGTTCGATGAAGTACCCCGGGCAAAACAGGTGACGTCATGACCGGCGGCAACTGCCTGCCGGGCGATTTCTGCTGACAGGAAGGCGGTGCCGCCCAGGACCAGGATGCGCATACCGTCACGCTACGGCGCTAGGGTTAAACGTGGACAGAGTGTTCCGCGCCCGGCGAACACGGGCCGACCACAAGGAGTTATTCCACTTTGACCTTTATCCCCCTTGCGGAAGCCATCAACATCGAACCCGAAAAGATCGACCTCGTTTCGATCCTCATTACCGTAGGCATCGGCCTGCTGGTGTGGATCGTGGCGCGCTTCATCATCCTGCGCATCACGCGGCGCGTATCTGCCGGCAGTTCCTTCTTCAAGAAGCCGCATTTCAAATGGGTCCAACCCGCCATCCGCGCCCTGGACCATGAGCGGCGTTCCCAGCGCGCCGAGACCATCGGCTCGCTGCTCACCAGCCTGGTAAGCGTCGTGGTGGTGGTGATCGTCATCATCTACGTCCTCAAGTTCATGAATGTGGACGTCGCGCCCCTGCTGACCAGCGTGGGGATCCTGGGTGTCGCCATCGGCTTCGGCGCCCAACAGCTCATCCGCGACTTCCTCGCCGGCATCTTCATCACCATCGAGGACCAGTACGGGATCGGCGACGTGATCGTCACCAGCGAAGTGGTTGGTACCGTTGAGTCGGTTGGACTGAGGATCACCCGCGTCCGCGCGGAAGACGGAGCCATCTGGTACCTGCGGAACGGTGAGATCCTGAGGGTCGGAAACCGTTCCCAAGGGGACTACGTGCCGCTGGAGTCACCCGACAACAGCGACGAACCAGGCGCCTCAGCAGCGCCCGTCACAGCTGGCGCATCGCGCGTCACCAAAGCCGAGGAGAAGTCCAATGAGTAACACTGCAGGCGGGGAGCCCCAGCCGGCGCAGGCGGGTCCCCGACGCCAGCTGATGCAAAACGACCCTTTCAGCCAGCCTGCGTACACGGACAGTTTCTATGCCGCCGTCGGCGGCCATGAAACGTTCGTGAAGCTCATCGACGTGTTCTACGACGGTGTGGCCACTGATCCGCTCCTGCGCCCCATGTACCCGGAAGAGGATCTTGGGCCGGCGAAGCGCCGCTTCCTGATGTTCCTCGAACAGTACTGGGGTGGGCCCACCACCTACGGCGAGGAGCGCGGCCACCCGCGTCTTCGCATGCGCCACATGCCCTTCCAAGTGACGCCCGAAGCCAAGGACCGTTGGCTGTTCCACATGCGGACAGCCGTGGACGCTCTGGACCTGTCGCCCCTTCATGAGGGAACCCTGTGGGACTACATGGAACGGGCCGCACTGACCATGGTCAACAGCCCTTCGGCAGCTCCCCGGAACTAGCCCGGAAAACCGAGGCCGAGCCCCGCGCCTGTGCGTACCAGCACATGGCCGCGGGGTCCGCTGAGCCGGTACCACCGACCATTCCTGAAGACCTGCTGCGCACCATCGCCCAGGAATCCAAGGGCGAAGGCCGCAAACGCGGACCCGGCAGGCAGGCCCCCGCCGTCAGGAAGCTCACGGCCCCAGACAGCAGCCCTTGCAGTATTGACCACCGCAGCACCGGCCGCGGTCGGAATGACGCCGGCCACCTCCGCGATGCCTGCTTCCGCGGCTGACTTGAGGTCGGCGTCGGACAATGTCCCCAGCGCCTCCCAGCCGCTGCGTGGCGCACCAACTCCGGCCCATGACTCCGAAACGGTCGACGGCGGGATGGGAAGTTCCACATCATCGGCACCGGAGCGGGCCAAACGGTCCATGACGGACGCGAGCGTTACGGTGACATCCGCGTGAGCCGGTTCAGCCAGCGCCATTGTCCTCAAGCCAAGGATCGTCGGCGTGGATTCACCCAGGATGCGCGGCCGCAGGACGCATACATAGGCAGCGAGGACGTTGCCTGCCGCCTGGAGGCGGATAGCGCCGTCGTCGATGCTTTTTGCCCGGGTGGCGAAGGTCCGCAAATCGGCGAGGTCACGGGGATCGGCGAAGCGGAAGGACTGGGTCAAGACGTCTGTCACATGATCGACTCTACCGGCATGTCCCCGGTTGAGAGGGGTCGGGGTGGCGTCTAAAGTCGAACCATGACTGAGACGAACACTGGCCTCCAGGTGGAAGCACCCGCAGAAGACCCCATGGAAGTGCTTATCGGCCTGCTGGACCTCGGTGACTTCGACGGAGCCCGGACCAATGAGGACATCTTCCTTGGTCCGTCCCAAAAGCAGCCCCGGCACCGTGTTTTTGGGGGCCAGGTGCTGGCGCAGTCGATGATGGCCGGCATGCGCACCGTGGAGCCGGACAGGGTGGCGCACTCCATGCACGGCTACTTCCTGCGTCCCGGGGATGCCAACAAGCCCATCACCTTCGGCGTTGAACGGCTGCGTGATGGCCGTTCCTTCTCCGCCCGCCGCGTGCACGCCTACCAGGACGGCGTCCCGATCCTTTCGATGATCGCCTCGTTCCAGGTGGAGGACAACGGCCTGGACCATCAGGCAACCATGCCCGAAGGCATCCCGGATCCGGAAACCCTCCCAAGCACAGCCGAGCTCTTGTCCCACTTCGACCACCCGCTGGCCCGGCACATGTCCTCCGAGCGGCCCTTCGACGTCCGCCACATCGACCCCGCGCTTTACGTATCCCCGCCAAGCGAGCATGTGGCCACCAATGCGGTGTGGATGAAGACCATGGGTCCGCTCCCTGACGACCCCAAACTGCACATCGCAGCCCTGGCCTACGCCAGCGACTACACACTGTTGGAGCCCATCCTCCGCAAACACGGTCTGTCCTGGATGACGCCGGGCATGAGCGTAGCCAGCCTGGACCACGCCATGTGGTGGCACCGACCGGTCAAGGTGGACGAATGGATGCTTTACGTGCAGGAGTCCCCCAGCGCCCAGGGTGCCCGGGGTTTGGCCACGGGCAGGATCTTCAACCGCGACGGCGTGCATGTTGCCACAGTGGCGCAGGAGGGTATGGTGCGGATTCCCTAGCGTTCGGACGCTCACGCAGTTCGGAATCACACGCAGGAAGGCCGGCCCCGTGGGACCGGCCTTCCTGCGTTCTGTACTGCCAGCGGCGGTGGTTAGTCGCGGGTCAGGCGGCGGTGCGTCACGCGGTGCGGCTTGGCGGCATCCGGGCCCAGGCGCTCCACCTTGTTCTCCTCGTAAGAGTCGAAGTTGCCCTCGAACCAGTACCACTTGGACGGGTTCTCATCATCACCTTCGTAGGCGAGGATGTGCGTTGCCACCCTGTCCAGGAACCAGCGGTCGTGCGAGACCACCACGGCGCAGCCCGGGAATTCGAGAAGCGCGTTTTCCAGGCTGCTGAGGGTTTCGACGTCGAGGTCGTTAGTGGGTTCGTCAAGGAGCAGGAGGTTGCCACCCTGCTTGAGCGTCAGCGCCAGATTGAGGCGGTTGCGCTCACCACCGGAGAGGACACCGGCCTTCTTCTGCTGGTCCGGGCCCTTGAAACCAAACGCCGAAACGTAGGCGCGTGAGGGCATTTCCACCTGGCCGACCTGGATGAAGTCGTGGCCTTCGGAGACTACTTCCCACAGTGACTTGTTGGGATCGATGCCGCCACGGGACTGGTCAACGTAGGAGATCTTCACGGACTCGCCGATCTTGAGCTCACCGCCGTCCAGGGGTTCCATGCCGACGATCGTCTTGAAGAGCGTGGACTTGCCCACACCGTTGGGCCCGATCACGCCGACGATGCCGTTGCGCGGAAGGGAGAAGGAGAGGTCTTCGATCAGGACACGGTCGTCGAAGCCCTTCTTCAGGTCCTTGGCCTCGATGACCAAAGAGCCCAGGCGCGGTCCTGGCGGAATTTGGATCTCTTCGAAGTCCAGCTTGCGGGTCCGCTCCGCTTCTGCGGCCATTTCCTCGTAACGTGCAAGACGGGCCTTGGACTTGGTCTGGCGCCCCTTGGCGTTGGAGCGCACCCACTCAAGTTCTTCGCTAAGACGCTTGGAGAGCTTCGCGTCCTTCTTGCCCTGGACCTCGAGGCGGGCCTTTTTCTTCTCCAGGTAGGTGGAGTAGTTGCCCTCGTAGGGGTAAAGGTGGCCACGGTCCACTTCCGCGATCCATTCAGCCACGTGGTCAAGGAAGTACCGGTCGTGGGTGACGGCAAGTACTGCGCCGGGGTACTGGGAAAGGTGCTGCTCCAACCACAGCACACTCTCGGCGTCCAGGTGGTTGGTGGGCTCGTCAAGGAGCAGGAGGTCCGGCTTCTGCAACAGGAGCTTGCACAGTGCTACGCGGCGGCGCTCACCACCGGAAAGGACGGTGACGTCGGCGTCTGCAGGCGGGCAACGCAAGGCGTCCATGGCCTGCTCAAGCTGGGAATCGATATCCCAGGCGTCAGCAGCGTCAATGGCTTCCTGGAGCTTGCCCATTTCATCAAGCAGCGTGTCGTAGTCCGCGTCCGGGTTGGCCATCTCTTCCGAGATTTCGTTGAAGCGCTGGATCTTGCCGTAGATCTCGCCAACGCCTTCCTGGACGTTGCCCAGGACGGTCTTCTCCTCGTTCAGCGGCGGTTCCTGCAGGAGGATGCCCACGGTGTAACCGGGGCTCAGGCGGGCCTCGCCGTTGGAAGGGGTGTCCAAACCGGCCATGATCTTCAGGATGGTGGACTTGCCAGCACCGTTCGGGCCCACGACGCCGATCTTCGCGCCAGGGTAGAACGACATGCTGACGTCGTCCAGAATAAGTTTGTCGCCAACGGCCTTGCGAGCCTTGGTCATCGTGTAAATGAATTCCGCCATGCCCTTAAATCTAATGGGTAGGCGTACATAACTCACATTCGCTGCCTGAGGCCGGGCTAGCGGGCGTCTCCTACGAAGCATTTTCCGGTTGAGAGCACGGGCAACACCGTGACCACAACGCCGCCATCGCGTATCTGCCCCATAACGCAGGATTTCCCGGCCAGGGTGGCCGCTTCCATGGCGTCAACATCAAGGCCGGTGGGTGTGCGGCTGACTGATACCTCGATATTCTCCTGGGGAATTCCTGCAGATACCAATGCGGCACGCAGCGCCTCCCTGTCCGGTTTGGGATTCCCGGCCACAAGGTTCTTAAGCGTGGACTCGACGGTTGATGTCGTTGCAGCCACAGCTGGATCCGCAGTGTTGGAAGGGGCCTCCGCGGCGCTGGCGGACGCGCTGGCTCCAGGGCTGACGGGCGAGCTTGCGCCACTGCTGGCGCCCGGAGCGGTGGACCGCACCGGGGTGGTTGGAGGCCCGGGTGTGGCCGTGCAGCCTGTAACCAGGACAAGAGCGGCGACCAGCATTGACCACCCCGCCAGACGGACCTTGGTGGTGGACGCCGGCGCCGGCCCGCGATACTTCGAAGTGCTTCCCCTGCTTATCACCTAGTCATTGTGCCATTCACAGGCGACCTCGACGGGCGTACCGTGTGCACCGGAAGGGTTCCCGACGGCGGGACGCGGAAATGGAGTGCACATTATGAGCGGACAAGCTTCAGAGGCCGTTGCGTCTGCCACAATCGACGCGCCGCTTGAAAAGGTGTGGGACGCCCTGACTGATCCGGCCCTCATCAGGCAGTACTTCCTGGGGACCAACGTCACTACGTCCTGGCGCGTGGGCGAGCCGATTACCTACGAAGGCGAGTACAACGGCAAAACCTACGAAGACAAAGGAACCATCCTGGTCTTCGACCCTCCTATCAGGCTCAAGACTACGCACTTCAGTCCCGCCTCCGGACTTGCCGATATACCGGAAAACCACCACACCGTTGAGTACCTCCTGGCGGGAACACCGGATGGAACCACCGTGACCATCACCCAGGGGAACAACTCAAGCGAAGAAGAAGTGGCGTCTTCCACCGCCACCTGGCAACTGGTGCTGGGAAACCTCAAGGAGTTCCTGGAGTCCACCCCCTGAAAAAGGAGTCCACCCCCTGAAAAAACACCCTCCCTGGAAAGTATCCAAGGAGGGTGAATGGTGCCCCAGGAGGGAATCGAACCCCCGACCGGCGGATTAGAAGGCCGCTGCTCTATCCCCTGAGCTACTGGGGCGCACTGGCTCGATGACCACCCGGGCCGCTCGCGCCACAAAGAGTTTACATGCGATCGCTGGGTCACCCGCCATCTCCACGCTGGCTGCCTCCATTCCTCAACAACGGGCCTGGGCCCGAAGTTATTCACATAGCGCAGGACCGCACTCCCATCCGGAACGTCGCTGGACAAGGCTATAGATGCCGGACAGGCACTTCCCTACATCGTGAAGGACCACCAATGAATGACATGATCACCGTCAGGGGCTTTGTGGCCTCGGACGTGAAAAGTTCCACGACTACCCGTGGTACCGCTACTGCGTCGTTCCGCCTCGGAACCACTGAGCGCCGATACGACCGCACGAGCAACACCTGGGTGGACGGCAACACCAACTGGTACACAGTGCAGTCGTTCCGTTACCTTGCCGGCCACGTGGGCTGCAGCATCAAGAAAGGCCAGCGGGTCTTGGTCGTCGGCAAGCTGCGGCTACGGCAATGGGAGCACGAGGGCCGCGTCTACCATGTGGCCGAGATCGATGCCGAATCTGTTGGCCACGACCTCATGTGGGGCTCTGCCAACTTCACCCGGATGAACGGAGCCTCGGCACCTGTAGATTCGGGCCCCTCCGTGGATGACTCCGGCAATCCCGCGAATCGCAGCGACTGGGAGGGCGAAGACGAGGAGCAGTCTCCCCCGGAGGAAGAAACTGTACCCGCAGGGCTTGACGGTACGGGTGGCGACAGTTCCCTGTTGGTCAACACAACAACCGGCGAACTGGTGGGTGCCGGCGCTTGAAATGTCCGCCCGGCATCCGGCCGTCCAGGCGGATGCCGGCCAAGTGCTCCGGACAAGGGCGGGCCCCGACAGTGCCGGTACCGGTCGTGGTGGTACTGGTTGTACTGAACCTGCGGGGTTGGTACCAAAGGTTCGCCCTTGCCGCCAACGACCCTAAAGTTGGGGCATGTCCACTACTGAACTCGTTGAGTCCATTCGCTTAAAGCTGCGTTCCGAGGCCGACCCGGAGCGCGCACGTGGCGCACAGGCGTACATGAAGTCAGAAATGCCCTCATACGGCGTCACAGTGCCTGGAGTGCGCAGAATTGTAAAAGCGGCTGCCAAGGCATTCCCACCGACGTCACCAGAAGAATTGCGCAGTGCTGCCCTGACACTGTGGCGGGAGGCAGAGGCACGTGAGGAGCGCTACGCAGCCATTGACCTCACCGGCTTGCGGATGGTCAAGGAAGATCTGCTCATGCTGCCCGTGTACGAAGAAATCATCCGGACGGGTGCCTGGTGGGACCTCGTTGATGGCGTATCGCACCGGATCTGCGCCCTGCTGTTGGCCCATCGGGACACCATGACCCCGGTGCTGCTTCGGTGGGCCGAAGACGGAGACATGTGGATCCGCAGAGCAGCCATCACTTCCCAGCTCGGCGCGAAATCAGCTACTGACCGGGTCCTACTGGCACAAGCCATCACGGCAAACCTGGCGGACAAAGAATTCTTCGTTCGCAAGGCCATCGGCTGGGCACTACGGGAGTTCAGCAAGACCGATGCGGACTGGGTCCGTGGATTCGTCCAGGAGAACGCGCAAGCCCTGAGCCCCTTGTCCGCCAGGGAGGCCACTAGGCTGCTCAAATGATGGGGCGCAGCCCCGGCTCGTCGCGCTTGCGGAACAGGCTCTTGGTCTTCGGGTCAACAAAGATCAGGTAGACGGCAAAGAGGAGCGCAATGATGGCCGCCGCATTCCTGGCCAGCGTGAGCGCCAGGCCCAGGTCTTCGCTTTGCAGGTAGGGGAAGACGTCCAATTGGTCGGAGATGGCGTAGACCATGAAGAACGACACGATAAAGTAGACGGCCTTGACCTGCCAGTCGTTGCGGATACCCGTAACGGCAAAGAGCGGTATCAACCACACCACGTACCAGGACTGGATCATAGGTGCCAGGATAACGATGGCTGCAAACGCCAGCGCGAGGCGACGCATCAAGCGGTCGTAGTCGCCGCGGAAGATCTGCCAGGCGACGGCTCCAACCATCAGGACCTTGCCGGCGTCGTAAACCCATTTCGCCATGCCCCAACCGTCCAGGCCGAAGACATTGAAAATCGAGGCCACAACCAAGCCGATCAGCCCCACTGGGGCGTACCAGATCCAGATGCTGCCAGGAGCGGAAAGACCGTTGATCCAGCCGAATCCGAAACCGTTGACCAGGCTGAGGGCGTACAGCAGCCCGAAGCTGATGCCGGCCGTCAGGAACCAGTACAGGAATTTCCGCGGCCAGGAGGCGCCCTTGCCGGCCCACAAGAGTCCAATGAACGGCAGGAAAACAATGGTTATCGGTTTGACCGAAATCGAGAGCGTGACCAGCACGATGCCAAGAATCACACGACGCGTAGCGCAGTAGTAGAGACCTGCCAGCGCGAGACCGATCATCAGGGCGTCGTTGTGGACGCTGGCAATGAAGTTGGTCAGGAAGAGCGGATTCGCCGCTGTCAGCCACAGTGCCCGATGCGGATTTACACCGTGGAGTTCAGCCAGCTTGGGTACGTAGATGATGCAGAGCACGATGCCCACCAAAGCCACCATCCGGAAAAGCATGATGCTGGCTTCGGGCTGGACATTGGTCACCCACACCACGAACTGTTCGATCCACAAGAACAGCTGCCCATAAGGGACCGGCGCTTCCGTCCACATCTTGTCGGCACCCAGTTGGAAATAATTAGGGAGGGCCGAGATCCCGTTCTTGTACGGATTCATGCCTTCCACCATCAGACGCCCCTGGCCGATGTAGGCGTACACGTCCCTGCTGAAAAGCGGAACCGTGAACATCATGGGCAGTCCCCACGCCACAACGGCCTGGAGCGTGGCCTTGCGCGCTTCCAGCCCCCACACCCGGACCCGTTGGCCCAGACGCAGCCAGGCCCGGACCAGCAGCATTCCACCAATGGCGAGCAGAACGATGGAGAGAGCGACGCCCGCGCCTTCGGTACGCATCCAAATAAAAAGCGGCAGCCGCCTGAGTTCGGATACCGGAGCCAGCCAACCAACGCCCAAGGAACCGAACACCATGAACATCGAGCCGATGAACCCGGCAATCAGCGGCGAACGTGCGTTATCTACCTCGCTGGCTGCAGCATCCGCCGTCGGCGCTGCTGTCCCTGCCTTCTGGGCGGCGGGTACGGGCACCGTCATGTAGTCGTCATCCAATCGTTCGCCCGGTAAATTCGGGACAAAAGTTCTGCGTCTTCGGGGCTTCCGCAGCAGGAAGAAACGACACTGCTGCGCTCAAAAATCGTACCATCGGAGCACTTGGAACCGGCTGAAGGATAGGCTAGGCGCGTGCCTATTACTAATGAACGCATCGTCTGGATCGACTGCGAAATGACCGGCCTGGACCTCAAGAACGACGCCCTGATCGAGGTTGCCGCCCTGGTGACGGATTCCGAGCTCAACATCCTTGGCGACGGCGTGGACGTCGTGATCAAGCCGGATGATGCCGCACTGGAACAAATGAATGACTTTGTGCGGGACATGCATACCCGCTCCAAGCTCCTTGATGAGCTCCCGCACGGAAAGACCATGGCTGAGGCCGAAGCCCAGGTTCTGGAGTACATCGAGAAGTGGGTCCCGGATCCCCGCAAAGCCCCCTTGGGTGGAAACTCCGTGGGAACGGACCGGATGTTCCTGGCCCGGGACATGCCGAACATTGTTGAGCACCTCCACTACCGCGTTATTGATGTCAGCACCATCAAGGAACTCTCCCGGCGTTGGTTCCCGCGCGCCTACTTCCAGTCGCCCGCAAAACACGGTGGGCACCGCGCGTTGGGTGACATCAAGGACTCCATCGACGAACTCCGCTACTACCGCGAGGCAGTGTTCGTCGCCGCTCCGGGGCCCGATACCGCAACGGCGCAGCGCATTTCCAAGGACATCATGGCCAGCGCCGAAACCCTGGGATCCAGCAATCCGGTGTGATCTGCGCCATTTTTGAAGGTTTTTTCGCCAAAACCGGCAAAAGTGGACTTTGCACCCCAAAACAGCAGGTAAGCTATTTGTCGTTGCCTTCGAGGAAAGCCGGTCCAACGGACTAGCCCGAAAAGGCACATGGTGGGCTTAGCTCAGTTGGCAGAGCGCCTGGTTGTGGTCCAGGAGGTCGCGGGTTCAACCCCCGTAGCTCACCCCACCGAGATTGGCTGCAGAGCCGGTTTCCATAAAGGCCGCACCGGTAACCCGGTGCGGCCTTTGCTTTTAACCCGATCCGGTACGCCCCGGACCATAGCGATCACTAAGGAAGAACTGACATGACCGTCCTGCCAGTCACTATCTGGGGCGAACCTGTTTTGCACCGCCGGGCCAGCGAAGTCGAAATTTTCGACGACGAACTGCGCACCCTGATCGCTGACATGTTCGAGACGAACGATGCCGCCAACGGTGTGGGTCTCGCCGCCCCTCAGATCGGCGTTGGCAAACGCATTTTCGTCTACAAGTACGAGAACGACGACGACGTCCCGCCCCAAGGCGTCGTAGTGAACCCGGTCCTGACGCTTTCCAAAGTTTCCGGTGCCCTTCCGGATCCTGACGAGGACGTTGAAGGCTGCTTGTCCTTCCCTGGCGAGTACTACCCTTTGCAACGTGCTGATTGGACCCGGGTCCAGGGTTTTGATGGCGACGGCAACCCCGTGGAATTTGAAGCGACCGGTTGGTTCGCCCGGATACTTCAACATGAATACGATCACTTGGATGGCAAGCTCTACGTCAACCGCCTGGTGGACCGCTATGCCAGGAAAGCGATGAAGCAGGCCAAGAAGAACGGCTGGGGCAAGCCCGGCCTGACCTGGATGCCCGGCGTCGATCCCGATCCCTTCGGACACTAGGGCATGGACACCAGCACGCACGCCGAGCTGTTCAAACTCCTGCACATCAGCGCCGAGGACGCGCCGGAGTGCGCCCGTCTGCTGGCCACTCCCCCGGCCGCGGACGTCGTCCGCGCGTTGGACGCCCTGCAGGGCAGGCTGGGAACTTTTCCGCTGCACAGTATCACCGCAGAGGGTGCATCGGAAGCGACCTGGATAGAAGCACTGCTTCGCTTCGCCCCGTCGGTCCACGACTATCATGCCGGCCTGGGAATCGGCGTGGACGTCTCCGCTGCGTCCCTGGCAGACGTCGGACTGCAAATGCGGATCAACCGCCGGGTCCATGGGCGTTTCGGGCTCGACACCTGGTCCTGGCTGACGCTGCACATGGCCGGCAATCTTTTCAGGCTCGGCAGGCTGCAGTTCCATCTGGTGCCTGATGAGGGTTACGCCTCGGGCTGGGTGCTGGGTGTGCATATCCCCGAAGACGGCGGGCTCTCCCCCACTTTGGTGGACGAGAGTTTCGCAGAGGCCCGGGATTTCTTCGCACGCCATTTTCCTGACAAGCCGGTGGCAGTGGCCACCTGTGACTCGTGGATGCTCGATCCCTATCTGGCAAAGCTGCTGCCAGAGAGCAACATCGCCTCATTTGCCCGCCGCTTTACCGTGGACCGCTGCACGGACGCAGCCACGGATGCCGTGTACTTCACCTTCCGGCAGCGCGGCATGCACGACCTGGAGAAGCTCCCGCGGGAAACGTCACTTCAGCGCGTAGTGCTGGAGAGAATCGACGACGGCGGCACTTGGCAACTCGGGCATGGTCACCTGGCGTTGTAGATCGTCTGCTGATCCGGGCAGGAAGATAGAACGCTCTTCATGGCGTCTTTCTCCGCCTGGGTGACCCACAACCGGTAGGCCGTCTTCACCGAGATCTGCCGGGCAACGTAGTGGCAGCGGAAGTTCTTGTTGGCCGGCAGCCACGTCGCGGCGTCGCCAGCCCCTTTCTTGACGTTTGCCGGACCATCCGCCGCAATCAAATTCAGCGGGTCGTTGGCGAGGGTCTGCCTCTGCTGGATGGTCAGCTGCTGGGCGCCTTTTTGCCACGCGTCGGCCAGCGCCACCACATGGTCGATTTGCACGGCGGAGCTGGTGTCCTGGCCCCTAGTGAAGGATATTTGCCTTCCCGTGTATGGTTCGTTCAACGTTCCGGAGGCCACCTTGCAGGAGGAGCCGTCCATGAACTTGACTGCACTCAGGTCGCGCCGGAGGATGTCGTTGCGGGTGTCGCAACCGTTCCGGTCCGCATCGGCCCACGCCTGTCCAAAGGCGGCCCTGTCATAGTCCGTTTTCGGTGCCCGCCCTTTGACCGGCAGATGGTCCAGGGCCTCGGAGGCCTTTTCGGGTACGACCGCCGCCGCGCCGCGCACAGGCTTCATCCATTCGGGGTTGTAAACCGGGGCTTCGCTGGGGCCGGATTGCGGAGGTTGAGCTGCTTCAAACTGGCCCACGGTGAAGAACCAGGACAGCCCGGCGACAATGGTAGCGGCAGCCAGTGCCAGAACCGCCCACGCTTGACGGGAACGGCGGCGGGCGCGTTTATAGGCGGACCAGGTGATGCTCAAGGGACTCCATCCAACGGGGCAGGCAGTGTCTTACGAGCGTAGGACACGGCCCCGACAGTCAGAGTCGGTATCCACAATGTGTAGGAGAAGTCACACTACACAGAGGGTGAAAGAGCAGGTTATTGCTCGCGCGTCACGCGTTGGAGGTCCTCGGCGGCAAGAGCCAGCAGGCCCCGCAGTTGTTCCACGCGCTCGTCGGTGACGTCCCCGGCAGCATTGGCCGCAACAGCTTGGTCCAGAAGCTTCTGGGCTTGCTTATGGTTGGCCTTGGCGACGTCCAGGGCGTGCTCCAGCGTGGTCTCATGTTCCATCGTTGATTCGTTTTCCATGAGACCCATTCTGGTCAGGTTTCCCGGCCGTTTCCAGTGATCCGGCCGGGAAACCCGTGTTAACTGCTGCGGACCTAGGCGCCGGCCGTTTCGAGTACGGCAATGGGAGCGATGACATCCCGGGCCGGGAACGACGGCGGGTTCACGCCGGCCATTTCTTCCATCACACGGACAACCTGGCAGGAGTAGCCGAACTCGTTGTCGTACCAGACGTACAGCACGAGGTTCTTGTCGTTGGAGATCGTGGCGAGGCCATCGACGATGCCGGCCCGACGGGAGCCGACGAAGTCCGTCGAGACTACATCGGGAGAATCGATGTAATCGATCTGCTTGCGGAGATCGGAATGCAGCGACATTTCACGCAAGAAGTCGTTGACCTCGTCGCGCGTGGTGCCCTTCTCCAGGTTGAGGTTCAGGATGGCCATGGAGACGTCCGGGGTGGGTACACGGATGGCGTTGCCTGTCAGCTTTCCCTGCAGTTCGGGAAGGGCCTTGGCCACTGCCTTGGCGGCACCGGTCTCCGTGATCACCATGTTCAGCGCAGCGGAGCGTCCGCGGCGGTCACCCTTGTGGAAGTTGTCGATCAGGTTCTGGTCGTTGGTGAACGAGTGAACCGTCTCGACGTGGCCGTGAATGATGCCGAACTTGTCGTTGATGGCCTTCAGCACCGGAGTGATGGCGTTCGTGGTGCAGGATGCGGCGGTGACGATCTTGTCGTCGTCACTGATGTCGCGGTGGTTGATGCCGTGAACAATATTCTTGAGGTCACCCTTGCCCGGCGCCGTCAGCAGGACGCGGGCAACGCCCTTGCTCTGCAGGTGCTGGGAGAGGCCATCGGCGTCGCGCCAGCGTCCGGTGTTGTCGACCACCAGGGCGTCCTTGATTCCGTACTCGGTGTAATCAACAGTTGCGGGGTTGTCCGAGTAGATGACCTGTACCTGGACGCCGTTGGCGGTGATGGTGTTGGCTTCCTCATCCACGCGGATGGTGCCTTCGAAGGAACCGTGAACGGAGTCGCGACGCAGCAGGCTCGCGCGCTTCACGAGGTCGTTGTCGGCGCCCTTGCGGACCACGATGGCGCGCAAGCGCAGGCCGTGGCCGCCACCGGCCTTTTCGATCAGGATGCGGGCCAGCAGACGGCCGATACGCCCGAAACCGTAAAGAACGACGTCGGTGCTGGTGCGGTCGTCAGCGCCGCGCTTGCCAACGATCTCGGCGAGCTCGGAGCGCAAGTACTCGTCCAGGGAGGCGCCATTGCCTTCTGCCCGGTACTTTTCCGTCAAACGTGCAATATCAATGGCTGCTGCGCCGAGCTCCAGCTCGGAAAGGGCGTTCAGCAGGGGTGCCGTCTCCTCGAGCAGGAGCTCGTGGTTGCTCATCCGGCGTGCAAAGCGGTGGGCCTTGAGGATGTTCATGGTGGACTTGTTGATCAAGCTCCGGCCGTGGATGCTGGTGACCACGTTGTTTTCCCGGTACAACCGGCCGATCACCGGAATCATGGCCTCGGCGAGAGCCTCCCGGCCCATCCACTTATCAAGACAAGAATCTGACGTCTGGCTCACAGAACTACCTTCCTTGGGTCAACCACATACGTCCTCGTATGCGGATGGCGGCGGCCGCCCGGAGTAGTCCTGCGGCACATGCGCCGGCGGGCTTCGGTCCACCCACAGCGCCTTGAACGAGAGCAAAGAAAATCCGCCGGCTGCGAACGCAGTCCCGGCGGCAGAACATCTACGTTCAGTAACCATTCTAGGCGGGAAGGCCGGGGCATGGTCGTCCCGGAGGCGTGAAATCACTCACACGCCCGTCATTCAGGGAGTCATAAATGGATGGGTTGACCGATACGCCGGGTTCTGTCATCCCCTTCCGTTACCGGAAAGGGAGAGGCGGCCATCCATCTACGAACGCCGTTGCCGACGCCCTCCAGCAGCCTACCCGGACACTCGGGCGAGCAGCCCTCGAACGTGTCCTGTCTGGCCTTGCTCCGGGTGGGGTTTACCTAGCCTCCCCGGTCACCCAGGGAGCTGGTGGTCTCTTACACCACCGTTTCACCCTTACCTGCTGCCCGGTGCAATACCGGGACGCAGGCGGTCTGTTCTCTGTGGCACTGGCCTGCGGGTTACCCCGAGTGGGCGTTACCCACCACCCTGCTCTATGGAGCCCGGACGTTCCTCGAGCCACTTTCGTGACGCGCGGCCGCCTGGTCAACCCATCCGCCGTACAGTCTACCGGCGTCCAGGACGGCCCAAGTCACCGGTAATATCGACTGGTGCTGATTCTCCTGCCGCCCTCAGAAGGCAAAACCCCCGCCCTCAAAGGACCTGCCATCGAATGGGAGTCGCTGAGCTTCCCGGAACTGAACCCGTACCGGGCCAAGGTCCTTGAAGCTCTGGGGACAGTGAGCGCGCACGAGGACGCCCTGGCGTTACTGGGCGTCGGCGCCTCGCTGCGGGACGACGTCGAACGTAATACCCGGCTGCATGCCGAACCGGCGGCTCCCGCGCACCAGGTCTATTCGGGAGTCCTGTACGACGCCCTCGGCTTCAAGAGCATGACGCCGGCCCAGCGCCGCAAGGCGACGGAGTCCATCCTGGTTGTTTCCGCTTTGTGGGGAGCCATTGGCTTTGGTGACCACGTGCCCGCCTACCGTCTGTCGATGGGAACCGCACTGCCCGACGTCGGACGCCTCGCCTCCTATTGGAAGCCGCAACTGAACGCCGCCCTCGCCCAGCGGGTCGACGGCGAACTGCTGGTGGACTGCCGCTCCAGCACCTACGCCGCAGCGTGGGCTCCCCCGGCCGCACAGACGGTGAACGTCAATGTGTTCAACGAGGCGAACGGCAAGCGCACCGTGGTGAGCCACTTCGCCAAGCACACCAGGGGTGAGTTGGCACGGCATCTGCTGACCAGGCGCGGCAAGGCTCCGGAAACTCCGGATCAGCTCCTGAAGGCCGCCAGTGAAATCCGGACCGCCGAACTGGTTGAGGGCACCGCCCGGAAGCCACACGCCCTGAACATCATTCTGTCCAGCTAAGGCCGTGCCCGGGTCAGGTCAGTTCCACTCCGCTGAACGGACCAGGATGACGCCGGAGTCCGGGCAGAAAACGATGTCGTCCTCCGCTGCGGCTTTGACATCGGCAAGGTCACCTGGGCTGAGCATCATCCCCGAGCCCTCGGACTTTCCGTGGAACAGCCGGGCAGCACCGACTCCACGCTTGGCGATGGTCTTTTCGTACACCGCGAGCATCCCCGGGTCCAGCGCCTCGGCGAATACAGCCCGTTGCCCGCGAACCACTGTCTCCTCGGCCGCGATCTCCGCGATTGCTTCGTCCAGTTCAGAGCGGATGCTGCCGAACGAACCCTGGATGTCGTCAACAATGGCTTGCTGGGCAGCCTGGCGTTCACGCAGGGTGTCCAGGCGCTCCAGGATCTCAAGCTCAACGTCTTCGAGGTCCGAACGGCGCTTGTTCAGCGAGGCGATGTCGTTCTGCAGCGCCACCAGGTCCTTGGACAACCCGGTTCCGCTGTTCAGCCGGGTTTCATCGCGCTCGATGCGGGACGCAACCTGTTCGACGTCGGCTTCCGCGCGGCGCAGTTCGGCTTCGGCGTCATGGACAGCGATTTTGGCCGCCCCTAGTTCACCGTTGGCCACACTGAGGGCGTCCGTCAGGTCAGTGATGCGGGGATCGTTTTCCAGCACCTTCCGGCGGCCCGCCAACGACTTGAGCTTGGCATCCAGCCCCTGCAGTTCAAGCAATTTCAATTGTTCTGCCGGTGCTGCTTTCGCCACGCTTACCTCCGCTTGTCGCCGCCGGTCCTGGAGATCAGGTCCGGCCCTTTCCTAGACTCTAGTCGCCGCCGGGAGTCAGTATGAAGTCCCAAGGGTCACTGTTGGTACTGCTGACGCGGATATCGACGTCGTAGCCCTGGTCAGCGAGCACGTTGCCCAACGCTTCTGCGGCGGCTGGAAGCCACAGCCATTCACTCGCAAAGTGCGATACGTCAATCAGGTACGGCCGCCCGTTGGTGGCCCCCTCACGCGCTTCGGAGGCCGGATGATGCCGCATGTCCGCTGTGACGTACACATCGGCATGGTTGGCCCGGACGGCGTCGAACAAACTGTCCCCGGCGCCGCCGCAGACGGCAACACGCCGCACCAGGCCGTCTTTGTCGCCGGCAACCCGGACCCCGCCCGCCACGGCGGGCAGCATTTCAAAGACACGGGCCGCAAAGTCGCCCAGGGTTTCAAGCTCCGGAAGATCGCCCACCCTGCCGATTCCTTCTTCCGGCAGTCCGTTGGATGCTTGGGTCAGGGGCGCCACGTTCTCCAGCCCGAAGGCATCTGCCAGGACGTCCGACACTCCGCCAACGGCTGAGTCACCATTCGTGTGCACGGTAAGCAGGCCAGTGCCCGCTTCGATCAATCGGTGGACAGCGAGGCCCTTGGCCGACGTTGCGGCAACGGAGTTCACCCCTTTGAGCAACAGGGGGTGGTGGGTAATAAGGAGCCCGGCACCCCATTCGATGGCTTCATCGATAACGGCCAGGGTGGGATCCACGGCAAAGAGGACTTTGGTCACCGGGACCGTGGGGCGCCCGACAACCAGGCCGACTTCGTCCCAATCCTCGGCGAGGGACTCGGGCCAGAGTTCTTCAACAGCCAACAACACCTGGCCGAGGGTAGGTTCGCCGCTGGCCCCAACTGTTTCTTCGTGTTCTGTTTCGTCATCTTCGACGGAATCCGCATCAGAAATGCCAGTGTTCACTGCTTCCATATCCCTATTCTTCACTACCGGGCCGGTTCAGGCAGTCCCGGTCACTTGTGCAGCTGCCCGGTGCCGTAATTCTCCCGTAAGGTGAAGCGGGAATCATCAGGCCATCCCAACCATTGAAGAGAACATGAAAACTTTCGTACTTGGCGGCGGCTGCTTCTGGTGCCTGGATGCCGTTTACCAGAAAACCCGCGGGGTCAGCTCGGTTGTCTCCGGCTACACCGGCGGCCACGTCCGCAATCCCGATTACTACGAAGTGTGCTCCGGGACCACCGGTCACGCGGAGGTGGTTGCGGTGACATTCGATGAAACTGTTGTTCCGGAAGAAGTCATCCTGGACATGTTCTTCGCCCTGCACGACCCCACCACCCTGAACCGGCAGGGCTACGACGTCGGGACCCAGTACCGGTCCTCGATGTTCTACACCACCACCGAGGAGAAGGTCTTGTTCGAGGAAGCCATCGAACGCGCCCAGGCCTTGTGGTCCGACCCGATTGTGACTGAAGTGGTGCCGCTCCCGGACTTCTACGAGGCCGAGGAAGTCCACCAGAATTACTATGCAAAGTTTCCGTACCAGGGATACTGCCAGGTGATCATTAATCCCAAGCTGGCAAAGGCCAGGAAATATTACTCTGCATGGCTTACTGCTTAGCAGGGTTTCGATCCGGCTGGTTAGGCTGACCTCAGCAATCCCTCTTCAGAGATAGGCGTAAATTTTCATGGCAAGGATCTACGACGACGTTACTCAGCTGGTCGGCCGCACCCCGCTGGTTCGATTGAACCGGCTCACCGAGGGCCTTGACGCCCAGGTTGCCGTCAAGCTTGAGTTCTACAACCCCGCCAACAGCGTCAAGGACCGCATTGGTGTAGCCATCATTGACGCCGCCGAAAAGTCCGGTGCCTTGAAGCCGGGCGGAACGATCGTCGAGGGTACCTCAGGCAACACGGGCATTGCCCTCGCACTCGTGGGCGCGGCACGCGGCTACAAGGTCATCCTGACCATGCCCGAAACCATGTCCACCGAACGCCGTGTCATGCTGCGCGCTTACGGTGCCGAAATTGTCCTGACCCCGGGTTCCGAAGGCATGCGTGGGGCCGTCGAGAAGGCCCAGGAGATCGTCGCCAACACGGAGAACTCCATCTGGGCCCAGCAGTTCGCCAACGAGGCCAACCCGGCGATCCACCGCGCCACCACGGCCGAGGAAGTCTGGAACGACACCGACGGCGAAGTTGACATCTTCGTAGCAGGCGTGGGAACCGGTGGCACCATCACCGGCGTGGGCCAGGTCCTCAAGGAACGCAAGCCCGGAGTCCAGATTGTTGCCGTCGAACCCAAGGATTCGGCCATCCTCAACGGTGGCGCTCCCGGTCCCCACAAGATCCAGGGAATCGGCGCCAACTTCGTGCCCGAGATCCTGGACACCAACGTCTACGACGAAGTCCTTGACGCCACCCTTGAGGACTCCGTGCGGGTTGCCCGGGACCTCGGTGCCCGCGAGGGCATCCTCGGCGGCATCTCCTCCGGTGCCATCGTGTGGGCCGCGCTCGAACTCGCAAAGCGTCCAGAGAATGCCGGCAAGCTGATCGTGGCCGTCGTCTGTGACTTCGGGGAGCGTTACATCTCCACCGTGCTGTTCGATGACATCCGCGGCTAACACAACGCCTGCACACCTTCATTTCCTGTAGAAAGGTCTTTGTGAGCTTCTTCGCAAGACTTAAGGAAGACCTCGACGCCGCCCGGTCCCACGACCCGGCGGCGCGAGGTTCTTTTGAGAACTTTTTCGCATACTCCGGATTGCATGCCATCTGGGCGCACCGCCTGACCCACAAGCTCTGGCAAAACCCGGCGCTCCGTTTTCCGGCGCGCCTGATTTCGCAGCTCGCGAGGTTCCTGACGGGCATCGAGATCCACCCCGGGGCCACGATTGGCCGCAGGTTCTTTATCGACCACGGCATGGGCGTCGTCATCGGTGAGACATCGGAAATCGGCGATGACGTGATGATCTACCACGGTGTCACGCTCGGCGGCCGCTCCCTGGCCAAGGTCAAGCGCCACCCCACCATCGGTGACAGGGTGACCATTGGTGCCGGCGCGAAAGTATTGGGCCCCATCACCATCGGAGCAGACAGTGCTGTTGGTGCGAATGCCGTAGTAGTGAAGGACGCTCCACCGGAGTCGATCATCACTGGAATTCCGGCGACCTGGCGGCACCGGGACGCCAGGTCCGAGACGAAGCCTGCAGTGGATCCGGCCGAGTACTACATCGAATACCGCATCTAGCCGGCCAGTCCTTTGTAGAAGTTCAGGAATACGGCGTCGAACGCCCTGTCCGGAAGAATCCTTCGCATTGCCAGAACGCTCCAGGCCCCCCGCCCTACCGGGTAGCGGGTCCTGGGGCGTTTTGCCTTTGCTGCCCGGACGATGGCTTTTGCCACCACCGTTGCCGGAGTGGAAAGCACGTGGCCGTCACCCGAGGTGGATGCCAACGCTGCGGCAACAATATGCGCTTGATCGGCGTACGGGCCATCGCCTGACGTGGCCAGCAGCCCCTCGCCGGCGATGGTGCCCCATTCGGTGTCGGTCCCTGACGGTTCGATGATGACGACGTCGATGCCGTGCGGCTTCAGTTCCAGGCGCAGCGAGTCGCTCATTCCCTCCACGGCAAACTTGGTGCCGTGGTACCAAGCGCCCAGGGGCTCGTAGATCTTTCCCCCGATGGATGTGACATTGATGATCCTGCCTTGCCCTGCCGCCCGCATCTGCGGAAGAACCAGCTGGGTCATCCTTGCAAGGCCCAGGACATTGACGTCGAATTGCCGCCTTCCCTCGGCCAGGGGGACCTCTTCAAGGGAGCCGTAGGAACCATAGCCTGCGTTGTTGACCAGCACGTCCACGCGTCCGTGGGCGGCTTCCACTTGCGCCACCGCTGACATCATCGATTCCTCGGAGGTCACGTCGAGCGACAGTACGGTTATCCCGTGGTCCTTCAGGGGCTCCATCATGTCGACGCGACGCGCACCTGCGTAGACAGTAAAGCCCGCCCCTGCCAGGGCAAGGGCCGTCGCGAATCCGATACCCGTGGAGGCGCCTGTAACAAGTGCGATGCTGGCTGGCATTGTCTGTCCTTTGCTGGTGGCCCAGCACCTGAACGGGAGCTCCGTTACGGCAAAGGCCGGCTCCTTCCAGCGTAATAGGAAGGAACCGGCCTTTGCGCGGTGGTGTTACTGACCCACGTGGCTGCTAGTGGGTGTCGACAGCCGAGATCTCGGACTTGTCTTCGCCCCACAGGGTGTGGAACGTGCCCTCGGTGTCTACTCGGCCGTAGGTGTGTGCACCGAAGAGGTCGCGCTGTCCCTGGATCAGGGCGGCGGCGACCCGCTTGCGGCGGAGGCCGTCGTAGTAAGCAAGGGAGGAGGAGAACACCGGTACCGGAATGCCCAGCTGCACGGCGGTGGCCACAACGCGGCGCCAGGCCGGGAGTGCCTCTGCGATGGCCTTCGTGAAGGCCGGTGCGAACAGCAGGTTCGCGGGCTTCTCATCGGCAGCGTAGGCCTTGGTGATGTCCTTGAGCAGCTCTGCACGGATGATGCAGCCTGCACGCCACAGGGAAGCGATCTCGTCCAGCTTGAGGTCCCAGCCGTATTCCTTGGCTGCGGAGGTCAGCATGTCCAGGCCCTGTGCGTAGGACACGAGCTTGGAGGCGTAGAGTGCCTGGCGGACGTCCTCGACGAACGTCTCCGGGATTTCCACGGAAGCCTCTTCACCGGCGAGCAGCTCCTGGCCGAGCTTGCGTTGCTCGGTCTGGGAGGACAGCGCGCGGGCAAACACGGACTCTGCAATGCCGGAGACCGGTGAGCCGAGTTCAAGGGCGGAGATGACCGTCCAGCGGCCGGTGCCCTTCTGGCCGGCAGCGTCAACGACGACATCAACGAACGGCTTGCCGGTCTTGGCATCGACGTGGCCGAGAACCTCAGCGGAGATTTCGATCAGGAACGAGGACAGATCGCCCTTGTTCCACTCAGCGAAGATCTTGGACTGTTCGGCGGGCTCAATGCCTGCACCGGAGCGGAGAAGGTCGAATGCTTCGCCGATGACCTGCATGTCGGCGTATTCGATGCCGTTGTGGACCATCTTGACGAAGTGGCCGGCGCCATCGGTGCCGATCCAAGCACAGCAGGGTTCGCCGTCGACCTTGGCGGAAATCTTTTCCAGGAGCGGGCCGAGCGCGTCGTAGGACTCACGGGAGCCGCCGGGCATGATGGAGGGGCCGCTCAGCGCGCCTTCTTCACCACCGGAAACACCGACACCGACGAAGTGAAGGTCCTTCTTGGCCAGCGCTGCTTCGCGGCGGCGGGTGTCCTCGTAGTGCGAGTTGCCGGCGTCGATGATGATGTCGCCGGCCTCGAGCAGCGGTTCCAGCTGCTCGATGACGTTGTCGACGGGGGCGCCTGCCTTGACCATGATGAGGACGCGGCGGGGCTTTTCGAGGGAGTCGACGAGTTCCTGCAGCGTTTCCGTGCGGATGAAGTCGCCTTCCGTGCCGTGCTTTTCCAGCAGGGCGTCAGTCTTTTCCACGGAGCGGTTGTGGAGAGCCACGGTGAAGCCGTTGCGTGCGAGGTTGCGGGCCAGGTTGGCGCCCATCACCGCAAGGCCGGTGACACCGATGTGTGCTGACATCAAAACTCCAATTCGTTCGTGTGCAAACAGTCCCGACGTAGCCATGGGGGCACGCGGGAAGCGATTTCAAAACCAGGGGCTGTAATAAACCATACGTATATAAACCATGGGCGGGAAAGCGGCGCCCACGTTGTGGAAGCTGCCGCGTCATAAACAGTCTATGATGCCCGGCGGCTGCTGAGGCGGCACGGAATGCGTTCCCGGCACGGATACCGGCATCCGCGGTCGCCCCGCGCCACTATGCTTACCTCTATGTCAACCAGCCTTCACCACCGCGCCGTTGAGCATTTGGGGACCCGGATTGTGGGTGGCGCCCTTCCCACGGGACACGTGATGTTGGCTGAGCATTTGGAAGACGAACTCAACGTCTCCCGTTCCGTGGTGCGTGAAGCCGTGCGTGTCCTCCAATCACTCGGGCTTGTGGAAACGATCAAGCGGGTGGGCATCCGTGTCCTTCCTGCCCACCGCTGGAATCCCTTCGATCCCCTGGTCATCCGGTGGCGTCTCGCGGGCGAAGGCCGCGGCGCGCAGTTGCGGTCGTTGGCCGAGCTGCGCTCCGCCGTCGAGCCCGTAGCCGCCGAACTCGCCGCCGGCAACGCACCCGAGAGCCTGCGGCAGGAACTGGTGGGCATTTCCCTCGCCATGAAGGAAGCGGGAGACGCCGGGGATATGGCAAGATTCCTTGACCTCGACATCCGCTTCCACGCCCTGGTGTTGTCCGGATCGGGCAACGAGATGTTCGCCAACCTCATTGGCCAGGTCACCGAAACCCTCACGGGCCGGACCGTCCACGGCCTCATGCCCGAGCATCCCCAGAAGGAAGCCCTCCAATGGCACATGGACGTGGCCCACGCCATCGACGCCGGCGACGGTGCGGTGGCCCGCGACGCCGCTGCCAGGATCATGCGCCAGACGATCGCGGAGCTGGCACCCAGCTGGGACGACCAGCCCCGCGTCTTCGTCCCTGTCTCGAAGAACTAACTGCTCCGGAAGTTCAGCAAAACCTTGCCGGACTCGGCCGAATTCTTCGCCACTTCGAAAGCCTCCAGGCCGTGGGCGAGATCGAATGCGTGAGTCACAACGGGGTCGGCAAACAGGGATCCGTCAGCCAGGGCCGCGATGACGTCGTCGATCTCGTCGTTGAAGCGGAATGAGCCCAGGAGCTCCAGCTCGCGGGTTATGGCGAGGGAAATGAACACCGGTTGGGGTCCCGACGGCAGAAGACCCACCATCACCACCTTGCCGCCACGGGTGGCACCCTTGATGGCCGAGGCCAATCCGTAGTGGCTCCCTGAGGATTCAATGACGACGTCGGCGTCCACCGCCGCGATGGCGTCCGCGTCATCACCCTTGAGGACGGCGTCGGCACCGACAGACCGGGCGATCCCCAACGGCTTGTCATGCATGTCGACGGCGACAATCCGGGCAGCGCCGGCGCGCTTCAGCACGGCCACCGCCAGGGCTCCGATCGGACCGCTGCCGATGACGAGTGCCGTTTTCCCCCGAACGTCGCCGGCGCGGGAGACCGCGTGCCATGCGACGCTGGCCGGTTCCACAAGCGCCGCCGTGCGAAGGTCCAGATTTTCCGGCAAGGGACGCAGCATCCTGGCGGGCAGATTGGCGTAGCGGCTGAAGGCGCCGTCTGTGTGCGGATAGCGTGCCGCACTTCCAAGGTAGGTGCACCCCGGCGAGAGATTTGGCCGGTCCTCGGGGTACCGGACGTCGCCGGGTGCCGGGGTGGCAGGGTGGACAGCCACAGGCGTGCCCGCTGCAGGACCCGTACCATCGGCTGCCTGCTGGAGGACAACCCCAACGATCTCGTGGCCGAGGACCATCGGTTCTTTGAGAATGGACTCGCCCGCGGCGCCGTGCAGCCAGTAATGGAGGTCCGAACCACATATCCCGCCATAGGCAATCTCCACGATGGACTCGTTGGGTTGCGGTGCTGCCAGGGGGATGTCCTCGATGCGAAGATCGCCTTTGCCATGGGCTACAACTGCCGGACCGGATGCAGGGAGGGTGATGCTCATCAGACCACCACCGTCATTCCGCCGTCGACGAAAATCGTCTGGCCGTTCACGAAGTTCGATGCCTGCGATGCGAGCCATACCGTGGGGCCGGCAAGGTCCGCAGTGGTTCCCCACCTGTTGGCCGGGGTGCGGCCCAGGATCCAGGAGTTGAAGTCGGCGTCATCGACCAGGTTCTGCGTCATTTCGGTGTGGATGTAGCCTGGGGCGATTCCGTTGATCTGCAAGCCGGACGCAGCCCACTCGGCGGTCATGGCCCGGGTGAGGTTGCGCAAGCCGCCTTTCGCGGCAACATACGGCGCGATGGTGGGACGGGCCAGGTCCGTCTGGACAGAACAGATGTTGATGATTTTGCCTTGGCCCCTGGGAATCATGTGCCGGGCGGCTTCCCGGCCCACCAGGAAGGCACTGGTGAGGTCCGTGGTGATGACCCGGTCCCAGTCCTTGACGTCAAGGTCCAGCATGGGCACCCGGTGCTGGATGCCGGCGTTGTTCACCAGGATGTCCAGAGGCCCAACGTTTTGCTCCACCCAGGCGACCCCTTCAGCGGCAGAGTCGGCGTCCGTCACGTCGAAAGCCCGGCTGTGGACTCTCCCTTCCGGATACTCTGCGGCCATCGCCACGTGTGATGCTTCAAGCCGTTCAGTGTTGATGCCGTTCAGCACAACCGTGGCGCCGGCATCGGCGAGGCCGCGGGCAAGGGCGTTGCCTATCCCCCGGCTTGAACCAGTGACCAAGGCAACCCGCCCGGTCAGATCGAAAAGTGCACTCATGGTTTGTTCGTCATTCCTTCTTCAGTTGCGACGGTTCAGTTGCTGTTGGACGTGATGGGGACAGGCGTCCGGCCCAGGTTTGCGATGGCCTGCCGGACGACGGCGAGGTCCTGGTCGCCGAGCCCTTGGCGTTTAAGTTCGGCGTACAGGTCATGTGCCGCCGAAGCGATCGGCGTGGCGGAGCCGGCTGCCGCAGCGCTGGCGAGCACGAACCCGAGGTCTTTGTGCATGAATTTTGCCGGTCCGGTTGGCGTGTAGTCCTTGGCTGCCAAGCGCGGACCGACGTTGTCCAGCACCCGGCTTCCCGCCAGTCCTCCGGACAGCACCTCGAAAAGAGCCCCTACATCCATCCCGGAGCGTTCGGCGAGTTCCGCAGCTTCGGCGAGGGCCGCCGTCGTGGTTCCGACAATCAGTTGGTTGCACGCCTTGGCGAGCGACCCCGACCCCAGGGGTCCCATCCAACGCACGGTGGTGCCCATGGCCTGGAAAAGCGGCCCAAGCTGCTCGAAGGTTCCTTCATCGGCCCCCACCATGATGGCAAGGGTTCCGCTTTGTGCACCGGCAGTTCCGCCGCTCACCGGCGCGTCCACTACGGCGGCGTTGCCGCCGCTTGCTTGGTGCACCAGTTCGCCGAACCGCTGGACACCCGTTGGGGAGACACTGCTCATGACGACGACGGCGGTCCCCGGGCGCGGCGCCGAACTCCCCCAGGATTCGAGCAGCTCCGCTGCCGCTTCTTCGATGAACGGAAGGTCGGGAAGCATGAAAATGATGGCGTCCTCGTCACGCAACGCGGCCACGCTGGCGGCCCGGTTGATGCCGGGCAGAGCTTCGAACGCGGCGTCGGAGCGGTTCCAGGCGGTGACGTTCCATCCGGCGCCGGCCAGGTTGGAGGCCATCGGCGCGCCCATCAGACCCAGCCCGACAAAACCCACGCGGTTGGTGGTCATGGCAGGTAACACCTCACTTCGTCGTGGTCATTTACGTAAATTCTGTTCAATATCCTAGCCGCCATTCAGTATGATGAACACCATGACGACTGATGAACTTACCATCGCCATCGCTGTACCGCTCGAAGCTGAGCACGTAGAGCAGATCCGCGCTGTAGATCCCTCCGTAACAGTTCTCTACGAACCGGAGCTGCTTCCTCCGGAACGGTTCCCGGCAGACCACGCGGGCGACCCCGCGTTCAAAAGGTCGCCGGAACAGGAAGAACGCTATTGGGCCATGCTGAACCGCGCACAGGTCCTCTATGGCTTCCCCAACGAAAGTCCCGCCGGCCTTGCGCGCATCGCAAAAAGCAACCCGCACCTGCAGTGGATCCACGCCATGGCAGCCGGTGCCGGTGGAGCGGTCAAGGCCTCAGGCCTGGACACCGAAACGCTCCGGAAGTTCCATGTCACCACCTCTGCCGGCGTCCACGCCCTGCCGCTGGCGGAATTCTCGGCATTCGGTATCCTCAACGGCTTCAAGCGCAGCGCCGAGATGGCACAGGACCAGGCCGCCAGGTTCTGGCCGGAACTGCGGACGCCCACCAAGCTGGCCAACGGTTCCAAGGTTGTCATCGCGGGCCTCGGTGAAATCGGCATGGAAACGGCCCGCATCGCGCGCGCCCTGGGCATGAGGGTCAGCGGAACCAAACGCAACGTCGAAGCCATCGAGGGAATCGACGAAGTCACCAACAACGACGGCTTGGCCGGCCTCCTCGCCGACGCCGACGCCGTTGTCAACACGCTGCCCGGCACGCCGTACACGGAAAAGCTGTTCAACAAGGACATCTTCTCTGCCATGAGGCCAGGAACAGTTTTCGTCAACGTGGGGCGCGGCACGGTAGTGGACGAGGAGGCCTTGCTCGCGGCACTGGACAACGGACAGGTTGGATACGCATGCCTGGACGTGTTTGCAGTGGAGCCCTTGCCTCAGGACAGCCCTTTGTGGAACCACCCCAAGGTCCTGGTGTCGCCGCACACCTCGGCATTGAGCGCGGCGGAAAACAGGCTCATCGCCGAACGATTCCGCAACAACCTGCGCATCTTCCTGGACGGTGGCGAACTCCCCCACCTGGTGGACCCGGTCCACTTCTACTAAACCGGACTACCAACCTGTGGCGCTGAGCCACCTCTCGGACAATGCATCGGCCATGCTCCTGGTGTATGTGCTCGAGAGGTGGTTGTCGTCCAGGTACACGTAGACGTTGCCAATGATCCCCGGACAGCTGGCACCATCACAGATCAGGTCGGTCATATCCAGGATGGACAGGCCGGTGAAGTTTCCTTCCAACTGATCCAGCGGATTGTCGGCGGCCAGCACAGAGGACAGGGCGGGACGGCAACGGGGATCGTCGACGCCCGAAGCCATGGCGCATTCGCTGGGGCTGAAGGAGAACCGTGGGTTGTCCCGCATGGCGATGACCTCCACACCTTGATCGGTGATCTCCCCCACCAGTTCATCAAGTCCCCACGTAAGGTCCTCATCCGGAGAATCCGGGACAGCCGCGGTCCCGACAAGGAAAACAGCATCCGGGCGGTAGCGCCGAATGTGTTCGCGGACATTCCGGTTGAAGGCATTGCATTCGTCGCCAACCTCGTCCGTCTGAGTCATGAATGGACAGGCTCCAAACGTAATGGCCTGCACCCGCCAGTTGCGCTCTTTCGCCATGGGGCCGATGGCGCCGAGCCACTGCAGGGAATGTGACTGCCCGACAACGAAGATGGTCTTGGCGGCATCCGCGCCGACGTCGTTCTGCTGGCACTCCGCGAACAGGACCGGGTCCTGGGGACGCAGCTCCCCGGTACAGGGGCCGTCAAGCTTGCCCCAGTCCGCCGGAAGCTGCTCAGGCGTCGGGAGCGTCCTGGCGTCCTTGCCCACCCGGTTGACATAGCCTGGCAGCAACGCCCTTGCGCCCGGGTTGTCATCCATGTCCTGGCCGGCAATGGCGTTCTTCTCTTGCTGCTGCTGGAACCCGAACACCGTCATCGGCGTCGCTCCCACAGCAAGGCAAACCAATACCGCTACGGCCAGACGGCGACGCTTTGCCTCCGGCCAGCGCCATGACCGCAGCGGCTGCTCCACGAACCTGGTGGTGAGGTAGGCCAGCAGCAACGAAACACCCACGATCGCCGCGCCCGTCAGTGCGTCCGCGTGGGCTTCGGCGATCCACACAAGGGTGATGACCAACAGCGGCCAGTGCCACAGGTACAGGGCATACGAGGTAGACCCGAGCCCCACCAGCAACCTGGAGGAAAGAATACGGTCCACCCCGAAACGGCTTCCCGTCTGTCCTGCCACGATGACAGCCACAGCCGCGAGGGTGGGCCACAGCGCCACGAAACCCGGGAACGCCGAGCGGACCTGGAGGAGCACACCGCAACTGAGCATCGCAGCAACTCCCACCCAACCCAGTACGGTACCCAGGCCACGCCCTGGGCGCAGGAAGGGAAGCAGCAGGGCAACCAGGGTACCCAGCGCAAACTCCCACAGCCGGGCAAGACTGTCGAAGTAGGCCAGTTCCTGGTGAGCGCTGGTGAAGTAGATCGAGTAGCTCAGCGACGCGACGAAGATCAGCCCGAAGATTCCCAGCAACATTGACCGGTATCGCAAGCCGAACCTCCGGCACACCAACGCGGTAGTGACGAAGATCGCCGGCCAGAGGATGAAGACCTGCCCCTGGATGGACAACGACCAGAAGTGTTGCATGGGGCTCGCCAGGCTGTGGTCAGCGGCGTAGTAATTGACCACCTGCTTTTGCAGCAGCCAGTTCTGTACGTAGAACAGGGAAGCCCAGGCCTGGTTGACGATCTCAGTCCACCTCGTCCGGGGGACGATAACGAACGTTGCTGCCAATGTACCCGTCAGCACTACGACGACGGCGGGAAGCAGCCGCCAGAACAGGTGCAGCCAGTGCCGGACCAGCGACACCGGCCGGGACTCCTCATACCGACTGACGAACTGGAGGGTCATCAGGAAAGCCGAAATCAGCAGGAAGACGTCCACGCCTCCCGAAACCCTGCCAAACCAGATGTGATACGACACCACCATGAGCACGGCCAGTGAACGGAGCCCCTGGATCTCGGGCCGAAATCTGGTGCCTCTGGAGCCCCGGATTTGGCCGGGGCTTTCCGGCGATGCCACGCCCTTGGTTGCCGTCATGGACACGCTCCTCTATCGCTGCACCAATTCTGCACCGCGGTCCGCGAATTTCCAGCACTCCGGGGTTGGACGCCGCAAAGAAAACAGGACGGCGCCCCTCCTGTGGAGGGACGCCGTCCTGAGGCATGTTGTAGCAGCGGTTTCGGCGACTACTTGGCGTCTTCCGTGCTGACGAGGTCGCGGCCTGCCGTCTCGGGGGTGAAGAAGGTGGTCACGAAGGAGATGAGCGCGAGGACCAAGGAGTAGATGGCGAGTACCAGCCAGGAGTGGTTGGTGGCGGCCAGCATCAGCGCTCCGAGCAGCGGCGCAAGGCCACCGGCGAGGACGGCTGAAATTTCACGGCTCATGGCCACACCGGTGAACCGGTACTGCGATCCGAACAGTTCAGGCAGGAGGGGGCACTGCGGACCAAGCATCGACTGGACGCCGATGGCGATTCCCACGGCCATGACCACCCATACCAAGGTGACGTTGCCCAGTGTGACCAGGTAGAAGGCGGGTACGGCAATGATCGCCTGGAACAACGCGCCGTAGCGGTAAACCGGAACACGACCGTACCTGTCGGACAACGCACCGAAGGTCACCACCATGACTGCTGCGAATCCAGCGGCGATCAACAGACCGACAGGACCGATGGAGTTGTTGCCCGCGAAGACTCCCGCGGGCATGCTCATGAACGAGACAAGCAGGGCAGAGTAGATTGACGAGTTCCCGTTTTCGCCCATACGGAGGCCAATGCCGATCAACACGTTCTTCTTGGAGTGCTTCCACAAAGCGCCAATGGGGTTCTTGACTACGTTCTTGTGCTTTTCGAGTTCCTGGAAGGCAGGAGTTTCCTTGAGCTTGAGCCGGATGAAGATGGCAATCACGATCAGGATGAAGCTGGCGAGGAACGGTACCCGCCACAACCAGCCCTGCAGGACCGACTTGTCCGCCATGGTGATCAGCGCGAACGTGCCGGCGCCAAGCAGGGTACCGAGCTGAATGCCGACGAACGGCAAGGAAGCGAAGAAACCACGACGACGACGCGGCGCGACTTCGGAAATCAGCGTGGTTGCGCCGGCCTGCTCGGCACCGGCACCGAGCCCCTGAATGATACGCAGGGTCACGAGCAGCACCGCACCCAGCATCCCGGCCTGCTCATAGGTCGGCAGGAGGCCAATGGCGAAGCTTGCCGTGCCCATCAAGGCAATCGTCAGGATCAGGACCATCTTGCGGCCGAACCGGTCACCGATGTAGCCGAAGATCAAGCCGCCGAAGGGACGGGCAGCAAATCCGACTCCATACGTGGCAAAGGAAGCGATCAATGCCCCGTCCGGACCGAGCGGCGAGAAGAACAGTGGCCCGAAGATCAGCGCCGAAGCGAGGCCGTAGATGTAGAAATCGTAGTATTCCAGGGCGGAGCCCACGGAACTGGCCAGCGTCGCCCGCCGGAGCTGCTCCGGTTCAACGACGGCCTCGTCAGCTTCCGCCGCGAAGTTTGTCTTAGTACGAGTTGTCACAAGCACTCCCTCAAAATCACCCCGGGCCCCCGTTGGCCCAGTGAGATAGTGATGGCATCACCGCCAAGATCACTATGATGAACAGAGTACAGCTTGCTGAACGCAATGCCAAGGTTAAAATCAGATTTATGAAAATCAGCCCATGGGGTTGCCCAGCGAACGCGCCAACTCCTTGAGCTCTTTCACCATGAGAGCTCCCTGCTCTTCCGAATATGTGGCCTTCAATGCGGTCACCGAGAGACCAAGGCTGGGCCCATGCGCGCCGTGGGTGGGTACAGGGACGGCCAGGCAAACGACACCTACCGTGGACTCCTCATCCTCGAAAGCAAAGCCTTGCTGGCGGATGGTGGCGATCTGGGCCTTGAGTTCCTCGGCCGTCCGGAGTGAGTTGGCAGTCATCGTGGGCAATTCCATACCGTCCGGGAACATGGCCTCGATGTCGTGGTCATGCAGCTGTGCCAGCAACGCCTTGCCCACACTGCACAGCGAGACCGGCATCTTGTCACCGATATTGGACGTCAACCGCACGGCGGGATGCCCTTCGTAACGCGCCAGGTAGATGACGTGGTCGCCGTCGAGCATCGCAATGCGGACCGTTTCGCCGGAGAGCGTTGGAGCCTGCTCGCAGTACTTGTAGAACTCCTGCACTTCGTCGAGGCGGCTGAGGTACGCAGCTCCGAGTTCCACCAGCTTCCGCCCGAGCGCAAAATCTGCGCCCTGCCTGGTGATGAGGCGCGCTTCCTCGAGCGCCAGCAGCAGGTTCGATGTTGATGACTTCGGTATGCCCAGCTCACGGGACAAATCGCTGAGGGTCAAGCGGCCGGAAGGGGAATCAGCCAGGGCTTCCAGGACAGCGGCGGCGCGCGTGACGGCGGGGGCCGGCGACGAAGCGCCCAACCCTTCGGAGCGGGTGGTGCGGGAATCGGCCATGATTCTCCTTCGTCATTGCAACTCAGTGTTCAATCTGCTGAACAATACCCATCATAGTGGCAAGCAGGTGTCGCTGACCTGTCCGGCTTTCCAAACCCAAAAGTTGGCTGTATATTCATTTTCGAGCTCTCCACCGCGGCATCCCCCAATAGTCGCGGTGGAGAGCTCATCCATTTCCTGTCTGCTGCTGATTGCCGGCACAGGCTCCCTATGCTGCCGCGGCGTCCTCACCCCGAAGGCACCAGCCCCCTCCTGATCCATCGCGCACCAGTTGCCACGTGGCGAGAGCGGAACGGGCGTTGTTCCCCAAGCGCACCTGGACCTGCAGGACCTCAACATCCACGCGGCCGGTTCCGCGCGGCATCCGCTTCGATACCTCCCACCAGGCAACCCTTTCGAACCATCGGACGGGCTCCACTGCGATCTTCCACTCCCGGCCTCCTCTCACGACGGCGGCCGGCTCGCCTTGGGCGGTTGTGCGGATGTAAACGTGCTCCATGGAGTCAACCGTAGGAGGAGGCTACGACAATGAGAGGGCGCTACCGGCGGAAGGAAGCACTGACGGCAGATCACCAGACTCAAGTGACGGCACCGAGGGGACAAAGGCGCAGGGAGGATAAAGGCGCCGAGGGGACAAAGGCTCCGGGCGTGAAACAACAACGTGAATTGAGTACGAAAAAGCCCCGCCCTCTCGAACCTTGCGGCCGTGAGTGACGGGGCTTCCTGGTGGGTCCTACCGGGATCGAACCGATGACATCCACGGTGTAAACGTGGCGCTCTACCAGCTGAGCTAAAGACCCATATTGCGGTTTCAGCAGCCTCTGACTTCCTCAGCGCTTCAACCAACGAACAATGACTCTACATGATCAACTGCCGGAAACACCAATCGAGTCTGGAACGGCCGGAAGATCAGGCAAAGCCCGCGCAAGGTAGTCCAATGCACCGCTGACGCCCAGCTCAAGTTTCACTGAAGCAAGTTCGTCCCCGCGGGTGATCCCCCTGTTGATGATGACCACCGGCTTGCCCGCTTTTGACGCATGGCGGACGAACCTCAGGCCACTCTGCACCGTCAGCGACGAGCCTGCAACCAACAGAGCTTCCGCGTCATCGACCATGCCGTAGGCACGGGCTACGCGGTCCCTGGGGACGTTCTCCCCGAAGTACACGAAATCAGGCTTCAGGATTCCGCCGCAGATCGGGCACACTGCCATGACAAACGACGTGATGAGTTCGGGGTCTTCCACCGTGGCATCGGCGTCCGGCGCCATCTCCACCAGGCCGGACTCCACAGCAGCTTCAACGAAGCCCGGGTTGATCTCATCCAGGATGGCCGCGATCAGCTGCCTGCTGAAGGTGTGTCCGTGGGAAAGACAGATCACCTGGTCAAAGCGCCCGTGCAGATCCACCACGTTGACGCTTCCGGCATCCTCGTGGAGCCTGTCCACGTTCTGGGTGATGAGCCCCGTCAGGAGGCCTCGCCGTTCCATCAGAGCGACGGCGGCATGGCCGGCGTTGGGGTCGGCATGCCGGAGGTGGGACCAGCCGATGTGGTTGCGGGCCCAGTAACGCCTCCTGTTCGCCTCGCTCCCGATGAACTCCTGGTAGGTCATGGGGTTTCGTGGCGCAGAACCCGGTCCCCGGTAATCCGGTATCCCGGAGTCGGTACTCAATCCGGCTCCCGTGAGGACAGCCAGGCGCTGGCCCTGCAGGACGCGCACCGCCGGATCCAGGGCTTCCAGCTCCGAGGGTTCAAGCTGCACTGCGGCCGCAGGTGCCATGCTGGCGAACCCCGTCATCCCCACGCCTGGCCCCCGGTTGCTCATGGCTGTTGTTCCACCAAGGCCGATAGGGCCCTCCGGTACTCGTTGAAGTCCCTCGCCTGGCCCCGCGGATTGACCACGACGTAACGGATAACGCCCGCCGCATCGATGATGAAGGTTCCCCGCAGGGCCATTCCGCTGGCTTCATCGAAGACTCCGTAATCCCGGGCAACAGCTCCATGCGGCCAGAAGTCCGCCAGGAGATCGAACTCGAAGCCCTCATGTTCGGCGTAGGCCCGTTGAGCGAATTTGCTGTCGACGGAAATTGCCAGCACTGTTGCATCAGCGTCGTTGAACTGCGCAATGTTGTCGCGGATCTCACACAACTCGCCGGTGCAGATGCCTGAGAAGGCAAAAGGGAAAAAGACAACGACGACGTTTCGGCCGCGATAGTCCGACAACCGGACAGGCTCACCGTGTTGGTTCAGAAGTTCGAAATCAGGTGCAGGCTCACCTGCACGGGGGCCCTGGACCGCAGCAGGTGCCTGCTGGACTTCCGTCATTTGTTCTTCTTGGGCACCAGCCGTGTGGCGCTCCAGTCTTTGGATACCCCGGCGGAGGTAGTCAGGTGAAGTCCCGAAGTAGGGGCTGCGTCCTGGATATCGGCCGGAGACACGTAGTTATCCCTTCCTGACTTGGGCGTCAGTACCCAGACAACTCCGCCTTCCTTCAGCGTAGTGAGCGAATCCATGAGCCCGTCAACGAGGTCACCGTCGCCGTCGCGCCACCAGAAGATGACCGCATCAACGACGTCATGATCGTCTTCATCGAGCAATTCCGAGCCGGTGACATCTTCAATATCATCACGCAAGTCGAAGTCGACGTCATCGTCGTAGCCGCGCTCCTGAATCAGATCCCCATCTTTGAAACCCATTCGTTCCGCCACATTTACCGATGTGGCGGCGTCGGCCTCGCTCACGTTTCCTCCTTTTGAAGTGACTTCCATTACTAACAGCCAACACCCTTTGGGCGCCTGCTTCAAGCCATTCTCCCTGCACCGGGGCACATTCCGCACCACCTGGGGTGTTTCGGGCCCGTGGCACATGCGTGCTTTACGTCACGGAAGCCGTTCAGATGTGACATACAACGCCCTGCGGGGGCTGCGGCTACGCATAGCAGCGCCGCGAAAGCTAGAGTGGCCATGAGCGCTCTGGCTGCAGGGCGATCGCCCCGCAGAATTCTACTGGGCAGCCAAGCGCTCACAAGACCTGCCCGGCGCATCCGACCGGGCTGTTGAAACCGAGATGTCGCACACGACGCGTTCACGACGGGCAGTCACCCTGCCAGACCTGAGGCGCCGATGCATGCGCCTAAAGGAAGGTTGGACGTGGCTGCAGGAGAAGAGACCTCACACATCCTCAGCGGGTTGACTGCCCAGCTGCCTGATCGTGATCCGGAAGAGACCGCGGAGTGGATTGAGTCCCTTGATGCGTTGATCGCTGAGCAGGGTACCGAGCGGGCTCAGTA